>NZ_PUIA01000016.1:600000-967684 GCF_002967715.1 Blastopirellula marina
AGCGTTCAGGTGATGAATGCCTGTAATAAGGCCAAGCTCAGTAACTATTCGATCAGCACCGCCGCCGTCGAGCCAAACTAAGTAGCAATCGCTCCGTATACCAACGGGAGCTTAGCGGAAAACCATGGCAAAGCATTGGAGCAAAGAACAGCTGCCTCCTCAGCTCTCGTCCACCGACGAGAAGGCGTGGCCGGTCTATACGGCCTACACGTTCTTCATGCTGTATTTCGGTGCGTCGAGCTATCTCCTTTTCGACTGGGATCACGAGCTGTGGTACTTCAACGCCAAGGTATACATCGCGTTCGCGACGGTGGCCTGGTTGGTGGGGCTGGCGATCATTCCCCTGCTCGATCTGGGCAGCGTTCGCCGTGGTATTCAGCTTTCGATCGTGCTCAGCCTGATGCTGCACTTGAGCATGTTTCTCGGCATGGTGGCGATCGATGTCGGAGAAGTTGCTGATACTTCGCTCAACCAAAATCGTGAGAAAACGCCCCAGCGGCAACCGGTGGTCATTCCCGACTATAGCCCCGCTCAGATCAACGAAGATCGCGATGCCGAGCGCGAATACGAACAGCCTGTCGAAACCAAGGAAGCCGAAGCTCAGGTCGATCCGCTCGAGCAGGAAAAGATCGAGCACGAGCAGCCGGAGATGAAGGAGAACGATGTCTCGCAGGAAGAGCTTCCACGCGAAGTTCAGCCTGAGGAAATGGAGCGCCGCGAACAACAGGTCGAGCAGCCGAAGCAAGAGACGCTGCAAGACCTGCCGTCGCAGCTGGCCAAGCAGGCCCGCGAGATGCAGCAGCGCGAAGTCGAACAGGCTCAGCAGATTGAAGTCCAGCGACAAGAGGAGATGCAGCCTGAGCTATCCGCCGCTGACGCCGCCGCACAGCGCTCTGCCCAGGCGATTGAAATGCAGCGACAGGCGTCCAGCATTCAGGATGCCGTTCAGCGAATGACCGATCTTCAACGACAGAACACGGCGCAAGATCTGCCAAGTCTTTCCCCCACCCAGGCCCAGGAAGTTCAACGGCAACGCACCGAAACCAACAATCTCGCTCAAACCCAGGCCGAGAACGTCGAGGTTCAGCGAAACAATCCACAGCAAGTTCGAGCCCAGGCCCAAGCCGCCGATCTAGCTCGTCAGGAAGCCCAGCAGCAAGCCAATCAGCCTCGTGCTATGGTCCAATCGCCGAGCCCAACCACCCTGGCTGCCAGCATGGCGATGACGCGTAGCCAGCAAAGCCCTGAGATGCAGATCGCTCCATCGGCTTCGTCGGCGGATATCGCTCGCAATGCTTCGGCCAGCAACTTGCCCACGATCAACACGAACGTCAGCGATCAGCTGCCTCGGCCTACGCCAGGGCAGTCCAGCAATTCGCAGCTTCGGCCAGCCGCCGGTAGTGTCGCTCGGCAAGAGGTCGGCGGCGATGGCGTGACGGCCAATGCGACTAACCCGGGCCAACTCTGGGCTCGCCCTTCGACGGCCGATCGCACGGCAGAGATGGTCCAGCAGCATGGTGCTACGCGTAGCATGGCTTCGCGTGACGAAGGGATCGTCACCAGCAATCAGGCCAATCCATCGATCGGTCGAACGCCATCTGCCGGTGCCCAAGCGATGAACGGACCAAGTGCCCAGATCGAATTCCAGGGACCAGCCAATGGCAATCAAGCCGCTGCCAACGCCGATGCTTTGGCTTCCGGGCAGTTCTCGTCACCTTCGATGAATGTTGGTCGAGCTAACGGTAACGGTGCCGATCAAATCGGTAGTGGCCAAGTGGGTGCAGCCGAGGTCGGAACGCCTGGTGCCAATCGTGGTGCTGACTTCTCGGCGCTATCGCGTGGAACCGGTAATCGCGGCAACGATGGTCCTTCACTGGCTGAAATGGCCTCGGGAACCCAAGGCCTGCCAGGCAGCCGTACGCCAGGAGCTGGCCCCGTCGTTGGCACGCGGGCAACCGCGGATGGAGTTCCCGGCGGAGGGGGCGGAGCGATGCAGCCAGGAGGTGGCGATATTGCGGGCTCGCTGCCAGGTTTGGGTAGCGTGCCCGAAATTCGTCGGCGAAACGTCGGTGGACCGGCGATGCCATCGGGTAGGCCAGGCGTGAACGATCTGGCTGGCGCTCCGATCGGAGCAGCCACCGAGCCAGGGTTCATCGGGCGACGTCGAACGAGTGACGCTCCACAGATCACCACGAACATGGCGAACATTCCCGTGCGATCTCCTGGTCGTCGTGGTCCGCTGTTAAGCACCCGGGCAGCCGTTCCGACCGAAGCGTTCAGCCGCCGTGCGATGCGAAAAGGAGAAGGGGCAGGGGATGGATCGCGCCGGCCTAGTCGTGAAACGGAAGAAGCCATCGAACGCGGCCTCGCGTTTCTGGCTCGTCACCAGTCGTCCGATGGCCGCTGGAGCTTGAAGGGCTTCGCAGCCGTCCATCCCGAGAACTTCAATATCTATCGCAACGAGTTGGCTACGCTCAATTCCGATACGGCGGCAACGGGGCTCTCGCTGTTGGCCTTCCTGGGGGCCGGTTACGATCACCTCAGCGATAAGTACGAAACGGAAGTCCGCGGCGGCGTCACGTTCCTGGTCGAGAATCAGAAAGAAAACGGCGATCTGTACATCGAAATGGACCCCACCTCGAATTCCAGCTGCCGTCTGTACAGCCATGCCATTGCGGCACTTGCGTTGTGTGAGGCCTACGGCATGACGCAGGACGAATCGCTGCGTGCGGCGGCCCAAAAGTCGCTCGATTACATCGAGGCCGCTCAAGATCCGGAACTCGGTGGCTGGCGATACACGCCTGGTAACGGTAGCGATACCTCGGTGACCGGCTGGATGTTGTTGGCCCTCAAGAGTGGTCAGCTGGCAGGGCTGCGGGTCGATCCGAGGTCGTTCGAGGGAATCCGTAAGTGGCTGGCATCGGCTGAGTCACGCCAGGGTGGCCGGGCCGTTTATGTTTACAATCCTAACGCACCTGATACACCGCAACAGCGTCATGGTCGCGACCCCAGCCAAACGATGACCGCCGTGGGAGCTCTCATTCAGCTTTACTTGGGCAATCGCCGCGATAGCCGCATCTTGCAGGACAGTGCCGACTACCTGAAAGAGAACCTTCCCGCGCTGGGGACCCCGGAAGCTCCGCTGCGGGATACCTACTACTGGTATTACGCCACCCAGGTGATGTTCCACATGCGGGGCGAGCACTGGGAGGCCTGGGACAGCAAGCTACACGTCATGCTCGAGCAAACCCAGGTTCTCGATGGCCCCGCCGCCGGCAGTTGGGATCCGAAAGGGGACGTGCCAGATCGCTGGGGCGGTTTCGCCGGACGCATCTACGTGACGACGATGAACCTGCTTTCGCTGGAAGTGTATCACCGTCACTTGCCGATCTACGACGAAGTGGCGAACTAGTGGAGCCTGCCAAATTAAGAATTACGGCTCTGGCGGGCCATGTTCATCGATCAGGCCAATTAGCTTGTTGCGGCCTTTTTCGAAGAAGAACACCTTGTTCTCGCGTGCCAGCCAACCGACTGCCAGCAGGATAGTGTCCTTCTTTTCGCCCACCTCTTTGGTCAGCTTGGTCAGGGACACAGGACCTTCGGCTGATAGATAGGCCCAAATCTGGCCCGAAGTTTCCCCGATTTTCTGCATCGTATCTTCGTGGAGATCGGTGGAAATCGACATCGCGAGGCTCTCCTCAAGTTGAGAATCGTAGTTGAGTGATCCGCCAACAAGGAAGATTATAGTGGACGCAAACGTCCCGTTTCCAGTGTTCCTCTACGATCGAATCAGGTCGTGGGTAATCGCGGAAAAGACAAGCTCCATTTCGTCGAACTCGCGATCTTCCCCCTGGTAAAGGATGACGCACGGACGCACGCCTAGCATCAATGCCCGAATTTTGGCTTGGACCAGAAAGTCCAGGCAGTAGAAGTTCAGGTCGCAACCAATCAGGTCGACCCCTTCGATCGTCTGCTCGGCAGGAACCGACTCGAAGTCGGTGTATTCTTCGCTTAACGCGTCGCGAACGGCGTCAACCAGCGCCTCGAGTTCGGTGCCGGGCTCGTAGATCATCAGCGTCCAGAACGCTTCGGTGGGGCTGTGGACCGAGACACTGCGCGGCCAGGCGTTGGTCTGGTCTTCCGAAATTCGCCAGTTCTCGGGGTACGAGAACTTCACGCCTAAATTGTCGTATGTGGCAACCACGGCAGCCTTCGTTGCGTATTGGTTCAAGGAATCAGGGGGGATCCCCTGAGGGTGAATTCGATCTATTTCCCCGTATTTTAGCGGGTTTAGCTTGTTTGCCTATCGGCGATCAAAGGGACAAGCCGAGCCTGATCTAGGACGAAAAACGCAGGTTTGGTAGTCTCTGCCAGTTAATAACCAACGGCGAACGATTCGCTGGAAACCTTCTATGGAATGGATGCAATCCTCGGAAATGGCTAGGAGCCGCGCCTTCTGCGCAAGCGGAATCGTGCTGGGTGCGCTCATGCTAGCAGTTTTCGGAGGGTGCAGTACGTTCAGTCAGGCGAATGCTTCGCATCAGAAGATCGTTCAGGCTCGTCAATTGACGCAGCGCGGTGTGCAAGCGATGCACCGCGACGACTGGGAGAATGCCGAGAAGCTTCTGGCCGAGGCCAAGAAGAACGCTCCCTACGATCTGCAATCCAGAATGCATTACGGCGAGACGCTCTGGAAAACCGGTAAGCGAACCGAAGCGATCGCGGAACTGGAATCGGCCCTGGCACTGGGGAGTGACGATCCCAATTTGCACGCACGAATTGGTCGGATGTATCTCGATTCCGGCGATCCGACTAAAGCGCATATGTCCGCCAACAGGGCGATCGAGTGCGATCCGAAGTTCGCCCCGGCGTGGCAGTTGCAGGGGGACCTCGCCCTGGTGCGAAGGGATCTCGATTCGGCGAAGCTCTGTTACATTCGCGCCGCAACCAACAGCGAAACCGCCAACCGCGATGTCCAGCTGCGATTGGCATCGACCTACCGGCAGCTAGGACAACCAAGCCAGGCATTGGCCTGTATTTCGATCGTCCGCCAGGCCGAGTTCGGCCATCGGCTGCCAGCGGACGTGGGTGTCGAGCAGGCCCTGGCCTACCGTGATCTGGGACAGCATCTCGATGCGGCCGATTGCCTGGCGGAATTGGCCGAGACGAATGAGATGACCGCCGACCTCCTTTATACCTGGGCCGAATGTGAAGTTGCCGCCGGCCGATTAGCTCGGGCCGAGTATGCCGCGAACTCGGCACTTCAGGTCAATCCACAGCACGCTTCTGCTTTGCAGTTGGTCGGCCAACTGCCGGTCTTCCGTCAGCAGGCTCAACAGTCCATGCGGCGATAGGCTTTCGGTTGGAACGAGTTGCGATGGTATCGATTGTGGCGGTCGCGCGGACTCGTCCTTCGTAAGTCATGTGTCTGCGTGTGGCAATCTGTCATCATCGTTTGACTTCGCCAACATGCGTTCTAGGTTTTCAAGACCGAACCACGGAGATCCTTTCCGTGAACGTATAGAAGAAGACTGACCGTCGGAGATGTCTACGATGAATCAACCTGTGCCTGCCACGACGACTCCTTTTGTCGATCGACGTAGCCCTCGGAAGCCGGGCGAAACGCCGGTCTTCGAGCGTCGCCAATTCACCAATAGTCACGAGGGATTGTCCCCCGGTGCTCATGAATTGGCCCTGGCGATCGACGAATACAAACTTCGCAATCGTCGTCGATTCATCACGTACGAAGAGATGTACGAGATTATCACCGGCTTGGGGTATACCCAGGTCTAGTGCCGACCAGGCTCTAAGAAGATGGCGTTCAATTCCCGTCGCCGTTGGCCTCTGCGGATGAGATTTGCGTAGGGGCCGGCAGGTCGTATTCTTGTAGCTGAGAAGCGCACGTGAAACGCTGCCACTTCTCTTCCGGTACTCGCCGGAACGCCTTGGCGTAGCGATGATCGGTCGACTTCTTGCCTCCCAGATCGCGAATAAAAATCTTTACGACCTGATCGGGATACTTGCGGGCCATCACGCCGTAGGTTTCCGGGTCTTTCTCTCCGGAATCCCCCACCATCACGAATTTACGATCGGGGAAGGTCCGCAGAAGCTGCTTGATCGCTTTCCTTTTACCCCACCGCCGCGCAATGAACAGCTGCAGCACGGTTGGGTCGCGAAAGCGAACGCTCTTCATGTGGAACGAACCATCCGGCAAGCCTTGATCGCGAAACAGTTCCGACAGCGGTTCAAACAACTGCCAAGGGCTGCTGGTGACGTAATGGAACGAGGCTCCTTGCTGTTGCCATTTCTGGTACAGATCAACCATGCCTGGCACGGTGGCAAACTCGTGCAGGAAGGTATTCGCCAGCATGTCCTTGCGCGTCGAGACTTGGGTGTGTTTGACCGTATCGTCAATGTCTGAGATGACCGAGATGCCGTCGCGATCGATCAGCTTCACCAGGCCTTCCAAGGGGGTGGCTACCTCGAACTTGGAATGGATCGCATAACGAACGTGCCGGGTCGCCCCCACCGTCATGGCGATGGTATCGACGTCTTCGTTAGGGATAAGCACCGTACCGCGGAACTGGCCATTCTTTTTGGTCTTTCCGCGCAGCTGGTAGATCTTATCGCCGATCTTCACAGCGATCTCCTTGCCACCGTGCTGGTAAACGGTGAACCCTAAGATCCGCTGCTTGAAGACGTTGGTATCGAGTTGTTCTTGCGTGGCCCCCATCAAGCGCGCCAAAACTCGGATCATGATCTTGCGGGGAAGGTTCTCAGGCACGGCCTCGAAAACACTTCCATGGACCTGCAAAATCCACCCGCTTTGATCAGGAGCCGGATAGGCATAGGAAGGATAGAGCACGACGCGCTCGTTGTCCTTCAAATTGCTGAGGGCAGTTTCATCGGGAAACATGCGCTGCCTACGATGGGCCTCCGATTCAAGAAACGATAATAGCATCATCCCCTCTATCAATGCGTTGTCCGTCCTGCGAGGGGGATTTGCCATTTCGCATTCTACTGTACCAGCGGCGTTCCTTGCAGCGATGCTAGGGAGAAAGTTGTCACAAGGGGTGGTTGATTTTCCTTTTCCTTCACTTACAACGCATTCTAGGGGGGGATTCGCCGCGAAGCAGCCAATCTTGCGCCCTTTCGCCTTGGGAAGTCTTAACGATTTGGTTATATTTTCAGTGCATGAATCGCCCGCCAACAGCCTCCCTCTCTCTATCACACCATGAACGAAACCGACAGCGCACCTGCTCCTTCGCCTGAAAAACGCTCGGGTCTTTCGGAAGATGTCATCGCCATCGTGGTCGGCATGTTACTGCTGATTCTATGTTTCGCGGCGACGCTGACGCTTGGGAAAAGAACCGTCGAAGATGGGACGGTCACCGCGATCGCCAACCCCTTGAAGCCCTTCGTCAGCAAGCCGGGTGGTTGGGAATCGAATCCGATTGTCGCGTTCACCGGAACAGCCGACAAACCCAAAGTCACTTGGCCCGGCACCATCGGTGCGCTAGTGATCCTGTGCGTGGTCATGGCATCGCTGTCCCTCTTCATGCGTCCCCAGGCTACCCCGGCGGCTTTCATTTATGGCTTTCTGATCCTGTTCGCGCTGGCTTTGATCGCCTATGTCCTGGCAGGTCAGTCCGTAATCAAGAACTACAACCTGGAGTATGCCCTGTGGGCGCTGGTCGTCGGTTTGATCATCGGCAATACGATTGGCAAAAAGGCCTTCGGCGAACTGGGCGAGGCCGCCATGCGGACCGAGTTGTACATTAAGACGGGCTTGGTCTTGCTGGGGGCTGAAGTCCTTTTCAGTCGTCTGCTGGCCATGGGTATGCCAGGCATCATGGTGGCCTGGGTGGTGACGCCGATTGTGCTGATCACCACGTTCTGGTTCGGTCAGAAAATCCTGAAGATGAAGTCCGCCTCGCTCAATATGACGATCTCGGCCGATATGTCGGTGTGCGGCGTGTCGGCGGCCATCGCGACGGCGGCCGCGTGCAAAGCGAAAAAGGAAGAACTGTCCGTGGCGATTGGTCTCTCGCTGTGCTTTACGGCGGTGATGATGGCTGTCATGCCCATGCTGATTACCTCGATGGGGCTCGATCAGGAACTGGGCGGAGCATGGATCGGCGGAACGATCGACGCGACCGGGGCTGTGGCTGTCGCAGGTGGTCTTCTGGGGGATACTGCACTGGAAGTCGCCGCTACCGTGAAGATGATTCAGAACATTCTCATCGGCGTGATTGCGTTTGGTGTCGCCGTTTACTGGACGACTCGCTCGGATGGCGAAGAGGGAGAGGCTCCTAAAATCGGAGCGGGCGAAATCTGGAAACGCTTTCCGAAATTCGTACTCGGCTTCATCGGAGCATCGATCATCGCCTCGCTCATCTACGCCTCTTCGAGCGAAGGGGAGATGCTGGTCACGGCGACGACATCCGTTACCAAAGAGCTCCGCGGCTGGCTGTTCTGCCTGGCTTTTATCTGCATTGGCATCGATCTGAATTTCCGCCAGCTTTCGTCACAGTTTCACGGTGGTAAACCGTTGATCCTGTATATTTGTGGTCAGACGCTGAATCTAATTTTAACTCTGGCAATGGCCTACCTGGCGTTCAAAGTCATTCCGTGGGGTTCGTAATGAAGTCGGATCCAAACTACCGCGGTTGGATCGCTCTCGCCGTGACCGGACTCTGTATCACGGCGATCTGGGGCATTGTCTTACCGGCACTGGCCCAGACCGAGGTCGTCCGTGAGCGAGAAGCATTTCTGGAAGCGAACCGCATCAATCCGGCTGCCATGTTCTACACCGAGCTTGAGTGTCTTGACGCCGATAAGTAGCGATTACTTGGGCAGCGTCGGCTTCTCGATCTGCGGATAGGCGTTGCTGCGTAGTCCTTCGCGCAGGAAAGTCACCAGTGCCTTCTTTTCTTCCGGCGTGAGGTTCAGGGGCACGATATGCGGATCGAGTCGAGGATTCTTACCGCCCCCTTCGTTGTAGAAGTCGACCACCTCTTCCAGCGTTGCTTTGCTGCCATCGTGAAAGTATGGGGCCGTCAACGCGAGATCGCGGAGCAGGGGAGTGCGAAACTTGCCGATGTCCTCAGGTTTGCCGGTGTGCCCGGCCCGGCCTTGATCTTGCTGCGTGTCGCTGAGGCCGGTACCGATGTTGTGAAACTTATGGTCCGTGTAAACCTTGGCGATGTGGCAATTGCCGCAGTTCGCTTTGCCAAAGAAGATTCCACTGCCGCGGCCGATTTCTCCTTCGAGTGCATCGGCATGCCCTCCTCGAAAGCGATCGTAAGTCGTTTCTCCAGCGACAATCGTCCGCTGAAACGCGGCCAGGCTCTTGGCGACATTCTGCGCCGTAACCCCGTCCGCAAATACTGTTTGAAACTGCGATCGATAGCCATCGATATTGCGAAGTCGATTTTCGAGTTCGGTCAGGCTGATATCCATTTCGGCCGGATTGGTCATCGGAGCCAGGGCTTGCACTTCCAGGGAAGGGGCCCGCCCATCCCAGAAAAACGTGCGATGCAGCCCCACGTTCACAATGCTGGGGACATTACGCGAGGTGAGCTGGCCGTGGGCTCCCGGCGTAAACTTCCGATCGTCGGCCCAACCTTTGTTGGGGTCGTGGCAACTGGCACAGCTAACGGTGCCGTTGCCAGATAGCCGCGTATCGAAGAACAACTGCTTGCCTAGCTCGATCTTCGCGGCCGACATGGGGTTATCTTCCGGCACGATAATCCAGTCGATCCCCAGCGGGACGTCGCTGAAGTAGGTCTCTTGCGCGCAGAGCGATCCCGTCACTTCCAAGGTGAGCAGTAAGATCGAGAGCAGGGCAAGTCGAAGCATGATCGTGGCAGGAAATCGAATGAAGCAGAACGTATCTAGTTCATTCTACCAAGCGGTACTCGGGTACGGCGAGTATTAGTAGCCCCCTCCACCCAGCTTGGCACTGCCACTGGTGTCCCCTTTGCCGTAGGCATCAAGGATTTGCGACGTCGCACTCGTGCCGCAGCGTGATGCGCCGAGTTCCCAGACACGGATAAGCCCCTTCAAGTCGCGAACCCCGCCGGCCGCTTTGACCTGCACGGTTTCGGAAACAGCTTCACGCATCAGTTTCAGGTCGTGTTCCGTTGCCCCTTGGTAGTTGTATCCGCCATCGGCCTGTTTGACGAAGCCGAAGCCGGTGGAGGTTTTCACCCAATCGGCACCGGCGGTTTCGCACATCTGACATAGCTTCTGTTTGAGTGCGTCCGCATCCAGGCCACCGCCGCCGCTGTTGAGATAATCGTTTTCGATGATCACCTTGACCTTCGCCCCATGCTTGTGGGCTTCGTTGCAGACGGCCTGGATGTCTGTTTGAACGTACTCCCAGTCGCCACTGAGGGCTTTGCCGATGTTGATTACCATATCGATCTCGACCGCACCGTCCTGGCAGGCCAGCTCGGTTTCGTGACGCTTGATTTCGGTGAGATTACTGCCGTGAGGGAAGCCGATGACCGTTCCCACCAGCACTCCGCTACCCTCAAGCAGTTCGGCCGCTCGGCGGACGTAGTAGGGCTTGATACAAACCGATGCAACGCCGTATTGAACCGCGGCCTGACAACCAGCTTCCAGCTGCTCGTCCGTCATGGTCGGGTGCAGCAGCGAGTGATCGATCATCTTGGCGAGTTCTTCGTAGGTAGGTTGCATGTTGGGGTTTCCTGGGGGACGTAATTCTTTGCCATTAAGCATGACAAGATGTCGAAGGGCCAAGTGGCTTCTAGCGGGGGTATGTTTCGGAGAAAAACATTGGAAACAGGCCACCGCTTTCTGTATCTTGAGACATCGATTTCAACTTATTGATTGGCCAACGGCAATAGGGATTCAATCGTGGACGATTTTGATGAAGAGCCTGGCTGGGGCTTCAAGTGGCATAACGTTGCGATTGGGATGCTTTGTCTTTTGGGTGGAGGAGGATGGTTGGTCGCCGGGCTTGCAGCAGGTTACATCTATTTCTTCCCAATCGCGATTTGCATTGTTGGAGCCTGTTTTGTGTTGGATGGTTTGCTGGGTGCAGACGGAGTGTGGTGAGCGATGGCGGAAAACAAAACCAAACCAACCAAAGAGAGTGCTGCAAAGTTCATTGACACACTGGAAGACCCGCAGCAGAGGAAAGACTGTAAGCAGCTATCCAAGATGATGCGCGCAGCCACCGGCGAACGGGCCGTGATGTGGGGCCCCAGTATCGTTGGCTTCGGCACGTACCACTACAAGTACGCCTCGGGGCATGAAGGGGACATCATGATCGTCGGCTTCGCCCCACGCAAAAATCAAATCAGCTTGTACCTGACGTGCGACATCCAGCAAATGGCTCCGTTGCTGGAAAAACTGGGGAAGCACAAGACCGGCAAGGGATGTCTCTACATCAAACACTTAGCCGACATCGACACGGACATACTCAAGCAGATGATCGAGCTAGGGATTGAGCAGATCGAACAGAAGCATTCGGCGACGTAGCAGCTAACTCCCGCTGCCGGAATGCCGGTTCAGATGCAGTTTCTTCTGAATCTCTTCCTTCAGGTCCTGCACTACCGACTTCTTATCGGTCTCTTCCAGGATCCGCTTCACGACCGTCTTGGGGCCTTCGTCGCCCCAACTGGCACCGTGCTCGAAGTAATACTTGGCTGCTTTGCCAACGATGTAGCTACCATATCCGGCGGCACCACCTTGAGGAACAGCGGTCAGAACGGTGCCCCAGCCGAGAGTGAGTGTTTTCACGACGGAACTCAGTGCGTGCGTTCCTAGTTCCGCAGTGATGGTCCAGCCGGCTGCTTGAAGAATGCTGGTGGCCAGCTTTTCAATGTTCGACCAGGTCATCTCGATGCCATAGATGTGCGCCAAGGCTCGGAGCATGGCGATATCGACCGCGCTGCCACCCAGCACGTCGAATACCGGGGCGGGGTTCACAGCCACCGCGGTCGCTTTCACCACGGCGAAACTCCAGATCGTTTGGTTCGCGCGGTGCTCGCGGATCTTCACTTTTAACGAAGCGACTCGGTCCGACTTATCGGCGGCATACATCGCCGCGTTCAAGGCCAGCAGTCCTAGGCCGTCTTCTTCCAGCACTTCCAGCAGACGTAGCTTCAGGTCTTCGACCTTGGGCGGCGGCGTACGCCACTCGCTGCGTTCGGTACCGTCGGCCTGTTGAATGATATATTCAACTTCCTTCGGCTGAGCCGCCGTCTCGACGATACTCTCCGGCGGAATAATACCGGCCAGACGCTCGTTGAGAATCTCTTCCAGCCGCTCTCGCTCGCGGGGGGAATACTGATCGATCTTGTTGAGCACGACGATGATTGGCTTGTTGACATTGGCCAAGGACATCAGGGCCGAATACTCGGTCTCGTTCATGTCCGAGTCGATAACGAACAAGATTACATCGGCCTGACGAGCGGTGTCTTGGGCCATTTCGCCACGATCGGCACCCCCTACTTCATTGATGCCAGGCGTATCGATCAGCACGACTTCGCTATCTGCGAGACCAGGTATGCGGTAACCGGCACCTTCCCAGGCAACATGCCAGATTTCCTTGGTCCAGCCCCCTTGGATATCAACCTGGGTAACGGCCTTGCCGACCAAGGCATTGATCAAAGCCGATTTGCCGGTGCTGATTTCGCCAAATACGACGATCTCGACGCGGCCACTGGTCAGCTTCGTTTCCATATTCTGGAGCTGACTGAGATCTCGCCGCAAAAGTTCTTTTTCCTGATCGCTACAGCCGCGAAATCGGTCGAGCGTATGGCGTACCGACTGCAGCGCGTCAACGTAGCGGCGATCGTCAGCCGACATCGGTTCAGGCTGTGCAGTAGTAACGCCTGAATCGACGGGCAAATCGCCGTTTGGCGGCAGATCAGGGGTTAGGTTGTCGTTACTTTCGTTCGACATAACGTTGTCGGGCTTCCTGAACCAGTTTACGCAGGTATGCGGAATCGGTGACCTTGTCCCACTCGCGACGGGCCAGGCCAGCCAGCCCCCCCTCAGGCTCTTGCATTCCGTGTTTGAAGTAGACCATGAAGACGTTGCCAATCCAACGGGTGACCAGGGCCATCACAATGCTGTTGAGCAGCATGCCCGATACGGTTCCGATGCCGGGAACCGTTTTGATCATCGAGCCAATCGCTAAGGCCACGAACGGGGCAGCTACTTGTACGCCGCAATAGCCGATGAATTGTTTGCTCATCTGGCCCAGCAGGCTGACACCCAGGTCCAGGTCGACCGGCTGGCGATAGATCTTGGCCAGGTCCATTACCATCTTGGTGGAAATGGCAACTCCGGCTGCCAGTTCGACCATTGGTACCGGCAATGGGTTGGTTAATGCACCAGCTCCGCCTGAGGCCCACATATATCGGTTGATCAGCTGATCGGCCTGGCGATCGATCGAGTCTTCCACCTCTTTGCGGGCCTTCTCGACCAGTCCGCGAGACTGCGTCAGTAGATTGGCCAGCAAAAGGTCGGTGCCGTCCTTCTTGATGACTTGCATCATGCGCCGCGCAAGGGGTTCGATACTCAGCGGGACGTCTACTTCTTCTTCGGTCTCCGTGCCATCGGGCAGGACGCGAACGCGCTTTCGCTTGGTCGAACGGCTGCGGACCGAAAGGATGTCGTCGGCCTGAACGATATCTTTGGTTTGCTGAGTGATCTGCTGCAGGAGCTTGGCTTTGTCGGTATCGGTGAACCAGTCTTCCTTGTTCAGGCAGACGAGCACTCGCTTCTCCATCTTGGCGAGCAGTTCCAGCAGTTGGAACTCGCTATGCCGCAGTGGACCATCGACCACCAGAAGGACAATGTCGGCGTCTTGAGCAGAATGGGTGGCAATTTCCTGATGGATGCTTCCGTCGACTTCCCCGAGCCCTGGCGTATCGATCAGCTGCACTTTGTTGTTACCGGGCCAGTCGACCTGGTTACGGCGAACGGTCGTGCCCCCCACGATGTCGGTGCTGAATGCATCACGTCCGGCCAGCGCATTGAGCAGCGACGACTTCCCGCTGCTGATCGTGCCGAAGGCAATGATCTCGAGGTTGCCCCCAACCAGCTTCTCTTCGATGCGATCGATCATCGGGTCGACCGTGTCGCGGAAGTCGCCGTCGGCCATCTCGTCGCGCAGGTCCGAGATGCTTTCCAGGTTCTCTTTCAACTCGGCTCGCCGTTGGTCTGGCGTTAGTTCGTTGGGGTTGCGATTCCGCATTTCGCGGCGTCGGTCTTTTTGAATCTTGGCAATGACTAGAGTCCAGATGCCCCACCCAGCCAGCCCCAGAAGCAGGGCTGCGCCCGTGCCGACGATGGAGAAGTAGACCCATTTGCCGACGGTGCCCAGGTCGTTCCCTTCGCGAATGATGTCGGCAACCCAGCCAGGGACGTAGATCATGGCCAGTCCTAGCAGGACGAGCAGCACGATCAGGCCAAGGCCTTGATTTTTCCACGGCTGGGGCATGGGGGATCGACTTAATAAATAGCGAAAGAAACTCATGGGATAGTTTAGGTTACGCGGCAGAGAGAATCATCGCCAACCGGGGGATCATCCGACAAGCTCGGTTTCGTGCCGATTTTGCCGGTTGTAGGGAAATTTTACGTTCAAGAAACAGAAAAGCGGACCGAAACACGTCCGGTCCGCTTCGCGAAGGTGCTGACCGACGACGACACTTGGCCATCGCCGACATGCTAAGGCGAGAAGCCTATTCGGCGTTCTTCTTTTTCTTATTCGCACCCGGCTTCTTCTTATTGAGGCCGAGTTTCTCTTTTTGTTCATCGGTCAGAACACTGGCCAGCTTTTCACGGATCTTGCCGTTCAACTCGGTGACAGCCTTCTGGGCGGCCTTTTGTTCGTCGGTCAGAGGAGCCTTGGCGCTGATGTATTCTTGCGCTTCTTTGCCCTTGAGACCTTTTTCTTTGGCTTCCTTCATTGCAGCCATGCGAGCTTCACGATCTTCCTTGGTCAGACCAACGGCTTTGGTCAGTTCGGCCAGCTTAGGACCGAGTTCCTTCTGGATTGCAGTGACCTTTTCTTTTTGTTCTTCGCTCAAGTCGAGCTTCAGAACTTCAGCGAAGATTCCGCGCTGCGGAGCCTTGGCTTGCTTCTTCTTCGGCTTGGCATCGTCTGCGCCCAAAGCGGTACCGACAGACAGGACCGCCACCAGGGCGAACATCAACAGGGTGTGACAACGAGACATACTACAGGGACTCCGAAATGGTAAGGGGGAAAAGATACGAAGTGTGAAACGCGAAAATGCCTCGGCTCCTCTTACGAGAAGAGTTGGCGGATAACCTGCCCGTCACGCACGATGGTGATCGGTCGGCCGGTAGTCGTGTGGTATTCCTTGGTGTGATCGATGCCGAGGTTATAGAAGAACGAGGCAGCCGCATCGTCCGGCTTGATCCCAACACCGTCCTTCGGCAACGTGGCCTTGTCGTCGCTTTCGCCAACGACTTGACCGCCGCGAACACCGCCGCCAGCCATCAACATGGTCATGCAGCGAGGATAGTGATCGCGACCGCCGCGGCCGTTGATCTTCGGCGTACGACCGAACTCGCCGGTCACAAACACGCCGGTCGAATCCAACATGCCCTTGCTGTGAAGTCCATTGAAGAGCGCTGCCAGGCCGTTGTCCAGCTTCGGAAGCAGACTATCCTTCAAACGAGCAAAGTTGTCTTGATGGGTGTCCCATCCACCGTTGGTGATGGTAACGAAACGGACACCACTTTCGATCAGACGAATGGCCAACAAGCAGCTCATGCTGAAGTCGTCTTGCTCGAAGTTCTTGGCGAACGCCGGGCTTTCCTTCGAGATATCGAACGCGTCGCGAGCTCGCTTGGAGGTGATGATCGCATGGGCCTGGTGGCTGAAACGATCCAAACCATCCAGCAGTTGATCGTCCGATTCAAACCCAGCGAAGGTTTGGTCCAGCTCGGCCAGCAGCTTGTGGCGACGTTCAACCGTGTCGATTGTCAGCCCGCCGGCCAGGCTTATTCCGCGCACCGAATAAGCCTGACCTGCGCGAGGCGTACTGTTGGTCGCCAGCGGAGCGTACTTCACGCCCAGGTAGCCTGCCGATTGGGCGCTACGAGGAATGGCGACAAATGGAGGAAGGTCTTCCGGCGTTTCCAGTTCCTTGCTCACGATCGAACCGTAAGCGGGGTACTGCAGCGAAGCAATCGGACGCGTGCCGGTGTTGACGTATTCGGTACCCAGTTGGTGGGCGGCCAGCGTATGCGAGACACCCCGCATGACGACATACTTGTCGGCTTGCTGGGCCAGCTTGGGTAGGTGTTCGCTCAGTTCAATGCCGGGGACGTTGGTCTTGATCGGCTTGAACTCGCCACGGTATTCGCTTGGTGCTTCCGGCTTAGGATCGAACGTGTCGATATGGGTCGGTCCACCGTTCAGATTGATGAAAATACCGGCCTTCGCTTGTCCGCCGCCAGAGACTTCTCCGGCTTCAGCCAAGGAAAGATAAGAAGCCAAATTCAGACCAATGCCGCCCATGACGCCAACTTTCAGAAAGTCGCGGCGGCGTACTCCGTCACATGTTTGATTGATGGGCATACGGGTGATCCTAGATGTATGAGTTTGAAGTTTTCAGTGGGATGTTAGGGAGCCATGCTGGCGTCTTCGTTGGCATGGCTCAATTTAGTCCCCTCTCCACCGTCTGCGGGGGAGAGGGAACAAGTCACTAATGATTAACGATGAACTCCTTGGTGTTCAGCAGGGCCCACATCAGGTCGTGCAGACCGTCGACGGGCTCGTCGGCGCTTCGCAGGTGAGCCAACGAAATGGTCATCTCCTTTTCGCTTGGCTCGCGGCTGAGTGTGCGGAGGTAGGCCTCAGTTACCATTTCAGCCGGAGAATCGAATGCAGCTGGGGCGGCCTTTTCCTTCTCTTGCTTGCGCTGGGCCCGTTCCAATTCAGCTCGCAAAACCTCTAAACGCTTCTTGCCGGCTGCCAGCTTCTGGCGAATCTCTTTCGCCTTTTCTGGGTTGCCATTGGCTGCCATGCGTTCGGCCACGGCTCGACCGTTACCCATTTGCTCGTACAAGCGTTTGATTTGGGCTTGGATCTTGCCGACTTCGGTCGATTTCTTGTCGATCGGCGGCTTCATTGACTTCTCGACCTGGCCGATCCAACTGTCGCTGCTGGCCATCGAAGCGTGCAGGCTGAAGTCGTTCTGCAGGAAGACGGTTTGCAGGAGGGTCGCTTCCATGCTGCGATCGCAGTCACAGTTGCTGGCCCGCTCGCTACGTCCGAAGATCTGCAGCGGATAGGAAGCGTTCCCTTGAATCCGCGTGCCGGGAATCGAAATGGCACGGTCTTCAATGTTGGTCAGGTACGTTCCCATCGAATCGTCCCCCGCAGTAGCCTGCTGAATGATGTCGTAGGCGACTTCCGCCGGCAGACGACGTGGTACCGAGCGGCTGAAATTACGGGTGTCGAGACGATTGGTTTCGTTCGGGACCCACGAGAGCTGATAGGTACGGCTCAGGGCGATTTCGCGATGAACCCACTTCAGGTCGTAGTTGTGCTCGATGAAGCCCTTGGCCAGGTAATCCAGCAGAGGTTCGTTGCTTGGAGGATTGCCCAGGCTCAAGTCGTCGGTCGGATGAACGATACCCACGCTGAAGTAGGTTGCCCAGATACGATTGACGATGGCGCGAGCGAAGTAAGGGTTGTCCTTCCCGCGAAGCCATTCCATGACCGGCTGGCGGACGTCTTCGTAATCGCGAAGGTCGATCGCGTCTTCACCCAAAACACGGGCCTCAGGCGAACGCGAAGGGAGCCCTTTGCGGTTCTTGTTGTTCTTCGCATTGCGGCTGATGTTGCTGACCGGCATCACGACAAGTTCCGGGAAGGGAACGGTCTTTCCCTTTTGCAGTTCCTTCGCGAACTCGCGACGCTGCTGATTCCCTTTCAGACTCTTGTCGATATCAAGCTTTTCGAGGATTTCTTCGTACTGAGCAAAGCCATCCTGGTCGAAGCGTGGCGGCTGAGTAGCGAACCGAGCACCGGTGAAGAAGGTCTTGAACTCGTCGAAGTCATTCTTCGACCAGACATCGAACGGGTGTTTATGGCACTGGGCACACTGAATCCGCACGCCCATGAACGCGTAAGCGAAAGCAATGGCCCGTTCTTCTGGTTCGCGGAATTCGCGGCGAGCCCAGTAGTGCGTCATATAGTCGCGATCGGCGAAAGAGCCTCCGTCGCGGTACATGTCGCTCATCTCTTCACAGAATTCGCGGTAGCTCTCCCCTTCCAGGCGGCTGCGAGCCAGCACGATTCCGGCGGCGATTTCGTCGTACGGAGTGTTCTTCTCAACACGATCGTAGATCCAGTCGTACCATTCCTGCGCTGGTCCGACTCGCATCGGCGACACGTTGACCAGTTGCTGGTCGTTGTTGCCGGTGATGTCGCACAGCAAAGTGGTCATCTTGGCAACGTAGGCCGGAGTATCAAGAAGCTGGTCGATCTTCTTCTCACGCTTGGCAGGGTCCTTATCGGCCACGAACGCGCGGATCTCACTCGGCGAAGGCAAAGTCCCGGCAATGTCGAGGCTCACTCGGCGAAGGAACTGTTCGTCCGATGCCAGATCAGAAGGGACGATGCCCATTTTCTTCAGCTTCTGAACGACGAGTTCATCGATCTTGGTTGGCGTTGGAACGGCGGGATAGTTCTCGCCGATCAACTTGCTGACCGGGTGCAGAACGGGAATGGCCACGACTGCCTTGTCATAAGCGACGACAACGTGCGTGTCGCCTGCTTCGCCGCTGGTGACGATGCCGTCGCCGTTGATCGCAGCAACCTGGTCGTCGTTCGTTGTGAAACGGCACAGTGGGGTGACGTCTTCTTTGGTGCCGTCGGCCCAGTGGGCGATAACACGCAGGGGTTCCGATTGGTCTTGATTGCGGAAGACGATTTCTTCCGGCGTAACTTGCAGCTTCTCAAGGACAGCCACGTGCGACGCGTCGAACTTCGCCCCATCCTTGATCCAATTATGCAGAACGCGGTGTTCCCAGCTGTTCAGTTCGTAACGCTTGCCCCCTTCGTGCATGTCTTCATCGGTTGGCTTGTAGATGAGCATGCTTTCATCAGGCGAGTCGGTGTCGACACGTGGGTCGTCCCCCTCGGTGATCGCGGCATGATCCGCTTTGAAGTCGTAACCAAACAGCGAGAGCATGAACCCGCCACGTCCCTGGAACGAACCATGGCAGCTGCGGCCATTGCAGCCCAAGCGGCCCATCAATGGCGAGACGTGCTTCTGAAAGTCAGGCGTCTCGGCAACGTCTTCAGGCGTGAAACGCTCGATGATCGTGGGCATGACTTTGCCGGAAGGTCGTTCGTCTCCGAGCGACTCCGCGGAAAGCGGGGCCACGGTCGCCAAGGCAATCGCCGGGGCGAATAACGAGAGACAGAAGCGAGCGAAAGTGGCTTTCATGGAGTTGCTATCCTTCGCGTGGAGATGGGGGGTCATGGTCGGTTGTAAGGTGTATTGGCTTGGTGGTGCGAAAAGCACCTGGTGGTTTACTAAGAACTAGGTTTGGTCTTGGGCGTCAGTTGACGCATTTGCCGCTCGATCATCTGCGGGCCGTCCCGTTCCAGACGTTCGAGGTTTTGTTCGAGTCGTTGGACTCGTTCGCGAGCGCGTGCCAGCTCTTCTTCGTTGACGCGGATTTGTGTTTCAAATTTCCGCTGAAGTGCGGCACGAAACTCCTGACGGAGGTCTTCGTTACCGGGATTCAGTTGCAATCGTGCGGCCAGCAGCGTGGCGCTGCTGTTTGCTTTCCACAAATCGAGTTGCACCTGGTAGAAGTGCGGTGCCCGTTCTTCGAGGAGGCTGAGCCGTTCGCTTACTCGATAAAGTTCGCGTATGGCTTTGCCATATTCCTTCTGGTCCATACCCCGCAACTGTCGCAGAAGTTTCTCGAGTTCTGGGTGATGTTTCTTGGCGAACGCGAGTGCGACTTCCTCGCGGCGTTGACGTTCCACGACCGAAATGCGCTGATCCGCCATGGGGGCCTGGGCGATCTGGCGACGCGTTGCGTCTGGCTTCACGGCCGAAACCGGCACGGTGCGATCCTGTGCAACTGCCGCCCCCGACCAGCTCAGCGCGCAAAGCGCTGCCAGGCAAGTAGCAAGGAGAAGGCAGTGAGTTCGCGAGGCAATATTCATAACGGATCGAAACGGGATCGTGGTCTTCTTGGGAAAGGTCATTACAGAGCCGGTGTCTCGGATTCGGTTTCCTGCTGAGCAGCGAGTGCTTTGAGCATCCAGCTCGGAGGATTCTCCGGCGTGCTTACCAGCAGTTGCTCGAAGAAGTTGTCTTCCTCTTCAGGCAAGTCGGCCCACGGTTCGGCCAGGACGTCGGTGTCATCCTCGATGTTTTCCACCCAGGCAGCCGCTAGTTGAATGCCTTCTCTGTCCACGTTGGCGGCTGCCGGATAGCTGGTTCGGTATGCGTTCGAGACAAATACAAGGCCACTAAGCACAAAGACAATCAAGCAGGCAGCCAACGACAGCAGCACACGCAGCCGAAACCCGTTTCCAGGAGCCACATTGCCGGGTGAGGCAACCTCGACAGGCTCCTGGGAAACGGTCTGAGGCACATACGCCTGGTAACTTGCTTGCGTGAGCAGAACGGCTTCGGCCAGCAGTTCGCGGAGCGATTGGTCGGTGGCCAAGTCCGCTTCGAATCGCTCGGCTTCTTCTCCCGACATTTCATCCAGGAGATACCGCATCGCTTCCAGGAAGCGATCGTCATCGGCGGGGTGTTCGTTCTGCTGGGTGCTACGAATCATGTCTGCTTCGTGAGTTAAGGTTAGCGTTCACGCTCGATCCAAGCTAACTTGCCGCGCAGCTTGATCATTGCGTTTCGCATTCGCCCGAGTGCGGTGCCCAACGGAATGTCGAGCTCTTCAGCGATTTGAGCGAACGTCTTGTCTTCGTAAATCCGCATTCGCAGAACCTGTTGCAGTTCCGGCGAAAGCTCTCCGATGGCTTGGCGAACCGAATCAGCCGTTTCCTGGGCGACCAGGGGATCGACCGGCAGGCCATCTTCATTTCGGCGAGGATCTTCGTGGAGGGTTTCCAGCACCTTCTTTTGCGTCGCACTTCGCCGGCGTTGAGCGAGGGCTTCGCGGTAGGCAACCTGAAACAGCCAAGCCTTGCGACTCTCGGCTTGGGTTTCGTGGCCGACTTCAACCAGTTTCCGAAAGGTTATCTGGATGATGTCTTGGACCAGGCTGGCTTCCCCCACAACACCCCACAGGAACCTGCGCAGCTCTTCCGCATACAATGCATGCAAATCGGCTATCTCGGCTTCGCTGAGCCGTTGGGGTGCAGGTGAAGTCAACGCCTTGATGTCCAATCACGCCACGGTCGCCAGGTGGCATCTAGAAGTAAGAGAGATAAGCAGAGACGATTATTGTCTCATTTCCGAAAATTAATTCCTCGAATCCCTTCGGTCGAATGCCCGGCAGGCTCTTGGGTCGATTCCTCCAAATTACGAAGATTCGCTTAAATTGAACCAGCCGATCAAGCGAAGGGTTTCGTTTTACCTGCCCGTGTTATAATGACTGGTTTCCCCAATATCACGTAACCTGTTTGGGAGTCTGGACTTGTTCATCGGTCCGGTTTTTACCCGTGAAGCGGCTGTAACGCCGCGTCGCAGTAAGTTTTACGTCTACCGTGCGGTCTACGTGGCGGCTTTATTCCTGTTGATGTGCACCGCCTGGCTGGTACTCGCAGGAACGCAAGTGATTGCCAGCGTTGGAGATATGGCACGCTTTGGGGCGAGCATCTTCCATATTTTGGCTCCCATTCAGCTCTGCCTGGTGATTTTCTTTGCGGCCTTCAGTGCTGCCGGAGCGGTCGCTCAAGAGAAGGACCGCAAGACACTGATCCTGCTGCTGATGACCCGGCTCAACAATTCCGAGCTGGTTCTGGGCAAGATGCTGGCCAGCCTGATCAACGTGTTTGCCCTGATCATGGCAGCGGCCCCGGTCTTCTGTGCCCTGTTCCTGTTTGGTGGGGTCTCGGCAGGGCAGGTCTTCCGTGTGCTGCTGGTGACCTTCATCACGGCACTCGCCGCCGGCAGTATCGGCAGCACGATCGCCTTGTGGCGGGAAAAAACCTTCCAGACACTCGCCCTGACCGCCATGTTGATCACGGTGCTGCTTGGTTTCAGCGTCGTCGTTTCGCAGCGCGTTCTGTTTGATCGACTGCTGGGGATCTCCGCTGCCGACTGGGCCACTGCTATCAATCCAATCTGGGCCGTCATGGAAGCCGCCAATCCCTTTCCCACCGCCGAAGGCAACCTGGCCATGATCGGCGGGGTGATCGGCCTGCATGTTTTGATCATGTCGCTGGGAATCGTGATCATGAACGGCATTGCGATTGGCTTGGTTCGTGTCTGGAACCCTTCGCGAGAAGCCCGCCGCGGCAAGGAAATGGAAGCGAAGCAGCTCGAAGAGAGTATCTGGGGTGCTGAGCACGATATGGCCAAGATGGACGCGGCTGCCGACCAGAACGCCGCTAACGAACAGCGCCGCTCCGGGCACGTCGATGCCCGCACCACCGAGGTCAAAATCGATCACCGCCAGGTCTGGGATAACCCGATCCTCTGGCGAGAAACGCAGACCTGGGCCTATGGCCGCAAGGTGTTGATCATCAAGTTCGTTTACCTGGCCCTGGCAGTCGCCGCGACCTATATGCTTTACGGTATGGTTGCCGCTGGCACGGCCGTTTACCGTGGTGATCAACTCGGTACGACGATTCCACCGATTGCCTGGGGTATCGTGCCGCTGTACCTGATCAGCCTGGTGATTGTGAACGCATTGGCCGTGACTTCCGTGACGAACGAACGAGACGGCCAGGCTCTCGACCTGCTGCTGGTGACCGACCTGACCCCCAAAGAGTTTACTTTCGGTAAGTTATGGGGAGTGATGTGGGTCACGCGCGAGATGATTCTGGCACCGCTGGCTGTGACGGCGTATCTCTGGATTGCCGGGGCGATGCAGTTGGATAGCTTCCTATTCGTATCGGCCGGCCTGGTGACGATGTATTTCTTCGTCACCATGTTGGGTCTGCACTGCGGTATGACCTACGCCAACAGCCGCACGGCGATCGGCGTGAGCCTGGGGACGGTCTTCTTTTTGTTTCTCGGCGTGATAACGTGTATCTTGCTGATGATCAGTTTTACCGAGTCCTTCCACTTTCAGCTCTTCCCGTTTCTGGGCTTTGTGGCTGGCGGTGGTTTGGGCTTGTACGTGGCCATCGGTTATCGAAACCCATCCAATGCGATCCTCATGTCGACGTTGCTGTTGCCAGGCATCTCGTTCTTTGCGATCGTCAGCTTCCTGCTGGGGAAAGGTTTCGAGGTGGCTTTAGCGACGGTACTCGCGTATGGTTTTACGACCATCACGATGTTGATCCCGGCCATCAGCCAATTCGACATCGAGGTCGGCCGTCGTTCAGGGAACGACGAAGACTAGGTGCGACGGGTAGTCAAAGCGTAGATTCGCAACAACGATTCATCGGAAAGGAGCGGCGGGTTGGACGTCATTGTGGCCATTGCACCCTGGTTGGTGGCAATGCTGCTGTTGGTCGCCTGCTCTGGGATGTTCTCCGCATCGGAAGCGGCGTTCTTTTATCTAAAGCTGGAAGATCGCAAACGCTTTCGCAAGGGAACAACGGCTCAGCGTGCCGCGGCTTCTCTGCTAAGCGACCCGGACCGGCTGCTGTCGGCCATCTTGTTTTGGAACCTGATGGTCAACGTGGCCTACTTTGCCGTCGCTTCGATCGTCGGTCTGCGGCTGCAAAACACGGTAGGATCGACCTACGCCACCATCTTCTCAACCGTTTCGTTGTTGGTGATTATCTTCTTCAGTGAAATGCTCCCCAAGAGCCTGGCCGTGCTGCGTGCTCCGGCCTTGGCCGCATTTCTGGCGGTTCCCGTTGCATTTGCCGTACGCGTGATCGATCCGATTCGCCCAGTCATGCGGGGCGTGAGCACCCTTTCGCAACGTTTGATCTGGCCACGCTTCGAGGCCGAACCGTACATGCAGGTTTCCGACCTGGAACGTGCGATTCAGATGTCGATGCAAAGCAGCACCGTGCTCGAGCAGGAAGAAATGGCCCTGCGCGGCATCGTGAGCTTGTCTGACTCGCTGGCCCAGGAAATGATGCGGCCGCGGATGCGTTTCAAGATGTTTCATCCGCCGGTGGCGCTGAAAGACCTCGATGCGGAAATGACCCCCAGCGGGTACCTGCTGATCTCCGACGAACAAGGAGACGACGTTGTCAGCGCGATCAACCTGGTCGATGCCACGGAACTTCCTTCCAGCAACCTGGAAGACCACGCCCAGGAAGTATTGGTCTTTCCCTGGTGTGCCAAGGCCTCGGAAGTGTTTCAGCAGATGTTGTCCACCGAAAACGAAGTCGCCGCGGTGGTCAACGAACTGGGGGAAACGATCGGCGTGATCACCCTGCGAGACATGATGGAAACGATCTTCTCGTATGCCCATGGACGCAGCGAACGCATCCTGCAGCGGAAGACATTCGAAGAGCAGGAAGATGGTTCGTACCTGGTCTCAGGCATGACCAGCGTACGCCGCCTGGCGAAGCACTTCGACGTAGAACTTCCTGAAACACGGCACGCGACGATCAACGGAATACTGCAGGAAGAACTGGAGCACATTCCTGAAGTGGAAGATGTCGTCGAATGGGGGCCGTTTCAATTCGAGGTGATCGAGCAGCACTCTGAAGGGCACATTCTGGTTCGCTTGACCATGCGTCAGGAGGAAGAGTGACGCCATGGGTATGATCGCATTCCTGTTTATCCTCGGTGTGTTTCTCAGCGCGTTCTTCAGCGGCTCGGAAACGGGTTTCTATCGCGTGACTCGCGTTCGCCTGGTGCTGGATGGTCTGGGCGGAGACTGGCTGTCTCGTTTCCTGTTATTTTTGACAAATCACCCGGCGTTGTTCGTCGCAACCACACTCATTGGCAATAATGTCGCCAACTACATGGTCTCGCTTTCGATTGTCCTTTTTACCCAGGCTACCTTCCCGGGAAACTCGACTGCCGAAATGGCGTTGCCGCTGGTAATGGCACCATTCTTGTTCGTCTATGGCGAACTGCTACCCAAATACTTCTTCTACCGAGCACCCAACTTCCTGCTTCGCCGCACAGGTTGGATATTTGTGGTGTTTACGATTCTGTTTGCTCCTTGTTCGGCTCTGTTGTGGGTCTTGGGACGAGCGCTGCAAACGCTGCTGGGTGAATCTCCGGAAACGGTTCGCTTGGCGCTGGCTCGGACCGAACTGGAAGACTTCCTGGAAGAAGGTGGCGAGTTCGGCATTTTGAACAAGGCTCAGCGGCGTGTGGCCCAAGGGGTTTTCGGGGTGGCAAATCGCCGCGTTACCTCCATTGCCACACCTCTCTCCCGCGTATGGACTGCCAGGGTCGGTTCCAAGGTGAACAGCCTCATCCGCGTTGCCAAACGCAAGCAGATTTCGGTCATTCCGATTGTCGAAACGCAAGGCAAGCGTACCATTCCCATCGGATACGTTCGCATCTGCGACCTGTACATGGGGGAAGGGGAAGAGATCGAGAACTATCATCCGCTGCCGGAAGTTAAAGCAAGCGAAAGTTGTATCTCGGCCATTACGCAGTTGCATAGCTCCGGCGAATTGATGGCCAAGGTGGTCAGCCGCAGCGGCGTGCCGATTGGTATTGTCACCATGCAAGAGCTGCAGCGAGCCATTCTCGACGCCAAGAAACAGCCTGCCTAGTTTTTCCCGAAAGAGATCATGACGACGACACCTATCAAGGAACTGGCTTCAGGGCGTCACCGACTAACGATCGATGTGGACGATCGCGAACGGGAATTCTGGGTGTACATTCCCACCCAGGCTAGTCAGCCAGAAGAGGGCTGGCCGCTGGTCTTCGTCTTTCACGGCGGGCTATCGAATGCCCCAACGATGGTTCGCTTCTGCGAGATGAACGACTACGCCGATAGCGAAGGGTTTGTAACGGTCTTCCCTAACGGCACCGGTCGCCTCCCCACGATGAAGACCTGGAATGCCGGCATGTGCTGCGGGTACGCCCAGCGCGAAGACGTCAACGATGTCCACTTCGTGCAGCAATTACTCAATGACATCCCGCAGCGCGTCGCCATCGATCCCTCGCGGACCTATGCGACCGGCATGTCGAACGGCGGGATGATGTCGTACCTGCTGGGAGACAAGCTTTCGGATCGTTTCGCGGCGATCGCTCCGGTGGGAGGCACGATGGGCAATCCAACGTGCCACCCCAGCAGGCCTGTCCCCCTGATGCATATCCACGGAACGGACGACCAGTTCGTCCGCTGGGAAGGTGGGGTTGGCTCAAGAAGCAAGTCGAAGCTGAACTTTCACTCAGTCGACCATGCGATGCAAAACTGGATCGCCGCGAATCACGCCCAAACGACTCCCTCGGTCGAGTCCCTTCCTGGTGAAGTGAACGACGGAACGTCGATCGAGCGGTTTACCTATGCCGCCAACGGAGAAAATTCGGCGGAGGTGGTTCTACTGAAAGTTCACGGCGGCGGCCATACGTGGCCTGGGAAAGAGAGCCGCCTAGAGCTGTTGGGACCGACAACGCACAATCTCGATGCGAATCAGGCGATCTGGGAATTCTTTCAGCGGCATCGCTTGCCGATGTAGCAGGAAGCTCGCCATCCCTGGCGAAAGGTGCTCCTTGCTTCCCCCATCCCCTAAATCGTGATTAGCTGCCTGACAGTACCTTCTCGGCAGCGGCTTTGGCAGCTTCGTTCTTTTTGCGGCGCTGCTCTTCTTCGGTAATCAGTTCTTTGAGTCGCGATAGTTGAACATCGGTGAGGACTGCTTTCACTTCGTCTTCCATGGCCGACTCGAGCTTGGCAATTTCAATTTCCAATTCCTGGATCTTTCCCAGGTAGCCCTTCTGGATCTTGTAGATTTCCTTCTTCTGATCTTCGGTAACGATATCGTTCCAGTGAGCTGGTAACCGGCCGCGAACTTCTGACTTAGGAGCAGACGGTGCGGCTTCCTGAGCCGAGAGCGTTGAGAAAACAGGAATCGCAATCAAAAGCGTCAGGATGCCAAGCGACGAGAGCAAAGTCGATTTTAGATTCACGGAGGAAACCCCTTTTGCGGTAGCTATTGAAAGCCGTCCTAGCAGGTATTGGGGGTGCTCCGTCACCTGAACGAGCTGATTTTAGTTTGCCGTCAGGGGGGTATCAAGTAAATTTCTTTGGGGGCCTACTGAGGGCGCATAAAAAAAGGCCAGAAGTAGTCGTTCCGTCGTCTACTTTGGCCTTTTGATCTCACGGGGCCGCGTCCTGCGTCCCGTCCTCCCGGTGTTCGATCAGTATTAAGTATCGTCCTGATGTTTCCTGGTTCTGGATGGAAAATCCAGTATTTTCGTGCTAGCAGTCACGCCTTCTTCGTCGGGTTATCGCGGCTAGCAAAAAAATACGGGCAGGATCCCATCCAGGATCCTGCCCGCGAGACGCTTTGGCTCAGCGGCAAACCACACTCCCCAGGTAGCTTGGTCGAGCCGGTCGCGTTGGTTTGGTGTTAGTTCAGCGGCAGCAGAGCTTGCAGCGAAGGCATCAGCCGTGCTTCTTTTGCTTCTGCCTTGGCTGGGGTTGGTTCGATCGCTGGAGCGACTTCCGGTACGCTGTGCATCTGTTGTTCGAGGTTGATGATCTCGGTGGCACCGCCGCACGAATCGCAGCTAGGCGAGCCGCAACCGCATTGGCCGTAGCTACGGCATTTGTCCCAGAAGCCACGCACGTGCATTCCCAGGCAGCTGGTGCAGGCACTTCCACAGGCTTTAACTGGCATGCCGTGGTTGCAACCGCACATGGGGTAGTCGCCGCAGCATGGCATCGTGGTTTCGACTTCGCAGCCGCACGATGGCTTGGCGAACCAGTGGTAGCGGGTGTGCATCTTGGTGCGGCAACCCTGGCCGCGATCGGCACAGTAACCTGACCACAGGTCAGCACAGCAGCCCATCGAAGGGTGTTGGCAAACGTATCCGCCGTGGCCACAGCTATTGCAGCCGGCAGCACCACAGGCAGCCACGTATTCGCTGCTCAAATGAGCATGAGCACTTGGGTAGCTGACCGTCATGGCATCCCAGAGGCCTGCCGAAGCGACTTGAACGGCCGAAAGAACGACAAAGCAGGAAAGGGTAGCGATTCGGATCATGTCTTGGTTCCTTAACGGTTGGGGGAGTTTAGTGAGGGAGTAATTGTTGCACTGCCGAAACATGCCACGCATTTCGCGTTGTGCAAACGCATCATCGAAATATTTTGCCTCACTGTTTGGGTCTGCCTGGCCCAACGACTGCCCCTGGCCGGAATAACCGTCACAGGCGGAACTCTTTCCCGGCGAAGGTCAAACCGGCGGAGCGATCCGCTAGAATGAAGCGACATTCACGTTTCCGTTGGACCGTACCGTTGGACGACTCGCTTTGTTTCTCTTGGCACAGCTGATACTGGATCCTGGCTGGCTCTCGGCCGCTGCGTCCCTGTTGATGGGCATCGCAGGGGTCGTGCTGTTGTGGCGTGGACGCACGGCACTCCGCGGGACGACACTCGTCCTGCCGTGGGCCTGGTCGCTGTTGGCCTGGGTCGTGCTTTGCGGCAGCGAGTGCGTGATCGGCGTGATGCACGCCCAGGAAGTTTCCGGAGGCGAAGACCAAATCCGCTACCTGGCCGCGATGACACTCTTCTGTCCGCAGCTTTCGCAGGTCGGCTCGAAACGCCCCCAGTGGATCACTTGGCAACTGGTCGTCGCGATCTTTCTGCTGGTGCTGTGGTTGCCGGTCTTTCAGGTCTGGGCGTTCAGCAGCATCGGGCATGTTGCCCCTGGCTGGATGGGCGGAATATTTCTCGCCGCGCTCATCCTCGCTGGCTTCCTGAACAACTTCCCGACCCGATTCAGCCCGACGGCGTTATGCCTGGTGATCGCCCAGATCAACATGACCTACACCTATCTGCCGATGGCCACCACCGAAGTCACCGTCAACGGAGCCCTGTTGGCGATGGCCCTGGGACTGATCGGAATTGGGTCGGCCATCCAAGGTGGTTTGGGGTGCCCCGAGAACCTCCGACCCGAGGACCGCGCCTGGATCGATTTCCGCGACAGCTTCGGCGCGTTCTGGGCCGTTCGTGTGATGCTCCGTGTGAATGACTCAGCCGCGCGGTACGAGTGGGGACTGTGGCTGAGCTGGAATGGTTTTCACCAGGTCGAAATCGTCGGCTCACATGCCGACTTCCGCGATGGGGTCCGCGAGGCTCTGATTACCTGCCTGAGAAAGCTGCTGGGAGATTTCGTCGACGACGCATGGCTCGACACGCGTCTGCCGCGATCCAACACGCGCAAGAAGGGATTCGAAGACTTAGAAGCCTAGTTCGCCACAGCACTTATTTCGGAAAGTACAAAACCAATCCGCAGCGTATTTCGTCTCGCTGGCAAGCCTTCTTCATTCCTCTTCGGCTCGGAGTAAAACCTATGAATGGCGTAGCGATTGCCTTCTGCCTGATGCCCCTCTTGGCTCCTGAAGCGATCTTCCAGCAAGCGGCCAGTGTGCCTGCTCAAGGAGAACTCAAGGCCGGCCCTGTGCCAGAGAATCTAGCGGCTAACAAGCGGACAGCAAAGCCATCCAAGCATGCCGATCGCATTCTGAACATCAACTTCGGCAGTGCCCCAGTCAACTCTCCGCCGCGCGGCGTGATTGGTGGCCCTGGCGATGTGTGGACGCTGGTCGATGTCCGCGAGACCGACAAACTGGCCCTGCCGATGGCCAATGGTAGGCCGACCGACGTCGTGCTGAAACTCTCTGAGAATGACGGCGAATGGGGAATACCTGGCCCGGCGGATGTCTACCACGCGTATCTATATCACAACTGCCGCTGCGTCGACTTGTCGGTCACGCTGAGCTACTTGCCGGCTGGTATCTACGAAGCATACATCTTCGCCCATGGGGATGCCCCTGATCAGAATGCAGCCATCGAGATCCAATCCGGCGGAACCACCTACACCGGTCAGAAGACTTTGAACGACGGCACCCATCGCTACCGTGACCGCGAGTACGAAGCAGGAAACCAGTATGTGAAGTATACGATCGAGGTAAAAAACGGCTCGCCGGTCGTCATCACCAGCAAACACGACGGCAGCACGCTATCGATGTTCAACGCCATTCAACTGAAGCGACTGCGTGTGAAGTAAGTAAGGCGTATCGCATCTTAGGAAATCTCTGCCTCCTCTTCTCGTTCGCGGGGGCTTTCCGACAGGTGATCCACGATGCGCCAGAGGTTTCGATTGCCCGTCTGGCCCAGCAAACTTCGGGGATAGCCTGCGTCTGTATGAGCAAGAGGTTAACGTTATGTTCACATTTGTGTATCTAAATAGCCACTGACTTTGCTTGTACCCCGCGCCCGTGTTAAATGATCGACGGAAATCGATCTATGTGGGTACATTTAATCAGGGCTAGCTGCCGGTCGTGGAAAAGCGTCTTCATCAGAAAAACATCGCAATCTACGTGATTGTTTTGGCAGTAACCGTCCTTTTTCTCGTATATCTGCCGGCCGTCAATGGCGATTTTATCTGGGACGATGACGATTACGTCGTCAACAATGGAAACCTGCGAGACTGGCCAGGTCTGTTCCGGATTTGGGCAACACCGGGAGCGACCCCACAATATTATCCACTCGTGCATTCGATGTTCTGGGCGGAGTTTCAACTTTGGGGCATACGACCGATTGGCTTTCACGTTGTGAATGTGGTGCTGCACGGCTTGAATGCTTTTCTCTTATGGCGACTGCTTGTTTTTCTGAAGATTCCCGGCGCGTGGTTTTGCGCCTTGATTTTTGCCTTTCACCCAGCGCACGTTGAATCCGTTGCTTGGATCACAGAACGTAAGAACGTCTTGTCGGGGCTGTTCTATCTTCTTTCCGCACTGTGCTACCTGCGTTTTCTGGGTGATTCACTCGAAGATAAGTCTGCCTCGATTCCAATGGACCGCGCTCGTTGGAAATGGTACGTACTTGGTAGTTTCTGTTTTGTATGTGCACTACTTAGCAAAACAATCGCTTGCTCGCTTCCAGCGGCCATCCTGTTGGTTATCTGGTGGAAACAAGGAACTCTTCGGTGGAAGCATGTCGTTCCACTCATTCCATGGTTTATCGTAGGCCTTGGGTTCGGCTTGCTGACGGCTGCTGTTGAAAAGAAACACGTTGGAGCAAGCGGCAATGAATTCGAGTGGAGTCTTGCCGAACGTTGCCTGATAGCGGGCAGGGCCGTTTGGCACTATTGCGCAACGCTTGTGTGGCCGGTTAACTTGTCCTTCTTTTATGCTAAGTGGGACATCAACGTCGATCATCTGTTGCCGTGGCTGTTTCCCTTGGCGGCGATCCTTTTTGTTCTCTTCTTTGTTTGGGCCGCAAAATACTGGGGCAGAGGTCCCCTGGTCGCTGTGCTGTTCTTTGGCGGAACGTTGCTACCGGCCTTGGGGTTCATCAACGTGTATCCCATGCGATATTCATTCGTCGCAGACCACTTCATGTACCTGGCCAGCATCGGATTGATTGTCCTGGTAGGTTCCGGCCTTTTCGTTGCCATCCAAACAATGACGAGCAGGGGAACTACCGAAAAATATCGGCCCGCTTTTGGATATTCGATTGCCGTTGTGCTGCTTCTGGTTCTCGCCATTCAAGCTCACCGACAGGCCTATGCCTATCAGAGTCTGGAACACTTATGGCGCGACACATTGACAAAGAACCCCAGTTCCTTCATCGCCAGGGTTGGCCTGGCAAATTCACTGTATCAGAAGGGGAATCAAGACGAAGCGATTCACCAACTGAGAGAAGCCATCCGCCTGAAGCCAAATGATAACTACGAATCGTATCTCAGCCTGGCGAACTTATTGAACGATGCTGGTCAATGGAATGAGGCGACTACCCAGTATCATCGAGTCATTGAACAGAATCCGTCATGTTCGTCGGCGTACTTTGGCCTGGCACAGATTGCCCAGACGCGTGGCGAGACACAATCGGCCATACAGAACTACGAGAGAGCTCTTCAGCTGGCTGACGCAGAGACGGAAAGTGTCAGGAACTACTTTGCCGATTCCAATCAACTCGATCAAATCCATACCGCACTTGGTGAACTGAAAGCACGACAAGGGAATTTGAAAATCGCCAAGATGCACCTGGATCAGGCGGTTAAATACAATCCGCAGAACGCCAGGGCACAATACAATCTGGGAATCATCTGTGCCGCTCAGGCAAACCACCTCGAGGCGGTCGATGCTCTATCGAAGTCTCTGGTCATCGCTCCCGATTCGGCTGGTACCCATGTGCAGTTGGCGCGATCCTTGATTGCTCTGCGCCGAAATGACCAGGCGGTCAAGAATCTGGAGGAAGCAGTGCGTATCGACCCTTCTCGTCAGGATGCCGTACAACTACTAAAGACCCTGAGGTCAGCCGCATCGCAGCCTCTTGAAAGTCCTTGACCAACGCTGGCGGTCACTCGCCCCGTTCAATCGGGCTTTCCGACAGGTGATCGACGATGCGCCATAGATGATAACCCTGACGGCGGATCCAGCGTGCCGAGTCGGTTCGCTGCAGTGCCGTTTGGGACGAGAGTTCACCAGCGGCTGTATGCTGCAGGATCTCGATACGATACCCGCGCATATCCGCTTTCAGATCTTGATTTAACTGCTGCGCGGCGGAGGTGACTTCAGCGGAATAAGGCAGCTCTGCCTGTAAAACCTGATCGATCAGGGTTGCCAGCAGATCGGCCATCGTTTCCAGCGACTGGTCATCCCGAATTCGCGAAATCCGCGGTGCCTCGTCCAGGCGGTGACGGATACGATAGAGATGATCGATCACGTGAATCGTTTGTGCCAAATGCCCCAGCGAAGGGGCTTGCTCAGGCTGGATGCGTAGCCGGTCCAAAAATTCTCGCGTCTTCGCCAGGGCATCGTCCACATCCGCAAGCTCGCTGGCACTCGGGGATGCGTCTGGCTGGTCGATTACCTGGCTCAGTTCCCCCAGCAAGGTTTGCAATACGTCGTAATTCGTTGCCTGAACGGCTTGCAACGCAAGATCCGGCGTGACGAGCAAGCTAAGATCGAGGCGTTTTGCCAATGGGTTACCACGTTCTGGGAACATCCACTCCAGCAACTGCACGAACTTCCCGGTCAATGGCAGGAACAGGATCACTCCTAACACGTTGAAGAACGTGTGAAAGCTAGTCAGGGCCAGTTCCGGCTCGGCAGTCTCGAACTCTGGCACAAGCTCTCGCATGGCCCAGAAGTAAGGCGTCAACAGGAAGAAGGCGACCAGGCCGGTGATCACGTTGAAAATCACATGGGCGAACCCCGTTCGGCGTGCCTGAACGTTCCCTCCGATCGTGGCCACGATGGCCGTTGCCGTGGTACCGATATTCATTCCAATCACCATGGCGGCGGCCTGATGCAGCGTCATTGCATCGGCATGCACGGCCGCCAGCGCCGTCGCCACACCGGCGCTGGAAGACTGCGTGATGACCGTGATGATGACTCCCAGCAGAACCAACAACACCCGTCCCCATAGCGTGTCACTGGGAAAACTGTCTGGCGTGACAACCCCCTGAAACGCGCTCATGCCATCTTGCAGGGCCGAAATGCCCACGAAGATCAGCCCGAAACCTGCCAGCGACGTCCCCATCCAGCGAAGTTTTCCCTGCGCCAGCAGCCGGATCAAGGCTCCCAGCAGCACCAGCGGCAGCATGATCTCGCCAATCTTCCATTTGAACCCGATCAGGGCCACCATCCAGCCGGTGATCGTCGTGCCAATGTTCGCCCCGAAGATCACTCCCAGGGCCTGGGCAAAGGTCAGTAGGCCCACATGCACCAGGCCAACCGCAGCGACGGTCGTGGCGCTGGACGATTGAATAATCGCCGTCGTGATCGCCCCGGTGAAAACGCCTGAGATGGGGCTGTTGGTCGAACGCGCCAAGATCTGCCGCAGGCGATCATCGGCCAACGACTTGAGCCCCTCGGTCATGAGCGACATGCCGAGCAAAAAGAGTCCAAGGCCGCCAACGGCTTGTAAGATTTCAGGTCCCATGGTGCTATTGTCGTTCGAGACGTAACCCGTTGCGAGACTTATTCCTCAGTCACCCTTGTTTAAGAATCGACCATCCACGAATCGATCATGACCCGGACATGGCACCCAAAATTGGGGCCAATCCAATTTCTCCCCCAAACTCGCATGCACTTCGGTTGCCAAGATGCTCATTCGAATCGATACTTGGATGTGCAAATACCGTGAATCCATCTTCGTTCTCGGTAAGTAGTTATGAAGAGCACCGAGGGTCGTCCCCTCGTGATTGACCTCACTGACGCCCCCACGTTGAGACATTGATGACCCAGCAGAAGAAAAACGGCGGTGAACCCGCCCCGGAACTCGACCTGGCAGGGCGGTCTGTGGGGGACTACCGTATTTTGCGTCGACTTGGCCGGGGGGCGATGGCCGAGGTCTTTCTGGCTGAACAGCAGAGCCTGAAGCGAAATGTGGCCGTCAAAATTCTGATGCCGGAACTGGCCAAAGACCAGGCCTACGTCCGTCGCTTTCATCGCGAAGCCCAGGCCGCCGCGGCCCTGACCCACGCCAACATCGTGCAGATCTACGAAGTGGGCAACTCGGAGGGGATCCATTTCATCGCTCAGGAATACGTTCCGGGGCAAAACCTGAAACAACTACTCAACAAGCAGGGCACGCTCGAAGTGAAGCTGGTCGGGGCCATTCTCCGCCAGGTCGGTGCGGCACTCTACAAAGCGGCAGAGCAGGGGATCGTCCACCGTGATATCAAGCCAGAGAATATCCTGATCACGGCAACCGGCGAAGTGAAAGTGGCCGACTTCGGCCTGGCCCGCGTGATTGCCCCCGGTGCCGACGGGATGAACCTGACCCAGGTCGGCATCACCATGGGCACACCCCTGTACATGAGCCCCGAACAGGCCGAAGGCAAATCGCTCGATCAACGCAGCGACATCTATTCGCTGGGCGTGACCTGTTATCAACTGCTTGCCGGGCGACCTCCCTTTGAAGGAGACAACCCGCTAACGGTCGCCGTGAAGCACTTGAACACCGAGCCCGAGCGGCTGGAAAAGGTACGCGGCGGCGTTCCACCGGCAATGGCCCGGGTGATCCACAAGATGCTGGCCAAGAAGCCGGAAGACCGCTTTCAAAGTGCCTCGGAACTGCTGCGTGAACTGCGCGAAGTGCAAAAGTCGCTCGGCAGCGATGCGTTCGGCAGCGATCCTTCCGACTGGTCGATCGCCGAACTGGCTTCTCTGTCCGAGATTCGCAGCGGCGGACTGCAAGAGCTTTCCGACGTGATGAAGACATCCGCCGTCACCGTTTACCGCCGTCCTTCGTGGGGCAAGCGGATCGTGATGATCGGTGGCCTGGGGCTGGTCTGTTTGATCGTCGGCGGGGCCTTGGCACTCGCATCCAAGCAGACCAACCTGCTCGATATTCCGCCGGAACAACAGGCCGAACTGCTGCCTAAGCTGGGACGAACGGCGCAAGAGCAATTCGACTTTGCGATGTTCAAAAACAAGAACCTCGGGCAAGATCAGCATCCCGAATTCTTCGCCAGCGTCTACCGCAACTTTCCCTTGGATCAAAGCGAAGAGAACCGTGTCTGGGGGCTCAAAGCGATGAAGCAGGAAGCCGTGCTGCTGATGAACCGGGGACGCAATGCCGAAGCGCTACGTGTCTTTGATCGCATGGCCCAGCAGCAGGCAATCTACGTCGAAGCGAAAGCGTTTGGCTTCGCCGGCAAGGCAATCTGTCTGAAGCAGATGAACCGAATCCCAGAAGCGGAACAGGCCGCCGCGGATGCCTCACGCACCGAGTACCTGAACGCTCTCCGCGAAGCCGACCCAGAGTTCGCTGCCATGTTCGAGGCCATTCGCGGCCAATTGACCGGGCAGACTTAGTCGTCCAGGGCCACTTCGCACAGAACGTCGAGCATCGCTTCGATCGATGCCAATGCGGCAGACTCTTCTGGCGTGTGATAGCCGGTCGTCGGAACCTGAAGCGTGGCTCCTTGGATCGCTCCTTCCGAAGCCAGCACGACGCGTCCCAGTTCGGTGCTGCCTAGCGAAGTAGGAGACTTCCCTTCCGCCACGCGCACTTCATTCTGCCGGGCGATGTATTCGTCTTTGAACAGATAGCGAATGCCGTACTTGTTGCAGGCCGCTTCCAGCTTGTCGACCACGGTTGGGTTGAACACCGCGTTGGCGTCGCGTCTTCGCAGCACAACCTGCTGCGCGTCGGCCGTGGCGATATCGGGGAAGGGGCTCGTATCGAGCACCAAGAGGTCTTGCGTTTCGATACCACAGCGGCGGAACCATTCCAGCAGAAAACGCCAACTGCGGCCTGCTTCTTCCTGGGCCGTGAAGAGAACCGTTCCCTGAAAGCCGTGACGGAACAGGTAGACCAGCATGGCCGTGGTCAGCACGTTATCGAGCTGGGCCGATACGCGGCTGTAGTTCACCGTCAGACGATCTTGATAGGCGACCGGCGTGCCAGGCAGCACGTGGTCGAGCCCTTCCACTTCGAACACCAGGTTCCCGCGACGCTCGCACAGATACGAACGCTTGATGGTTCCCTTGCCCAGGTAGGTACCGCTCCAAGGGACGTAGGCCTGAACGAATCGTTCGTGGAACCGCTCGGCGATGGTCTGAAATGTTTGTTCCGAGACCGAGTCCCCCAACAGGTCGCCCCGGTTGCGGGCCACGAAGGCCGCGTATTGGAACTCGTTCGGACCGGTACAGATCAAGCCGTGCCGATCGACGTGGGCCGAGATATGCATGTGGTCAGGCCGCGAACCGCTGGCCACCAACAACCCCTCGTACAAGGTGACCTTGGCGTGGGTCTCTTCCAGCTCTCGCTGGAGATAGCGGAAGAAAGCATGCTCGGAGCCAACCACCGAGGGATGACGTACAAGCTGTTTCAGGATATCGAGGAAATCGTCGAGGTCGGACTTGGTCACGGCATGACTTCATCAAGCAAGTCGAATCAATCAAAGGGGGAATCTCCTCGCTTAGTGTAGTTACTTTCTCTGCCAAAATGGAAGAGGAAGGCCCCAAACTGATCACCTCGAATGCCCACGGGGGGATTTTTCTTTGCCCTTTGTGCAGAACGTGAGGATAATGGAATCGGTGAATTCTTTTTTCCCGGAGATGTCGCAGTGCGTACCCTTTCGATCATGGTTGGTCTGGCGATTCTGGTCGCCGCGAGTAGCGTTCAAGCCCAGGGTTTGGGGCAATACCAGTACAAAAGCCGCAGCAACATCTCGGTCGGACGGGGCGGCTATGCCGACGTCACCAGCCCCGGTTGGAGCACCGGGCGATACTCGAGCGGTTATCACCACGACAATTACCACAACGATCACCACCATTATCATGGTGGCTACGGTGGTGGATATGGCGGCGGCTACGGTGGCTATCCCTACACCGGTAGTTTCTGGGGCGGAACGGGCGTGTCATTCGGATGGTGGCTTCCACCGGCGTACGGCACGGATCGTTTCTTCGCGGCGGGTTACCCCTACACCTATGGTTACTCGGGCCTCTTTCCTTATGGCACCTATTACCGCCCCGGCGATCAACATATCGAATACTTTCTGCCGCCGACCCAGCCTGCCGAACTGAACTATGGCCCCCAGGCCATGAAGCAGTTCATGGGGCTGCCGAGAGACTTCGCCATCGAGCCGCAGCGAACCGGGCAATTCGAGTCCCTGGTCACCCCGCTACCGAGTCCTTTGAGGATCGAAGCAGCCAAGCCGGTAACGATCCAACAGCCCAGCGACCAGGCGATCGAGCGGGCCGAGCATTTCATTCAGGCCGGCGATAACCTCTTCCAGCAGCAGCGTTACCAGGAAGCCCTGGGCCGCTACAAAGATGCTATCGCCGCGGCACCTGGCTATGCGGAAGGTCACCTCCGCAAAGGGCTCGCTTACCTGGCTACCAACCGCCCAGACGAGGCGGTCGACGCGATCGAGCTGGCCATTCAGCAGAACCCCGAGGTCGCCGGCACCAGCCTGACGATGGATGCTTTGTTGGGAAATAACGGCCTGGCGAAAACTTCGATTATCGAAGCCAATGCCCGCCGCGCGGTGGCCGATCCGCAGAATCCCGAGTACCTGTTCTGCGTCGGTGTGCTCCTCTTTTTCGATGGCGATAAAGACCGAGCCCTGCAGTGTTTCCAGGCGGCAAGGCAAGCCGGGGGAGATTCAGACGACATCGATGCGTTTGAAAAGTATCTTCATCCAACGGTCACAAATCCCAACGGATTAAACATTTAGAACGCCGCCTGCGCATCGTAATTCAAATCGTCTGTGATTGGCGCACGCGAATTTCTGCCGAATAATCGATGGTTTCCCGCGAATAGTACGGGAGGCGGAAGGTGCCGCTTGATGGAGCGGCAAGCCTGTTTTGAGATTCGACCGAAGCCACTGAGGAGTTTGGCGCGATGAAGATTGGAAAGCTGTTACTAGTTTTGTGTGCCCTGGCGGTGCCGTTTACTTTAAGTGGTTGTAACACCGGCAAGACCGACACGGCCGCTAGCGGCGAACATGCCGATGACCACGGTCACGACCATGATCACGATCACGGCGAAGAAGGTCACAGCCACGAGCTGGGCCCGCACGGTGGTCACCTGATCGAACTGGGTGGTGAAAAGTATCACCTGGAATGGGAGCATGACGACGAAGCCAAGGTCCTGACCTTCTTCGTTCTGGATGGCGACGCCAAGAACGATGTGGCTATCGCTGGCGAAAACATCAAGATCACCGTGGCGGTGGGTGAAGACAAGAAGGACTTCGAAGTCCCAGCTGTGCGTGAAGAAGGTGCCGACAAGACCGCCAAGTTTGAAACCAAGGACGCCGACCTGTTTGCGTTGGTGACTGCCGACGAGGCCAAAGCCACCGTCACGCTCGAAATCGAAGGGACCCCCTTCGAAGGCGAAATCGAGCACCACAATCACTAATCATTTCGATTCGTCCTGGTTAAGAAATGAAAAACGCGATGCTTTCGGGCATCGCGTTTTTTTTGTGTTCAGGCCTATTCAATGTACGCTTCGCGAAGACCCCCTTTGGGACCGTAGCGAATACGAAACAAATTGTGCTCGTCGTCGAATGCACGACCTTCAAAGGTCACGACAAAATCTTCCGGGCTCACGCACACGTCGATCAGCTTCAACTTCTTCTTCAGTTGATCGCTCGTCAGGGGGGCTTTGCCTTCGATGTTGCGGACGATGTTGCACCCTTTTAGCAAACGCTTGGCTGCCTGATCCAATGCATCGATCACCAGTTGATCGATGCGATCGTAGAAGCGTGTGGCAACCTTGGCCGCGGCTTCCCGGTTGGCGTCCCACTGCTGTTTGGGACCGAAGTCGGAATCAAGCAGCAAGGGAAACTTGCCGATCTTGGACTTTTGCTGTTGGGTGTAGCCTTCGTCGCCGAGGATAAACTTCCCTATCGTGGGATGTTCGTACACTTTCATGCCCGGGTACCTTATCGTCTTCCCGACGCAGCCCAGGCTTCGGCCAGTTTCGATGGCGACATGTTGAACGCCGACTGGAATGCTTCGTCGAAGCTGGTTCCTTTGCGGAGCGAGTTCATCATCGCGTCGAACGAGTTGCCGCGTCCCATGATCGCTTTCATGAACGCGTAGCTGGCCACCGAGGCCTGATCAGGCGACAACCGGTTCATGACGAAGTCGTCCGGCTTGGCCATCGAGCCCAGGGCCGAATCGATCTGGTTGTCCCAGGCAACCACGCGTGGATCGTTCTTGCTCATACGCGACGCGACCACGCGGCCGACCCCTTCGGCAAACCAATCAGGCACCGTTCCATTGCCCAGCGAAGCCACATGGCTCGAGGCAATCAGCTGTGCCATCAAGACGGAAAGGTCGTACTCGTTGTCGGACGGCACTTGAATCGAGCCATAGGCATCGGTCACGTTGTAGCGGTAGTGTCCCTTCCAGTCAGGCGGTAGATCGCGGCGTTCGATCATGTTGCCGAACTCGGCGTAGTCGTAGCGTTTCTGGAAGAAGTACAGGGTCATCTTCCCTTTGACTAGCGGCGTGGTGCCTGGGATCTTCAGGATGGTGCGGACCTTGTCGGCTGCTTTGTCCGCTTCGCCCACAAGCTCTTGCAGCGAGGCTTCTCCCATCGTGCCGTAGGCCAGGAAGTTAGGAGAGTCGACCTTGGACGACTTCACGTTCGGCATGCCCAGGTCCCACATCTGCTGGCTGCTTTCGGCCCGCATCGCGGCGAGTTGATCGTGGGTTGCCTTCTTGGCCAGGGCGATCTGGTTATTCCGCAGCATCGAAGCGTCGTTGGGGGATTCGCCGTCGAACTTGCCCCCTTCACGGATCCACATTTCGATCTTGGTGATTTGCTCAGCAGTCAGCGGTGGACCATTGCGCGGCATCCGACCATCACCGGTCGCTTTGATCAGGCGGACAATCATACTGTCTTCGGGTTTACCAGGGACAAACGGGGCACCACTGTCACCACCACGGATGAAGCGGGCAAAGTTGTCCATGCCCAGGCCACCCGGCGGGTTGTTGCCGCTGTGGCAATTGACGCAGCGATTGGCCAGCACGCCTGCGACATCCATGCCGAAGCTAACCTGTTCGTTACCGGTAGCGGAAGTGACTTGCAGTTCCATCATGGCCGCTGGGTTCGCAGCCGCACCGGCTGCCTGGTTGATTGGGGCCTTTGGATCGAGGCCGTCGAACTTGGCCCCTTCTTTGACCCAGGTCTTCAGAGCGGTCAATTCCGGCGGAAGAACACGACCACCGCCGCGCGGCATGTCGCCGGTTTCAATCGTTTCGATCAAGCGGCTGCCGATATCGTCGCCGGGGAAAACCACCTTCCCTTCGGCTGGGCCCTTCATCAGGATCTCGTAGGTACTCGCACTGAAACCACCTCGGCTGCCGGTCACGTGGCAGTTGCCACAGCGAGCATTCAGAATCGGCGCGACGTGCTTGGTGAAGCTGATATTGGCAGTGGGGAATGTCGTCGGCAGAGGAGCCGGAGCTGCCGCGGCCGGCGGAGGTGTGCCAGGCTGGTTGGCCATCATCATCGGGGCCGAAGCCATCGAAGCAGCGGTCAACGGCTTCAGGGTGTAGCCTTCCAGCTCCAACACGCCGTGGGAAACAGCCAGACTCTCGGCCAGGTTTTGTAGCTCCTGGGTAACTTCGGCGTCGCCAGCGGTACCCAGCTTTTCCATGCGCGATTGAATGTCGCGTACCAGTTCCACCGATTCCGCGATCATACCTCGTTTGAGGAAGTTCGACGTCTTGCGGATGTCGAGCTTCAAGGCCTGAAGCTGTCGTTGCTGTTCGGCATTGGGAGCAGCATAAGCGCTCGAAACAAACAGTCCACTAAGCAGAACGACGATGGCCGTGGTCTTGATGGAGGGTAATCTGGTCAATGTTCGGCCCTGTGAGACGACGGTGACAAGTTGAATAAAGAAGCATCGATATTAAACGCCATGGTAGCGAGAACCGCGAACCGATGCATTAGGAATGAACGCCCGGCACGGCGAAATGTACCCACGATCGTCCATGGATGATCGGATAAGAACCCTAAACTTCGGCTGCACAGCTACTTACGGCTAAGTATCGTAAAAGCATAGCATGTATTGCTTAGGTATGGTGGTGGCGGCGAGTGACCTTTTTCGCCGCTTGTTCGGCCATTTGCTTGCGCCGCGTGGGGCGATAGCCGTACTCGATCGCGAACCATTCGGCGTACCGCTCGCGGGCCAGGTAGTTGTTATTCCGCGTATCGAGCAGGTGACCCAGTTCGTGAATCAGGACATTGTTCAGGTAGAAGTCGCGGATCGTGTCTTCGCTCCACTCCAACCTCCAGAAACCGTCTTCGTCTTGCTCCCAAATGGCACCAAACATCTTCGCTTCCACCACCTGCTCGGGGCGGGGTGGATGAGGGAAGTATTCGATCAGGGACTCGTCCATCGGGTACAAGTAGATTGCTGCACCCCACTGCATGCCGTAGCAGGGAAAGCTCAGCTTCTTTTTGGTCAGCCGGCTCAACTGCACGACTTCCAGCCCTTCGATCATCCACGAGGGAAGCTCGGCCAGTCGCGAACGAATCTCGTCCTCGGTCAGAATGTGACGGAAGCCTTCGCCAGCGTCCTGATAGATAAACTTATAGTTCGAGCCGGTATTGCCGGTTGGTTCGTGCCAATCCTCTGGCGGCACGAAGTAGCCGCCGCATTCGGCTGTCCGGCCCGATTCTCCTCCACGGCGACGCGACGCTTGCGTTGGCAAACGAAAATCGCGTGACGCGACTTTCGTCTTCGCCACTTTCGTGTGCGTGATGCCTCGATGCGACATGCGTGCCATGGAATTCTCTGAGTTAGGCCTGTCGAGCGACGCTTACAAGTCGCTCATGGTGTCAATCTGGGTCGGTCTTCCTGCGACATGCGGAACCGCGAATTCCATTTCAGGTTTTCGGGAACAGATGGCCGCTGTTTGGGCTCTCTGTTCTTCTACCTTATCCTACGTCGCGGTCCGAGCAGTTTTCAAGCGATTTTGTTAAGTTGCTATTTGGTATAGGCTTAGCGTGTTGCTGGCAGTGACCGGACAGCACCGGGGGACACAAGAAACAGGCCAAAACAGCTCTGTCAAGATACCTCTGCAGAGTGGGTCTCTAGGCGAGAACCCGGGGGCTTTTGCCCTGCTGGATCCAACGACGGGCCTCGAGATTTCCCTTTTTCGGGTCAATGGGTTCCGAGGTCTCTTCCGCTGTTTGATAGCTGATAGCGATTAAGATGCCAATCAACATGAAGAGCACCGCGACCACCACCCAGATGACAATCGGGATCCCTTGAATCGAAGCATTCAGGGTGTTGATGGAATCTCCCAGGCCCGATTGCGATTCTGTTCGTCGCTTCTTGGCTTCAGCAGCGGCATGGCGGTCTTCGGCTTGTTGCTTGAGTTCTGCTGACGAGATCAACAGGGAGCCACCCACGTCGCTCGCCGGGACATCCATACTGAAGGGATCGGCGTCGAACTCTTGAGAATCGAACAGGGACGAGCCTGACGACGAAAGAGAGTCAATCGAAGCGGGGCCAACGTGTTCGTCGTCGTCCAGCGCCTTGGCAACCGGCAAGGACTCTCCGCTGCGGGAAGGACGCTTGGGGGCGATGGGACGCTGCGACGTATCGTTTGATCGATCGGCTATCGTGTCGCCGACCGCCGGATCGAAGTTGCTCGAAGAGGGTGAATCCCGCATGTCAGGAGGAAGCAGGTCGTCTACCTCGTACGAGGATCCTCCTCCTCCACCACCACGCGGAAGGTTCGAATGATGGGCCGCTCGCGACCGATTGGCCACTTCCAGGGCCGAGGTGGATAAGATCGCCGAACCAGGTTGCTCATCCAGTTGGGTGGGTTCTTTGCCGCGAGATTCCATCCACATGCGAAGTTCGTGGGCCACATCCGCTGCGCTATCGAACCGGTCCTCTGGCCGCTTGGCGATCATTTTCTCGCAAATACGCTGCAGCGATGGAGGGCAATTCGGCCGCGACTTGGCAATCGGATCCGGCATCACGCTTTGATGCTTGGCAATTCGCTGGGCCAGGCTCCCTTCGGGAAACGGAGGATGCCCAGTCAACAGATAATATAAGGAACAACCCAGGCTATAAATGTCTGCCCGGTGGTCGACCTTGTGGCTGTTGACGGCTTGTTCAGGCGAGAGATAGTCGGCCGTTCCTAGCACGTTCTCTTCGTGTGCGATCGTCAGCGAGGCGTTTTCGTCCTGGCTGATACGGGCCAGACCCATATCCAGGATCTTGACGATCCCTCGATCGTCACGCAGCAGGTTGGCTGGTTTAACGTCGCGGTGTACGACCCCTTTCTCGTGGGCATGCTGCAGGCCATCGGCCGCCTGGGCGATGTAATCTGCCGCCGCTTCAAACGGAACGGGGCCACTTTCTCGCACGATCTGCTGGAGATCGGCCCCGGGAACGTACTCCATCACGATGTAATGGGTATTGTCTTCGTTGTCGACGTCGAAGGCCCGGACAATATTCGGATGGTCGAGGTGAGCGGCTGCCTGGGCTTCTAAATGGAAGCGAGCGAGGTACGAAGCGTCGTTCACGCGGCGTCGCGGAAGGACTTTGATCGCCACTTTGCGATTCATCAAAGTATGTTCGGCCAGGTAGACGCTGCTCATCCCCCCGGTGCCCAAGTGCTTCAGCAGGCGATACTTCGAGAGGTAGAACCCTTTGTACTTGCCATTACGCAGCTTTTCGCAGTGCCAACTAGTCAGAAGTTGCTTCTCGACGAAGTACTTTTGCAGGGCATCCAGGTCGTTAGGCAGTTCCCCTTCGTTGGAAGCGCGCAGGGCTTCCACGGCCTGCTCTAAGGCAGCCGGATCAACGAGCTTGCTCTTGTCGATCAGCTCGATAAATCGTTGGGAATCAACTACTGCTGGCATACGAATCCGAAATGACGCGAAACGGACGACCTCATTCACCGGGGAAGTGCTTTACTTCCAGCTCGGTTGGGAGGAAAATTCTCTAATCAGGCGAAGTCACGGGATAAATACAGTGTATAGACTAACAGACACACATTGCTGGTAACAACAATCTCTGGCAATTTTCACGCGCTGTAAGCCCCCCAGAAACCGCCGGTCGGCTTAAAGGGTAAAATCAAATCCCTACATCCATTTGTAGTGGCCCCGCCTTTACAGGGGTGCCGATTGGCTTCAACGAATCTTAACAAGGTGATCGATCCGTGAGCGACGTTTCCCCTCCACAATACGATGCTCAGGTTGTCCTCTACACGCGGCAAGGGTGTCATTGCTGCGAAAATGCCGAAGCCGTGGTCCGCAAGTTCGTGTCGGACATTACCCGGGTCGATATCGACAGCGATCCGGAACTGTTACAGAAATTTAATACGCTTGTGCCCGTGGTCGAAATAAATGGCAAAGTTCGCTTTCGCGGCAAAGTCTCGCCGATGCTGCTCGAGCGAACCTTGGCTGCCGAAGCCAGGCAAGCTGCTGGGCCGGCGTCGTAAGCCATCGGTCGTTGTTGCTACTATCCACGTGAACCGATCTTGGGTTCGCGGTTTTCCTTGGTTTAGGTGATCTGAATTGCCCTCGCTTGCTACGACTCGCCCTGATTTCCTGATTGTCGGAGGAGGGGTGATCGGACTTTCCCTTGCCTATGAACTGGCCGGCAAAGGACACCAGGTACTGCTGGTGGAAAAGGGACCGTTGGGGCGCGAGGCTTCCTGGGCCGGAGCTGGCTTGCTACCACCAGCCAACGAGAAAGAGGCCTGGGATCCTCAGGAACAGCTACGCGGACTAAGCCATCGGCTGTTCCCTGAATGGTCGGCCCGCCTTAAAGCCGAAACACAGATCGATAACCAGTTCGAGATCACCGGCGGGCTTTACCTGGCTCGCGATCCTGGTGAGGCCGCTTCGCTGCGGATGGCCTGCGTGCATTACGAAGAGGAAGGGGTCGAAGTCCAGCGGCTCGATCCCCAGCAACTCGCCGAACATTTCCCCCATTTGCAGACAAGCCAATCGATTCGAGACGCTGTCTTTCTGCCAGGGGAAGCGGTCGTGCGAAACCCGCGTCACCTCCAGGCCCTGGTCCAGGGCTGCCGCAACCGAGGTGTTCAGTTTCTCGAGAACACCGAGGTCGCACGCTGGCGATTTCAAGACACGCAGCTCACGGCGGTCGAGATCGACGGCCAAGAGATCTCGCCGGGGGCCTGCTGCCTGGCGACGGGGGCCTGGTCGCAGCTATTGACCGATCAGGTGCTCGACCGGGGGAACTTTTCAGGTCGCATCCAACGCCCCGAGATCGAGCCGATCCGCGGGCAGCTAGTCCTGCTCGATGCCGGAGGGAGGTTCTTTACCTCGCCGATCAATGAAGGGGTGCGTTACATCGTGCCGCGCCGAGACGGACTCGTCTTGGTCGGAGCGACGGTCGAAGAGGTTGGTTTCGATAAATCGAATACGCCTGAAGCGATCGAAGATCTCACGCAGTTCGCGCGGCAGTGGGTGCCGAAGCTGGCCGAGGCGAAGCAGGTCAAAGCGTGGTCGGGGCTGCGTCCGGCCAGTGTCGATCGTATTCCGTACCTGGGGCAGCTTCCCGGGATGGCCAATATTTACTTAGCGGCCGGGCACTATCGCAGCGGTCTGCATCTTTCGCCAGCGACGGCTACGGTGATGAGCCAGTTGATGTGCGGCGAGACCCCCCAAATCGATCTGCATCCCTTCCGCGTCAATCGAGCTTAACGCGTACTAGCTAACCGTGGCGGTACCCCACAGCCGTCGAACCTGGGCGGTGACGGTCGCGGCGGCTTCGTCCAGCGAAAACTGACGATCGACGTTCCCTTCCAGGAAGGCGACCTTGTTCATGCCGTATACGTCGGAAGTCGCTTCATCCTGCCCCAGCACGTAGCCGCCGGCCGCTCGGATTTCTCCGCAGCCATCCGAGCCGTCACGCCCCATGCCGGTCATGATGACTCCCAGTAGTCGGTCTTTATAAACCTTCACCGCCGACGACATCATCACGTCGACCGAAGGGCGGTGACCACTGACAAAGTCCCCATCACGCACCAAAAGCTTGCCTCCTTGGGTGCCGCTGCGAACCACTTCCAGGTGCTTACCACCGGGGGCCAGATAGGCATGCCCTGGCTGAAGCACGTCGCCGGTCTCGGCTTCTTTGACACGAACCCTTGAGAGGCTATTGAGTCGCCCAGCGAATGCCTCGGTGAAGTTGGCCGGCATGTGCTGCACGATCACAATCGGCGGCAACGTATCGGGCAGGATCTCGAACATCGCAGCCAACGCAGGCGGGCCGCCGGTCGAGATGCCCAGTGCGATGCATTTGTCGGATACGGGTAGCTTTTCGGTCAAAATGGGCTTGGGTATGATCTTTGAATCGTTCGACAGACCAAGCTTTTCGCGACGCTCTTTTCTCTTCTGCGCACGCTCGCGGCGCATGGTGAGCACTTTCTGGACGTCCGTATTGCTGACCATGCGAATGCGGCGGACCAGTTCGGTCCGCAGGGTGGTCTCGGCTTCTTTGAGACCTTCGGGCTTGGCGATGTAGTCAATCGCCCCACGGTCGAGTGCTTCCAGCGTGATCTGTCCACCCAACTGCGTGGTGGCGCTCACCATGATGACCGGGATCAACTGCTCGGCCAGAATGGCATCGAGCGTTTCCAGTCCGTCCATCTTGGGCATCTGGACATCGAGCGTAATGACATCTGGCTTCAAGGAGCGCGCAAGTCGAACGGCCTCGTGTCCATCGGCAGCCGTGGCAATCACCTCGATGTCAGGCGTTTCTTCCAGCAGATCCGAGATCAAGGTCTGGATCAATTTCGAGTCATCGACTACGAGTACTCGTAGTGTGCGTTGGACCATCATCCCGCCCCAAGTCTGTGGTTTTATTTCCATTGCAATCATTTAGGGAAGAGCGACGTGTGATATAACGTGCTCAAAAATTCCCTGGGAAAACGTAGGTCATGCCAGCCGGGGGGGAGATGGACACGGTAGAATCTGCGGTGTTTTTTAACCATTGCTGCCTGGGGTAAGAGCGAGAGACCATTTCTTCCTTATAATCGTTAGCATCGGGCGTCGCTCAGGCAGCGTCGTACGTACATTACTTAATCGCCTGGTCCTCCTTCCTCATAGCAAAGGCCATCGGATGGCAGTCGAATCGCCAGCCCATATCGTGATTGTTGGTGCCGGATCGATTGGCATCGAAGCCGCGTTGTATGCCCGCTTTCTCGGGTACCAGGTAACCCTCCTCGATTCTGGCGATGTCGGGGCTCACTTGCGGAAGTGGGCACACGTCCGCATGTTCACTCCGTTTCGGGCGAATTGCACCAAGTTGGGCAGGTCTGCCCTGGCAGCTCAGTACCCAGATCTTTCGTTCCCGCTGGCCGATCAGCACGTGACCGCCGGGCAGTATCTAGAGCAGTACCTGCTGCCGCTGGCCAAAACCGACCTGGTGGCGGACTGCTTGAAGCCGCATCACACGGTGATTTCGATCGCGCGAAGCTCGCAGACCAAAGCAGAAAACTACGGCCTGCCGGCCCGCAGCGAGACCCCTTTGGTGACCCTGGCCCGCGATCAGGACGGGCACGAACACGTCTTTGAAAGCGACATCGTCCTCGATTGCAGCGGTGTCGGGGGTCAGCCCAATTTCATCGGCGGCGGGGGGAGTCCCGCGGTCGGCGAACTGGCAGCCAGGTCCCACTTCGAAACCGGCCTGGTCGATGCCCACGGCAGCGACTCGAATCGCTATGCCAATCAGCAGATCCTGGTGATCGGGGCAGGGCACTCCGCGGCAACCAATATCTGCCAGCTCGGCTTATTGGCCCGCGAAACCCTGGAAACGCACGTGACCTGGGTGACCCGCGATGGCAAAGCCGAGGGGCAAAATGGCCCGGTACCGGTGATCGAAGACGACCCGCTACCCCAGCGCAAGCGTGTTGCCAGTGAAGCGAATCAGCTCTTGATCGACGAGAACGGCCACCTCGACCATTGGCCTGAAACGACCGTGAAATCGCTGCACTACGAACCACAGAACGATCACTTCCACGTGACGCTGGAAGGGAAACACTCCGGCGTGCATACGTTCGACCGCATTGTGGCCAATGTCGGCTTCCGACCGAATCTCGAGATGCTGCACGAACTGCAACTCGATCTATGCCCCAATACCGAAGGGACCAAGGGCCTGATTCAGCCGGAGCCCAATTTCTACATCCTCGGCTCGAAGAGCTTCGGCCGCGATTCGAGCTACCTGCTGTCGGACGGCTTCGATCAAATCCGCCGCGTCTTTGCCATCATCGGCGATCGAGAGAACCTTGACCTCTACGCCGAACCCCCAGGCCCCTCGAACATGGCCTAGGCCCGCGAGAGGAATCTCTGCCAGTCACCAGCACGTGATATCCAAGAGGCAACATCCACCTGTCGTGTGGAGAATGGCTCTGCTATCACGTAATTTGTGATCAAAGTTTGGTCAATCTTCGACGTGGATTCATGAAAAGAGCCTGTTTTCTCCGAGAAATGCAGGTAAAAAGCCCCCACTGCGCGCCAACCATTTCTTGAAACGCTTCGTACAGCTTGGCGTGCGTTCCCCTGACGTATCCCTTATATTACGGGGATTCCCGCGCCGGACACTTCCGAGATACTGCCCCACGCCGAGTCTACGAAGGCCTGAAGATGAGTTTGCCTGCCGTGTTGAAGTCGATTTTTGGAATGATGCTTTTGACGCTGGTCATGGTGGGCAGCCTGTCTGCCGAGCCAGTCGACGGCGACCAGCAGCAGACGATCCGTCGATGGATTCGGCAGCTCGACGCCGATCGCTATGCCGAACGCCAGCAAGCCGCCGACGAGTTGGCCAAGCTTGGTAAGGATGCAATTCCTGAAATCGAGAAGGCCGCGCTAACGGGTACCGGTGAAGTCGCCAGCCGCTCGGTCGATTTGCTCAAAGGGTATGCTGGCTCTCCCGACGACGAGATTTCGTCGATGGCCTACTCGGCTCTCAAACGGCTCGCGGCCAGTGGCAACCAGACTGCCGGCTATATCGCCGAAGAAGCGATCGCCCAACTCAAGCGAAAGCTCGGCCCCGATCGCATTACCGATGGCGAGCCAGAGCAGCCGCCGGTTCTGCCCCCTGGTAACTTCAATCGCTCGGTGCGAATCTCGAACGATGTGAACGGCGATAAAGTAATCGACGTCACCGAGAACGGCGAGCGAGTCGTGGCCCGCACCATGGCCAACGGTCACGTCAGCATCACCTGGCATTTGCCAGGCGGTAAGCAGCAGAAGGTTGAAGCGGAAAGCATCGACAAGCTGCAACAGAAAGATCCACAAGCGCTGGCCAAGTTCCAAGAGCTGAACAAGATCGCAGACGCCGGTCCTGGCCGCCTGCCCGGCATGCCGGATCCTCCTCGTGTTCATGTTCGCGTTCCCCGTGCAGGAGAAGGCTTCGATCCGTTTGCCGAAATGGATCAACGGATGGAAGAGATGCGTGCCCGGCACGAGCAGTTCGTCAACGAGCTCCGACAGAACATGCAGGACCGTCGCCAACTTCCGCAAGTCGCTGCCCCAAGCCAAGAGGTGGACGAGAAGCAACTGAAAGAAGTCCGCCAGCGACTATCCGACGTACTGAAGCGTCTGGAAGAGATCGACGCCGACGCGATCGATCATGTCGACCTGAAGCGTCTCGATGAAGCTTTGAAGCGAATCGAAGCACCGGCCGACGCTTCGTAATCTATGGCTCGGTTTGAGCGGCCTGATCTCGAGGAAGCAGCACGCGCCATTGCACGCGTGCTGTTTGCGTTTCCGGGGTCGTTACCACGTACTGGCGATCCGGCATCGAGTTCAGAAAGTTCTGCACAACCTGGTCCGCTACCGGCTGCGTGCCGCGTACGATCAACACGATCGGCCGATCCGCTTGGGAATCGCGGCGGTACTCCGGGGTCGCTTTACCTGGGTTGGTGTACGTCAGGCCGAAATGATCCCCCTCGTGCTCAGGCAACGCATAGATCGATTCGATCGGCAGCCGCGCGTAGGATTCCCAGACGTGCATAAACAGCATCAATCGTTTGGGGGGGCGTGCCAGGATATCGGTCTCGATCAGCCCCGCCGATATCAGCACGTCGGTCGGCTGAGGGTTGCTTTCCAGTTCGCGCGAAGCGGCCTGGGTGATCGTTCGCCAGTCTTCTCCCCGCATCGGACCCAGGTACTGTGGAGCACGTAGGCCGAAGGCAATGACCACGGCAAGAACGAGCCCCCCCATTCGCCACTTGGAAGCCGGCACCAGCGCGGCCAGGCTCACCAGCAGCAGTGGAATGAGCGTTTCCGACGAGATCAAATAGCGGCCAAAGAAGAGGGCCGCCACGCCTGTGGCGGTCGTGAGCCACGCCGTCGCGATCGGCACGAAGACCATCCCGCCGATCAGCACGGCTCGCCTGGCTTCCGCCGACCAGTGGCGGACATACATCGCGGTCAAAAGAACGAACGGAACCAAAGCCGCCAGCGCGGTTCCCCAGCGTGTCCATTCGTTGCGGGAGGTGGCCGTGATGAACTGAGCCCAGTTTTCGCGGCGCTGAAAGATTCCGGCCAGCACCGGCAAGACAATCACAATGAGCATCATCGCGCATCCGGCGGCGATGAGCAGATGTTGCCGTTTCCGCTGATTATCCGCCAGTGCCACGATCATGCCGGCCAGGCAGAACGAAAACAGAATGGTGCTGTAATGCAGATAGAAGCTGGCGACCGTGACCACCACCAGCCAGATCCAGTCGTTCCGCCGATCGTGCTGCAGAAGCTGCCATGCGAGTAAAACCTGCACCACGGCCATGACCTGTACCAGGGCATAGACGCGGGCCTCGGTGGCGAAGAAGATCCAGTCGATATCCATCGCCGCAATGATTCCGGCCGCGGCGGCGACCCAAACGTCGCGCGTCCAGCGATGAGCAATCGCCGCGATCAGCCCCGCACACAGCACACCGCCGACCAGCGATGGCAATCGCAACGACCATTCATGCAGCCCTGTTAGCTGCGTCCAGAGCCACACAATCAGAAAGTAAAACGAAGCCTGGTTCCCCATCTCGGCCCGATAGGGAACATCGGCAATGCCATCGGAAACGACCCAGGCCGTGTGAAGCTCATCGACCCACAAGCTCTCGCCAATCGCAGGCCAGCGTAAAACAACAGCCAACAGCGCAGTGCCTACGCCCAATAGCGCACTGGTCTTCCAAGATGGCAGGGCAGGGGACGGGTTAAGCTCGTTGGTATTCACGCCGACTGATTCTAATCGGCCAGAGGGATGAAGCTAGGGTGCAGGTGGGTTTGAGAACCGCTTTATTCCGGGACGACGGTTACCAATTCGTCGTGGATTGATTCGACCTGGGCGGCGTCGATGACGCGGATTTCTTCGGCGTAGCCGATCAATAACGCCAGGTCGCACAGGCGGTTGATCTCGCGCGGGTTGCCGCGGGTGATCTCGAATAGACGCTGCAAACCTTCGGGAACGAAGATCTCTTCGGCACAGCCGGCAACTCGCAAGCGATGCGTCACGTAGGCGGCCGTTTCATCGGGGGTGAAGCAGCGCATCAGCGACTTCACGCCGATACGGCTTTCCAAAGAAGGGAAGCGTTCGACCGCCGGAATGATGGCCGTTTGCCCGACAAGAACCAGCGTCAGGTCGAGCTTGCCGTCGGTCTCGAAGTTGGTCAAAAGCCGTAGCATTTCCAGGGAAGCGTGATCGCTTAGCAGGTGGGCATCGTCCACGACAATTACGGCGTGGTTGCCTGCTCGGGTGTTTTCGGACAGAAACTGTTGCAACTGCCAGACGTTTTCGCTGGGGCTGCTGGCGATGTGGTTGTCTTTCGGACTGCGGCCGAGGTTCAACAGCAGATACGGAATGAGCGCATCGCTGGGCAGCTTCGGGAAAACGAGGTGCGCCTTGGGCGAGAACGTATCGGGCAGTTGCATCAGCAGTGTTCGCGCGAGCAGGCTTTTACCGAGCCCGCAAGCACCGGCCAAAATGGCCGCACCGCGGCGATTCTCGACGGCATAACGAAGCTTCAGAAGCGCGGCCTGGGCCGACTCGGAAGGGTAGTAAGACGCTTCCGAGTAAGTGTTCTCGAACGGGCGAGATTTCAGATTCCAGTACGCTTCGTACATCGAGCTTTCCGTTTCCGCCTACGCTTGGTGATAACTTATCGCCAGAAGTTTTCGGCGATGCCAATCACGTTGATCTTGCGCTGCTGGAGCTTAGGTAGAATCTGGCTGAGCTCGTGATCGTGAGTACCGCGGGCATCGCGTACGACCAGCACGCCGCTGACCAGGGCTAGTCGCTTCCACACTTCTGCGTGATCGCCACCATCCCACAGCACCACGTCGAAATCGTTGGTGAACTGCTGCAACTGGTGAGCCGACAGGTCGGCCAGGTTGCGATATCCGGCCGGCAAGACCGCGATCGGTTGATCGGCGGCTTGAATCATCGCTTCGTACAAGGTCTCTACTGGCTGGCTGCTTGCGGCGGCTTCGTTCAGCCCGAGACGAACGGTCAGGCTTTCGCTGCCGGTTCCTTCGTCGATGATCAGCACACGGCGACCTACGGCGGCCAGTAGCTTGGCCAGGCACATGGTCATCGTCGAGCAGCCGGTACCTTCGCCCAGCGAAACGAGGGCCAGCGATTTGATCGAAACGGCAATGGTGGCCGCCAGGTTGACCCATTGGTCGTGGCACAGGTCGAGCACCATGTCGGTCTCTTCCGGCCAGGTAAGTGTTTCGGCTTCCCACTTGGGATGAGCGAGTCGACGTTGACGATACGCAGGCGAAGTTGCCGCCGCGGCAGTTGGGGCAGCCGCTTCCGTTTTCTGGGGTGCTTCTGTCGTGGGGATGCCAGCGACGAAGGTGAAGCCTGCTTCCTCCGATTCTTCGGCGACCGGTTCGATCGGGGGTTCGTAGGTGTCGATCTCGATAGTCGGGGTTGGCAGTTCCGCTTTGACAGGCTTGGGGGCCTGGGCGGAAACCGGATTGACCGGCGTATGCTTACGGCCGGCACGAAGCATCAAGCGATCGAGTGCTTCAGCCACGGCGGCCGTGTTCTGGGCGGCCAGCATGAACTCGTCTTGGGTGGCCTCTTGCTGGCTGCTGGAGTCGTCGTACGAACCGACCAGGGGCGAGCCAGGCATGTCGATGCGGATGCCTTGGTTCTTCCAGTGCTGAAGTTCGCTGAGGGTCGGCTTACGCGACATGCTGCGAACCGAATTGGAAGACTTTTGCTGCGATGATTGGGATGCATTCATGACGGATTCCGACGATGGGACCGAGGCGTCTGCCGTGGAGCCGATTTGCTCCGAGTTATAAGCACGGATAAAAGCGCGGTCGAGTTGGCTCATTAGCGAGATTCCAAGTCGAGAGGTTGAATACCACCCAGGCGAGCACGAGGCTGAACCGCTTCCTGCGGCATCGAGGAGCCTGAGTAGGGACCGAAACCCCATTGGCTGTTGTCTTGTTGGGCAGTGGGTGCTGGCGCGTTCGTTGGCATCTGGTTGTTCACCACCGGCATGCCGGCCTGGTGTTGGTAGCCTTCGTAAATCGCAGGCATTTGTGTGCCAGACGAAGCAGTGCTGCCGCTCGAACGGTTTTCCGTCAAGGTTCCATTCTCATAGGAATAGTTGCCTGATTCCTGCTGCATCCAGTGACGGCCGTCGTTTTCGGCGGCAGGCTGCTGGTACTGCGAGGTGCGCGGATCGTTCAGGTCCATCGAACCGCCTGGCAGAGGACGCGTTTGCGATGGTTGCGACTGCGAGGCATCGAAGTTTGGAATGTTGCCGGTCGGAACCGAACTGCCGTTATCGGAGTAAGGATTGATCGGAACTTCTTCGTATTGAGGGCTCATGTTCGAAGGACCGAACTGCCAGATCTGATCGGCTGGCGAACCGCCCATCGGCAAACCGATGTCCTCTTGGGCTGGGTTGCCGTAAGAAGCAGGAAGCGTCTCTTGCTGCTGCATGTTAGGCGTCGCGATCTGGGTCATCTGCGTATCGCGCGATGGATTCGACATTGTCGGATTCGACGGGTTGTTACGCACCGGCAGCGAAGCCATATGCGGAATCTCGCCCTCGAACGGCTCGACGGTGATCGTTTCGCCAGGGTCCGTAGCGGCTGGGCTGGCATTCCAGGCTGGGGCATCCCCCAGTTCGCCGGTCGAGACAAACAAGTCTTGCGGCACGTTTTCGACAGGGGACTCGTCGGAGCCGCCGCTACCGCTAAGTGCCCAGAAGCTGACCAGCAGCAGCGAAACGGCAACGCCACCCAGGGCCAGGCGATTTTTCATCTGGCTGCTGAGAATGGTCGCGCGGCGCTGTTGGCGTGCTTCGTTGGAATTATGAATGTAGCTTGGCTTGGCCGGGGCAACTGGCTCTTCTGGTGGCTCAGGTGCAGCGGCAACCGGCTCCTGCGGCAGGGGAGCGGCAACCGGCTGTGGCTCCGGCGGCAAGTTGGTCGTCGGGGGAACGAGCAGACTTTCGTGGTAGTCGGCTTCGTGTGGGTCTTCGCCCAGCAGGTTCGAAACCCAATCTTGCTGTGGCACGGCAACCGGTTCAGGTGCCGGTGGCTGCCACGTCAGGTCCTTCACGCGAATGACGATCGGATGACCGTAGAAGGTGCCTTGAGTGTCTTGGGTTTCACGATTCTGGGGAGTTCCCAATGGTTTCGTCATCGTTTCGGCTTCCTTGCCTGACGTAAGATCGACGCACAACGGCCACGCGCTGATTGTGGCCCGTTGTCCTATCCATCGGTTCGGTTTGTAGCGGTCTTTAGCTCTAGATAAGAAAAATCAGGATTTCTGGCTAGGTAAACTTTAGCGATTAGCTGCGCTAGCATGCCGGTTGTGAGGGAACCGGAAATCTGGGATATTTAGTAGATTTGACGCATAGAATTCCTCCTCGCCATACTGCGACCTGCTAGCTGGCTGCACCGCTGCTGACAGCATCTAAGTCGAATAGTGGCGGGCATTTCAGTCCCCCCGGAAGCAGTCCATGCCAGGTCCTCGATTCGCCGGCCGCCAGCACCCGATCTTCACCGACATCCAAAAGCGTATTCTGATTCTTGATGGTGCCATGGGGACCATGATTCAGAAGTATAAGCTGACCGAAGCCGATGTCCGCGGCAAACAGTTCGCCAATGCCGAGAAGGATCTGCGGAACTTCAGCGACCTGCTCTGTTTGACCAAGCCTGAGATCATTGAAGGAATCCACCGCGAGTTCCTCGAGGCCGGGGCGAACATCATCGAGACCAACACCTTCGGCGCGACCCCCATCGCGATGGAAGAGTTCTCGCTGAGCGAATCGTTGGCCACCGATATCAACGTGGCCGCGGTGAAGCTGGCCAAGAAGGTGTGCGACGAGTTCAACGACCGCGATCCCAACAACCGCCGCTACGTTGCCGGTTCGATCGGCCCCACCAGCAAGACCGCCTCGATCTCGCGTCGGATCGAAGACCCTGGCTTCCGCGATGTGACCTTCAATCAACTCGTCGATTCGTACCTGGTACAGATCCATGCGATGGTCGAAGCGGGTGTCGACATCCTCTTCCCCGAAACAACCTTCGATACGCTCAACTTGAAAGCGTGTCTATTCGCGATCGAGAAGTACTATCGCGAAAAGGGAATCGAACTGCCGGTGATGACCTCGGTCACAATCACCGATGCCTCGGGACGAACCCTATCGGGTCAAACGGTGGAAGCGTTCTGGAATTCGGTCTCCCACTTCCCGATGCTCAGCGTGGGGATCAACTGCGCCCTGGGTGCCGAGTTGATGCGTCCTTACGTGCAAGAGCTCTCGCAGATTTCGTCCTGCTATATCAGCTGCCATCCCAATGCCGGCTTGCCGAATGAAATGGGCGAGTACGACCAGACGCCCGATCAAATGGCGGCCACCATTCGCCAGTTCGCCGAGAACGGCTGGCTGAACATCGTCGGCGGTTGCTGCGGCAGTACGCCTGCCCATATCAAAGCGATCGCCGAAGCGGTTCGCGATATCGAACCTCGCCATCTGCACGAACTGCCGCACCTCACCCGCCTGAGCGGTCAGGAACCGTTCACGATCACCCCGAACACTAACTTCGTGATGATTGGCGAGCGAACCAACGTGACCGGTTCGCGGCGGTTTGCCCGGCTGATTCGCGAAGAGCAATTCGAAGAAGCGATTGCCGTCGCTCTGCAACAGGTCGAAAGTGGTGCCAACGTCATCGACGTGAACATGGACGATGCCTTGCTCGACGGCGAAGCGGCCATGACGCGTTACTTGAACCTGATCGCGGCCGAGCCAGATATCTGCAAAGTGCCGATCATGATCGACAGTTCGAAGTGGTCGGTCATCGAAGCTGGCCTGCGCTGCGTGCAAGGGAAGTCGATCGTCAACTCGATCAGTTTGAAAGAAGGGGAAGAAGAGTTCCTCAACAAGGCTCGCTTGTGCCGCGATTACGGAGCCGCCGTCGTGGTGATGGCCTTCGACGAAGTGGGCCAGGCAGTCGAACTCGAACGCAAGGTCGAGATTTGCAAACGTGCCTACGATCTGCTGGTCGAGAAGCTCGACTTTGAACCAACCGATATCATCTTCGACCCGAACATTTTGACGGTCGCCACCGGTATCGAAGAACACAACGACTACGCGATCAACTTCATCGAAGCGACGCGTAAGATCAAGGAAGTCTGCCCCGGGGCGAAGGTCTCTGGCGGTGTGAGCAACGTCTCGTTCTCGTTCCGCGGTAACGATGTCATTCGCGAAGCGATCCATGCGGTGTTCCTGTACCACGCCATCAAAGCGGGTCTCGACATGGGGATCGTCAACGCCGGACAGTTGGCCGTGTACGACGAAGTACCGGCCGACCTGAAAGACCTGATCGAAGACGTGCTGTTCAACAAGCGACCCGACGCGACCGAACGTCTCGTCGATTTCGCCGAAACGGTCAAGCATCAAAAGGGTGCCGGGCCGAAGCAGGAAGATCTGGCGTGGCGAGAAGAACCGGTCGAAAAGCGATTGGCTCACTCGCTGGTCAAAGGGATCGATCGCTTTATCATCGAAGACACCGAAGAGTGCCGCCAGAACGTGGAACGTTGCCTGCATATCATCGAGGGCCCGCTGATGGACGGCATGAACGTCGTCGGCGACTTGTTCGGTGCCGGCAAGATGTTCCTGCCGCAGGTGGTCAAAAGTGCTCGCGTGATGAAGAAGGCAGTTGCCTACCTGCTTCCCTTTATGGAGAAGGAAAAGGAAGAGCTGGGCACCACCGACGAAGATGCCCGCGGCAAGATTTTGATGGCGACCGTCAAAGGGGACGTGCACGACATCGGCAAGAATATCGTGGGCGTGGTTCTCGGCTGTAACAACTACGAGATCATCGACCTCGGTGTGATGGTTCATTGCGACAAGATCCTGGCCGCGGCCAAGGAACATGGGGTCGACGTGATTGGTCTGTCCGGGCTCATTACGCCCAGCCTCGACGAGATGGTGCACGTCGCCGCCGAAATGCAGGCCGCCGGCATGAACATCCCACTGCTAATCGGCGGAGCCACGACCAGTGCCAAGCATACGGCCGTGAAGATTGCTCCGGTGTACGATCACGCCGTGGTGCATGTGCTCGATGCTTCGCGGAGCGTGGGTGTGGTCGATCAGTTGCTAAGCAAAGAGAACTCGCCGGCGTTTCTGGAAAAGAACCGCAAGCTGCAACAGGAGCTGGCCGAATCGTATCGCAAGCGTCAGGCGATCTCGCTTGTATCGCTGAAGCAGGCCCGCGAAAAGCACTTCGAAACCGACTGGGCCAGCGTCGATATCCCCACCCCATCGTTCACCGGCACGAAGACGCTGAAAGAATTTCCGCTGGAAACGCTTCGTGACTTCATCGACTGGTCGCCGTTCTTTAACTCGTGGGAACTAAAGGGGAAGTACCCCAAGATTTTCCAGGACGAGTACGTTGGCGAAGAGGCGAAGAAACTGTTCGACGATGCGAACGTGCTGTTGGATCGAATCATCGAAGAGAAGCTCTTTACCGCCAATGGGATCTTCGGCTTCTGGCCAGCGGCCGCCGACGGGGACGACATCATCATCTACGACCCCAACGACCCCGAGAAGGAGATCGAACGCTTCTTCACCCTGCGTCAGCAGTGGGAACGCAAGGGGCAAAGCGACTTCCGGGCTCTGTCCGATTACATCGCTCCGGTCGGAAGTGGTCGACGCGATTACCTGGGTGCTTTCGCCGTAACGACCGGGATTGGCTGTCAGGAGCTGGCATCCAAGTTCGATGCCGACCATGACGATTACAACTCGATCATGGCCAAGGCCCTGGCCGACCGACTGGCCGAGGCGTTCGCCGAATGCTTGCACCTGGAAGCCCGCAAGGCTTGGAAGTTCGGCGAAGCGGAAGGGCTCACCAACGAGCAGCTCATCGACGAAGACTACCGCGGCATTCGACCCGCCCCAGGTTACCCGGCTCAGCCTGACCACACCGAGAAATGGACCCTCTTCCGTTTGCTCAATGCGGAAAAGGAAACAGGCATTCAGCTGACCGAAAGCCTGGCGATGATGCCGGCGGCGAGCGTCTGCGGCATGTACTTCGCTCACCCGGCGGCTCGCTACTTCGCGATCCATCAGTTGGGCCGCGATCAGGTCGAAGACTACGCCAAACGCAAAGGAATGCCGCTGAAAGACGTCGAGAAGTGGCTCTCGCCGAACCTTTCGTACGATCCGTAAGATCCGCTATGCTGACGCCGGTAGCCATCCTGCGAATGTAGCGATCTCTACTAAATGGCGTAGGGCACTACGTCGTGCCGACGGCGTTGACGTTGCCGCTACTGGCGTTCTTGGGGGATAGCACCAGGAACTTGCTTTGGTTGTGGTCGGTGACGTCGAACGCGGCCACCTTGCCAATCAAGCTGAAGTGACGCACGAAGCCCTTGGCGGGGATGATCAGATTATCGTCCTGCACCTTTGTGGCGATCGCTTCGTCGGCAGTCGCACGGACGAACTTGATGAGAATGCGGCCGGTGGGTGGATCGTAGCCGAGCACGGCGTAATCCATCCGGGCACGCTTGTTCTCGATGTTCTTCAGTGGGATGACCAGGTCGCCGTTCATCTTGCGAACGTACGCGGGGCTGCGGGTCTTAGCGTCGTTCTTGGGGGAATACATCTGGAAGGCCGTTTCCATGCCTTCGACGTTATCATCGGCCAGGAACTGAATGATATCGGAAATCGAAAGCACACCGGCGAGGATTCGATGTTCGTCGACGACCGGCAGGCAGCCGATCTTATTGGTGGCCAGCACATAAGCGGCGCGGGCCAGCGGAATTTCGGGACCGACGGTGATTGGCTTCTCGATGCTGATCAGTTGTTCGACACGCTTGTGAACGACTTCCTGACCTTCCGGCTTCATGGCACTCATCAGCGCACGCACGATATCGCGCTGGGAAACGACCCCCAAGACTTGCTTGGCGTTATCGACGACCACCACGCGGCGTAACGAATATCGAGCCATCAGGTCCGCGACAATATTGACGTGAGTGCCTACGGTCGCGGTATGCACCTTAACCGACATCACGTCCTTGACGGTACCCTGCAATTGCTTCGAGATCGTTTCGATAGCGGTCATACTTCCCTGGCGTCTTCTCAAGTTTCCGGTCGAGAGAGGGGCCGAGTGGCCTGCCCTCAAGCGACTCTATCGTCGTGGATGAAAAAGATTAGAACCGACGGGCTGCCCAGCACGATTGCCGCTCGTGCTTTTACTCCTGGTCGGTCGGTGAAACTATAGCATCGAAATGTGTCGGTGGATGAGGACGATACGTAACGTCCTTAAACCCGCGGGGTATCCACCGCAAAGAAGCAGACCGCTAGTAACGATTACAGCGGTTGAAGGGAATATCGGCAGGCAATTCCCCGCACGATGTGTGGCTTGTCGCGAAGTGGACAGGCCTAATTTTCCGGCATGTAAACGTGCTGGATTTCCGTTTCCGGCAGCTTCGTGGCCAGGGCCGCGGCTCCTTCGTCGGTGACGCCGGTTCGCGTGACAATCAGCGTTTTGAGCTGCGTCATCGGCGCAAGCTTCTGGAGCCCCTCGTTGGTCAGGGCCGTCGAACCCAGATGCAGCCAGGTAACGTTGGGCAGCTTGGTCAGCTCCTCGATCTGGGCATCGCCGATCGAGTTGCGATCGAGATTGAGCCATTCAAGCGTCGTTAGCTTGGCTACGTTGGGAAGGGAAGCGTCGGTGATCTTGGTCGCCCACAGGTTCAGCTTCTTCAGGCCGGCGTAGCCCAACAGATGTTCGACCGCCGTATCGCTGAAGTTAGTTTCGCTGACGTCGAGATCTTCCAGCGAGGTCAGGTCGCCGAGGGCCGCGAAGCCGCTGCCGTCGATCTTGGTCCCACGCAGGCGAATCCGCTTCAGCTTGGTAAACGGAGCCAGGCTTGCCAGGTTGGCTTCCTGGAATGGGGTGCCGAACAGGTACAGTTCTTCCAGTTGTTTCAGGCCTGCCAGGCTCTCGAGCGAGCTTCCTTCGACCGCCGTTTCGTCGAGCCCCAGCACCTTCAGTTGTTCCAGCCGGCTGACTTGCCGCAGGTCGGCATCGGTGATCGGATTGCCCCGAAATTGCAGGCTCTTCAGCTTGGTGCACTTGGCAATCTGATCGAGCGCCGTGCCGGTGACTTTCGTTTCGCGCAGGTCGAGTATCTGTAGATCCTTGGGCGAGCCCACTGCCTTCAGCATGGCGTTATCGACGGGGCAGCCTCGCAGCAGCAGCTTCTGCAGCTTGGGCAGCGTGCCGATCCGCTTCATCAGGTTCTCGTCGATCGGCTTGCCGGAAAAATCGACCAGCACGACTGCCCCACTGGCATCTTTATCGATTCGCCCCCCTGCGTTGACGATCATTGCTTCAGCCGCGCGCTCATCTTGCGTGGGTGCCTGGGCAGCGGGCGGGGAGTCTGTTGGTACATCGCCGGAAGAGCAGCCAATTACCAATGTGCACAGCAGGAGGGGAAGCAGTAGACGCATGATCGAGGGTCCTCTAGAGAAGCCAGTCGCGGAGGTTCTCACTATTCTATCGCTTTTTGCCGAACGGAGGCACTGGGATTTCAGACAGAAACTCCGGCCACATAGCCGCTCGACCAGGCCCATTGAAAATTGAACCCGCCAATGCGTCCGTCGACGTCGCAGATCTCGCCGCACAGATGCAGCCCCGGGGTGACGCGCGATTGCATCGTCTTCAGTTCGATCTGCGCAAGAGGCACACCCCCGGCCGTCACTTCCGCGACCTTGAAGCCCAGCGTGCCGGTGACATCCAAGGGATAATTGCAGACTGCCGTTACCAGGTTCTTCCGCTGCATCTTCGACAGATCGACGCCAGTTTGCTCAGGCGGAATGTCAGCGTAGGTCAGCAGATGATCGACCAGCCGGTCCGGCAGACGCTCGCGCAGAAGGCCGCGGATCGAACGCCGACCGAGCGACTGAAGCTCGGCCTGCAGGGCATCCTCGTTGAACTCAGGCAGCCAACTGGCACTCAGGCGAACGGCTCTTTCGGACGAAGCAGCGATCCAGTGGCGACTCATATCGAGCACTGCCGGCCCTGAGAGCCCTTTGTGCGTCAGCAGCATATCGCCGTGAACCGTTTCAATTCGCTTGCCGCTCGTTTCGCTTAGCTGCAGCATGGCTGGCAGGGCAATGCCGGAGAGTTGCTTCAGTGGATCGCCGTCGGCCAGTTGCAGGGGAACCAGCGCGGGGAAGATCTTCGGCGTGAGCTCATGCCCCAGCCGCCGCACGATTTCCAGGCCGTGGCCGTCGCTGCCGGTTTGCGGAACGCTTTTGCCGCCGGTTGCCAGGATCAGCTTCGGGGCGACTAAGTGTCCCCAGGGGCCGGCGATCTCGAAGTGAGGTCGCTCGTCTGCTGCAGATGGGGGGCGAATGTTTTCGACGCGGTGGTTCAAGAAGATCTTGACCCCCAGCCGTTCGACTTCCGCCAGCATCGCATCGAGAACGGTGCGTGCTTTGTCGGTGGTGGGGAACAGCTTGCCGGTTGGTTCTCGCTTCAGTTTGACGCCCAGCTCGGCGAAGAACTCGATCGTCTGCGGCTGGGTGAAACGTCCCAGGACCTTCTTGATGGCGTTGGGGGAACTGCCGCAGAAGTCGGCTGGGGTGACCTTTTCGTTGGTCACGTTGCAGCGGCCTCCCCCGGCAATGAGGATCTTGGCCCCAATCCGCTTGGCCCCATCCAGGATGACGATGCGGCGATCGGGATTGGTTCGCCCGGCCCAAATGGCCGCAAACAGCCCGGCCGCGCCACCACCCACGATGGCTAGGTCGGCTCGGTTTGACGTCTTCGATTCACTCAATGCATGGTTCCCCTTGGTGCCCTGTAATGTGGTTGCCGGGAAGGCCGATGACAAGGGGCTGGCAGGTAAACTGGCATATCGATCGTCTGTCTTTCTATAATCAGGAGGCACCGTTACCCGCGTAGGCGGCCTGCGGTTACCTATTAATATGAACAGTTGCAGTGTACGAAGTTGGATCCCTATCGAGATTTCATGATGGAGCGAATCGTCGCACTTTTGATCGCGGTTATGTTATCGAGCGTGCTTGTGGCCGAGGACCGCACGCCAGATCCGCAGGCCGGGTACGATCACCTGATCAATACGCCGTATCTGCCGCCGTACTTCGATCAGGAGACCTTCGACAATGTCTGGAAGGTATGGCCGAAGGCATTGCGGGACGAGGCCGAACAAGCCGATGCCGACACGCGGCGACGCATGGCGTTCGAGCGGTACGGTCTGACGGGCCGGCCTGAGGACCCGACCAAGCCGCTGCAATATGTGGTCGATCCAAAAGGGAACTGGACGCTCAACTGTTTCTCGTGTCACGGCGGGCAGGTCGATGGGAAGACGATTCCCGGTTTGCCGAACAATCGGTTCGACTTCGCCGGGATCACCGACGAGATTCGCCTGGCCAAGGCCCTGCTGGGAAAGAAGCTGGTCCCAACCGATTACAGCTCGCTCGTCTTCCCGATGGGGAACAATAAAGGAACAACCAACGCGGTGAACTTTGGCGTGGCGCTGCTTTCGCTGCGCGACGCCGATTTGAACTTCGTGCCGGGTGCCAGCTTTCCGAAGATGCTGCATCACGATATGGAACCTCCGCCGTGGTGGCATTTCGCCAAGAAGGAAAACATCTACCTCGATGGCTTCGCCCCCAAGGGGCATCGGGGGCTCTTGCAGTTCACGCTCGTGAGGGATAACAAGGCCAAAGCGTTTCGCGATCGGGAAGAGGACTTCCGCGATGTGTACGCTTACTTGAGTTCGCTCGCAGCTCCCAAGTACCCAGGCCCAGTCGACCAGGCGAAAGCAGACAAAGGCCGGATCGTTTTCACCAGTCACTGTAGTGAGTGTCACGGCACCTACGGCGACAAAGCCGAGTACCCCGAACGTATGGTCCCGATCGACGAGGTGAAGACCGATCGGGCCCGCTTGGATTCGCTGACGCCAGCCCACCGCGAAGGGTACGGCCAAAGCTGGTTCAATACTTATGGCGAGCAAAAAGGACTGATCGCCGATCCCGCCGGTTACGTGGCACCACCGCTGGATGGTGTGTGGGCTTCGGCTCCTTATCTGCATAACGGATCGGTGCCGACACTGTGGCATCTGCTGCATCCTGACAAACGGCCCCCGGTTTGGCGGTGGAAGGACCTGGACTATGACCACCAACATATGGGCATTTCGGTCGAAGTACTTAATGAGGTGCCAAGCGGGCTGTCATCCATCGACAAACGTGAAGTCTTTGATACGTCGCGCTTTGGTAAGAGTGCTGCGGGGCACGACTTCCCCAATGTGCTGGATGAACGGGAAAAAGAGGACCTCCTCGAGTATCTGAAAACCCTCTGATTTTCGGGCGAAAACAGGCCACTTGCCCCCTGGATGGCCCCTCTACCAGATTGACACGGTAGGGGGACTCGATACCATGAAACTCTGAGCGAAAGCCTTTAAAAATTCAGCGGTTACGACCAAAACCGCGTCACACGAAACAGGCCGGCGGCCTGAACGAGGATTCTAAATTTCATGTCGACGCAACTGCTTGCAGCGAAAGAGGGGACGATCACCCCGGAAATGGAGTATGTGGCCAAGCGGGAGAACATCTCTCCTGAGTTGGTGCGGGACGAAGTCGCCGCCGGTCGCATGGTGATCCCAGCGAACAAGGTTCACCTTCAAGGGGTTCTCGAGCCGATGGGTATCGGCCTGGCCGCCAAGTGCAAGATCAACGCCAACATCGGCAACAGTGCCGTGACGAGCGATCTGACCGGCGAACTCAACAAGTTGCACGTCGCCGTGCATCATGGTGCCGATACCGTGATGGATCTTTCGACCGGAAAGAACATCGACGAAATCCGCGCTCAGATCATCGAAAAGAGCCCAGTTCCCATCGGTACGGTTCCCATGTACCAGATGTTGGAAAACCTGGGCGGCAATATCGAAGACATGACGCCGCAGCACTTCCTGGATATGGTCGAGCATCAGGCCAAGCAGGGGGTCGACTACATGACCATCCACTGCGGCATTCTGCTCGAACATCTGCACCTGACGACTAACCGCGTGACCGGTATCGTCAGCCGCGGCGGTTCGCTGATCGCCAAGTGGATGATGGCTCATCGCAAGCAAAACCCGCTGTACACCAGCTTTGACGATCTGTGCGACATCATGCGTCAGTACGACGTAACCTGGAGCCTGGGCGATAGCCTGCGTCCTGGTTCGCTGGCCGATGCTTCGGACGACGCCCAGTTCTCGGAACTCGACGTTCTGGGTGAGCTGACCAAACGTGGTCGTGCCAACGGAACGCAGGTCATGGTCGAAGGACCAGGCCACGTGCCGATGGATCAGATCGAAATGAACATGAAGCGTCAGCAGGAAGTCTGCGACGGTGCTCCGTTCTACGTGCTCGGTCCACTGGTGACGGACATTGCCCCAGGCTACGACCACATCACCAGCGCGATCGGCGCGGCCCTTGCTGGCTGGCACGGTGCAGCGATGCTGTGCTACGTCACCCCGAAGGAACACTTGGGTCTGCCGGAAGCGGAAGACGTCAAGCAAGGGGTGATCGCCTACAAGATCGCCGCCCACGCCGCCGACGTCGCACGTCATCGTCCCGGTGCTCGCGATCGTGACGACGCATTGAGCAAGGCCCGCTTCGCGTTCGACTGGAACGAACAGTTCCGTCTGTCGCTCGATCCGGAAACGGCCCAGGCGTACCACGATCAAACCTTGCCGCAAGACACCTTCAAGAGCGCCCACTTCTGCAGCATGTGCGGTCCGAAGTACTGCAGCATGAAGATCACCGAGGAAATCCGCGCGATGGCCTCGCAAGACGAACTGATCGCCTTGCAGACCGACAAGGGTTCTTAATCCCTCGGCCCACGCAGCAAGCACGCCCAAGCCAACTTGGGCGTGGTGTTTTGGTGGGCTGCTGGGTTTCGTGCCCGGTGTTACCTAGCGGATCACAAACTCGCCCCGGCGGGGAGAGAGTTAGGGTGAGGGGTGTTTCGCCAGCAGACATTCCAATGGAAAACGTCGGACGCGAACAGCGCAGCCAGTCGCACCAGACACAACGCTAACCCGCGGCCTTTGAGATGGAGATCGCATTTGCTGCGGTCCATTATGGCAACGCCATGTGCGCGCGCAATCTTCTTCTCGCCAGCCCCAAAGGGGCGACCGTTCATAGCCAGGGGTGGAAACCCCTGGAAAGCGATCTCATTAAACACATCTTAAGCCCTGAAAGGGCGGTCGAACCGGTGCGCGCACACTCGGCCGCCCCCTTGGGGCTTAGGACTCGATGTTGGTGGCACGGGTACCAGGGGCTGCCGCCCCTGGCTATTAACGGTCGCTCCGTTGGAGCTGACATTAGCCTGGCGGGCCGCGTTCGTTGGCGTGAGGCGTTTCGTGTTTAAACTCGACGGTCGGCTCGTCGATCGACTTGGCAGATGACGCGTAAACCAACTCGCCAGATGAAACGTTGCTCAACGTTTCGGACGACACACCAGACGATTCCCCGGGTGCCAAGCCCAAGTCTGCTTGGGCGTGCGGAGCGCCGGTTGGCAGTTCGCTCGCATTACATGTCGGGGCGCTCACATTCGCTTCACTTAACAAACGTGTTGCCGTTAGCGCTGGTTGTCGTGGTTGCGTTTGGAAGGGCAGGAGTTCCGGGTTCAACTCGAACAACTCTTGTTCCAGCCGATCCAGCTCGGCCTGCTTCGCGCAGATTTCTCCCTGCAATTGCCGGTCCAGCTTCTGCAATCGGTAATAGGTCCACGCGTAGAGCCGCGCCAACTCGTACGTCCAGGCCTCTTCGGGCGGGCGTTTCATGCGCCGCAGTTGCCATTCCCGTTCGCGCGTGTTGTCGTCGCGTTCGCGCGGTGCTCGGTACGCAGGCGGTTTCCGCGGTTTCTTGGCCTGGGGGACGACCCAGGGAGGTCGCATGTCGGGGAACTGGTGGGCGGCGACCTCGGGGTCGATCGGTTCGACGAGCGGGTCGGCCCGGTACGTTAGCCGGTTGGGGTCTGGCACGTAGACGAACGGCTCAGGCGGCGGTTCTTCCTCTTGCGGAGGTTTGTGATCGCCTCGTTCTTCGGCCTCTTGCCGGGCAATCATTTCTTCCAAGGCCGCGCACGTTCGCCGCGGGTCTCCTTTGGGAGAGACGCGGACCTGGTTGGCCTGTTGGAAGATGGTCATCTCTTCGATCGGGCGATCGGGGATGACCATCAGGACTTCACCACAGCAGGGGCAGATGATGCGGTTCCCATCGCGCACGGCAACCTGCGGAGTCTGGCTGTGATGGCCGGCTCCGGGGGGTTCAGGTTGGGGGTCGGGATGGGACATTTTTCTTGTGGGTTGGGTGGAAATGGTGTTCGCACGCCCAAGAAGACTTGAGGGTGTCCGATAATTCAAATCGTATAAACCCCCGAGAAAATGGGCATACCAGAAGCACTCTAGCGACGGGTTCAACCAATAGGAAACTCGCTGATTGCTAAACGGCTATACAGTATGCTTTTTCCGGAATTGAATTATCGGACACCCTCAAGAAGACTTGGGCGTGGCACCCGGGGAGTTGTGTGAGACTCGCGGGGTCCCCCTAAGATATATGAACATGTGTATACATGTCAAATATTTGTCTGAAATATTTTTCAGGGCTTGTCTTGCTGAGGAATTCCTCTTGCTTCGCATGATTCGATCCCCATACTTTGCTTCCTGAAGTGTGTCGGCTGTCGGTGTTGGAGCACGGATTGGCATGCACGGTTTCCGCCAGGAGGCGATCACAGATGGAACGAGGCGATGGCAAAACCTGGAGAACTGACCTACTTTCGCGACCTTGATGAGAAAGGGGCCACGCGGCTGGCGAACAAGCCGTTCTCGCCCGATTATCGGGGGCGGCATCTGAGCGACATCGGCATGATGCGGAACTTGCTGCCTGATCCACCGGCGCGGCTGCTCGATTTGGGATGTGGCAACGGGTGGACGTCCTGCTTTTTTGCCCTGATGGGTTACGACGTGGTGGGGCAGGATATCGCCCCGGACATGATTCAGGCCGCTGCGGAAAATCAGCGGCGATTCGATGCCTCGTCGGTTCGCTTTGTCGTGAGTGATTACGAGTCGCTCGACTTTCAGGATGAATTCGACGCGGCCTGCTTCTACGATTCGCTGCACCATGCCGAGGATGAAAGCCTGGCGCTTAGGACCGTCTTTCGCGCGCTGAAACCAGGAGGGGTTCTCGTGACGCATGAGCCTGGCCAGGGGCATGCGGTGGCCGAGATCTCGCTTCAAGCGGTGCAGAAGTACGGTGTGACCGAGAAGGATATGCCGGCGCGGCACATCATCGACCTGGCGACCGAGATTGGATTTTCGTCGGCTCGGTGTCTGCCGTTTGCCAGCGAGATTGTCGATAGCTTGAAGTTTCAAAAGGGACGTCCACTGCAGTCCAGCAAGCAGGGATTGTGGGGGTGGATCGAGCGAATTCAGCGCGACTTGCGCGCAGGTCGGCAGCGGCGGCGTACCAAGCAACGTGTCGGGCGATTGATCGATCATTCGCTCGTAGCTGGCGGAATCACCGTGCTGACCAAGTAATGTGGCAGCACTAGCACGCGGAAAAACTTTGGGAAAATTAACCAGGGTGGGGCGATTTCATCGCGTTTTCTGTAGGCACTCGCCTAGGACGAATTCGCGATAGTGTTGATAATGCTCTCATGGACGCCCCTTCGAATCCCTACCAGTCGCCTACCGGTGGTGCAACTGACGATACGATCCCTGATCGTCTCGCTGGTGATCCGTCTTTCTGGGGGACGACCGCGACGCAGTTCTTTGGTGCGTTCAACGACAACATCTTCAAACAGTTGCTGCTATTGGTAGCAGTGAACCAGGCTCTGCAAAGTAGTGGCGATGCCGACTATCAGGGGCTGGCCATGGTGGTCTTCGCGGCACCGTTTGTGCTGTTTGCCGGGCCAACAGGTTTTCTGGCAGATAAATATAGTAAGACGTCGATCATTCGCATCTCGAAGGTGCTTGAGATCGTGGCGATGGCGCTTGGGGTGGCGGCGTTCTATTGGTACGACCAACTGGGCATGGCAGGGCTGATGGTGGTGCTGGCGTTCATGGGCTTTCAAAGCACGCTCTTCGCACCGGCCAAGTATGGCATTCTGCCAGAGCTGTTTCATGGACGCGATCTGCCGAAGGTAAACGGCGTGTTCCTGATGACCACCTTCCTGGCGATCATCTTCGGCACGGTGCTCGCCGGCATCTTGCGTGACTCGCTACCAGGCAACTTGTGGATGGCTTCGCTGGTGTGTGTGGTGGTGGCTATCGTGGGAACGCTGACGACCATTCCTATTCGCCGCACCCATCGAGCTACGCCGGAGGCGAAGTTCACGCTCCAGGCGATCGGCATTCCCAAGAAGACGCGGCAACTGTTCATGCAGGATCGTGCGATCTTGAAGGCGCTGTTGGCCTCGTGCATGTTCTGGCTATGTGCCGGCATTGTGCAGCAAGCGGTCAACTCGCTGGGTAAAGTGCAACTGGAGCTAAGCGACACGCAAACCAGCTGGCTCGGCGGAGCGATTGGTTTGGGGATCGGGCTGGGCTGCATGCTGGCCGGTTTGCTTTCGAGCGGCAAGATCGAGTTTCGCCTGGTGCAGATTGGTGCCTGGGGCATTTTGTTTTGCCTGGCATTGATGGCCACCCCTGGCGGGTACCATGGTCACCTGCTGGGTTTGTGGGGCAGCTTGCCGGTGCTGGTATTGATGGGGATATTCACCGGGATGTTTTCGGTTCCGATTCAGGTTTACTTGCAAGCGAAAGCCCCGGAAGACCAGAAAGGGCAGGTCATCGCCGAGATGTCCCGCGCGAATTGGCTGGCCATCTTCCTGTCGGGGTTCTTGTATTCGGTCTTCGATCAGGTTCTGATCTGGGGAGACTGGAAACGTTGTTATTTGTTTGGATTCACCCTACTCATTATGCTTCCGGTGGCGTTGTTTTATCACCCGCACTCGGAATCGCTCGAATCGGATAAGGATACTCAGTAATGCTCGGAGCATCGCTCGACATCGCGGCCTATATCGATCGCTTCAAGGCCGAACTCGACAAGCTGGATCAGGCTCAGATCAAGAAGTGGGCCGACCTGGTTTACGAAGCGTACGAAAATGGCAAGTTCGTTTACATCTTCGGCAACGGCGGCAGCGGCTGTAATGCCAGCCACATGGCCGAAGACTTCGGCAAGAGCTCGCTTCGCGAAAGTGACCTGGGTGACGAATCGCTGCGACGCTTGAAGGTACTGAGTCTGACTGACAACGCCGGCTGGATCATGGCCGTGGGTAACGACATCGGCTACGACCAGATCTTCCTGCAGCAGGTGATGAACTACGGTCAGGAAGGGGACGTCGTGCTGGCGATCAGCGGCAGCGGTAATAGCGACAACGTCCTCAAGGCGGTCGACTGGTCCAATCGTCACGGTCTGAAGACGTTGGGCCTGACCGGTTACGGCGGCGGCAAGCTGCGTGACCTGGCACACCATAGTTTCCACGTACCGCTGGATGACATGGGAATGGTCGAAAGCATTCACCTGGCCATTTTCCACTGGGTGCTTAACGATGTCTTTGCCCGCATCAACGATGAAGGCCGCTACGCAAAATGAAAGTCGTAGGCGTAGAGATCGGCGGCACCAAGCTGCAGGCCACCCTGGCCGATTCCGCATCGCTGGAAGTGATTGGTTCGCTGCGCGAGACGATCGTCCCGGCCAAGGGTGCCCAGGGGATTCGCCATCAGCTGGAAGCGATGATTCGTTCGCTTCAGGCTACGCATGTAATCGATGCAATGGGCATCGGGTTTGGTGGCCCCTTGGACGCGAAGACCGGGACGATCACCACAAGCCACCAGGTTAGCGGCTGGGATCAATTCCCGCTGGCGCACTGGTGCCGCGATCAGTTTGGGATTCCGACCGTCATTCGCAACGACTGCGACACGGCCGCGCTGGCCGAAGCGACCCTGGGTGCCGGCAAGGGAAAGCAGAGCTCGTTCTATGTGACCGTGGGCAGCGGAATCGGCGGCGGGTATGTTGTCGACGGGCAACTGATGGGGACTGGTCGGCCCGCGTTTGCCGAGATCGGTCACCTGCGTCCCGGCGTGCTGAACACCGAAGCGGCGAACACGGTTGAAGCGGAATCTTCCGGCTTCGGCATCACGAGCCAGGTTCGCTATATCCTGCATGGGATCGGCAGCGAAGAGCAAGGGGACGACTACTGGGAACTGGTGAACGCGTGCGACGGCAACCTCGACGCACTCACCACGCAAAACATTGCCGAGGCCGCTACCCGCGGCAACGGTATTGCGTGTGTGGTATTAGCCGAAGCAGTCGAGACGCTCGGTTGGGCTATTGGCCAGATGATCACGCTGATGGCACCGGAAGTGGTGGTGATCGGCGGCGGTGTTTCGCTGATGCCGGAAGGACTCTTTCTGAGCCCACTCAAGGAAAACATCGCCACGTATGTCTTCCCACCGCTGGCCGGCAGCTATGAAATCGTCCGGGCCGAACTCGGCGAAGCGGTCGTCGTGAAAGGGGCACTGCTGCTGGCCAGGCAGTCTCTTGGCTGAAATATAAGTGGTTCCGTCCCGTAGGATGCGTTTACTTCACGTACTTGCCGCGAAACTCTGGCAGGGGATAGTCGACGATCGGTAGATCGAGCCGGGCCAGTTCTCGTAGGCGATCATAGCCGCGGCTGATCAGTTCTTCGCGCTGGCGGACAAAGTCGGGGTCGAGGTTGCGTTTGTCGAAGTCGCCGGGGCAATCGACCGGGGTGAACTTCTCGTGCACGATGAACTGGGCCAGGGCAGGGTTGCAGCGGGTGTGGCGTTCAGGAGTGGTATGTAGCACTTCGGGATCGAGCATGCCGATCACGTAACGCAGGTAGAGGTCGCTTTCAAACAGACGCTCGACCGGCTGGCCGCAGACATCGCACAGATAACCTTCGTCGCACTTGGCCATCGGTTTACCACTTGAAGAATTCGAGGCCGGGGATCTCGCCGGGATCGGCTCCGCGAATGGCCTGGACAAGCAGTTCGCTCGCCTGGTCGCGGGTGACCGGCTTCTGCATCGAGCCGCCACGATCGGCGTCGGGGATGTCGACTTGCAGGTAGTTCTCTTCCCACATGAACTGCAGGATCTGGCCATTGTCGCAGTAGACCCCCAGGAACGAGCCATGCTCCGGCGAGAGTGTCTGCCAGCGGTTGAGGATATCGGCTTCCTGGCCGTCGATCGTCGAACTGGACTCGACGCCTTCTTGCGTAACGCTGTCGAAGTAGAAGTATTTCATCCAAAAACCTGGGGAAGTCGAACATGAAGCGAGAGGGGTTGCCGAGACTGGCCAGCGGATCCGTTATCCACCATGCATTCTAACGTTTTCTGCGTTTCCGGGGGACGTAAGAAGCGGCTTGCTGAAGTCTTGTAACCACGTTCACTTGCTTGTCTTGCCTACGCCAGTGACGCTACAACTCTCATGGAAATGCTCTAGTCAACAAGATACCAACGCGTGCCCGCCTGATCGAGTAAGGCGGGCACAGGGTAACGCTGGAGGTGGTCGAGGCTAAACCTATTTGCCTTTGTTGGTATTGAGTTGCTCAGACAACTGTTGGACGTTTTCTTTCAGCATGGGTCGACCGACGATGTTGGTGTCCTCGGCGTGATCACGCTGGTGGTCGTACAGCATTTTGGCATGCACGCCATCTTTGTTGGAGGAGTACTCGGTGTAACGGAAGTTATCGGTGCGGATGGTATCGCCAGCTCCGAAGCGGCCGATGGCGAACGGCTTGCCGGGGGCGGTCGGATCTTTCAGCAACCGTACGAAGCTTTCGCCCTGGCAGTGCTCTGGCGTGTCGAGCCCGCACAACTCGCACAGGGAAGGGTAGATGTCGACGAACTCGGTCAGGGCCGGGGTCTTCTGGCCGGCGTACTTGCCGGGGACCTTCACGATCAGGGGAGCGTGCATCGAGGTCTCGAAGCAGGAATGCTTGCACCAGAGGGTATGCTCGCCCAGGTTCCAGCCATGATCTCCCCATAGCACGACGATCGTGTTGTCGGCCAGGCCGAGGCGATCGAGTTCGTCGAGCAGTTTGCCGATGTTGGCATCGGTGTAGCTGACACATGCATAGTAACCGCGAATCATGTTGAGGGCCGTTTCATCGCTCACGGGGCCATTCTTCGGAATGCCAGCATAGGCGCGAAGTTCGCCCGAGTTGTGAATCGCGGCGTCGGGTGCATTCTTGGGGCGGTGATACGTTTCAGGGAGCGCGATGGAGTTGGGATCGTACAGATCCCAGTATTTCTTCGGAGCCACAAACGGAAGGTGAGGTTTCAAGAAGCCGACGGCCAGGAAGAACGGCTGGTTCGCCTCTTTCAGTCGTTGAAGGTCTTTGATGGCCTTGTTGGCCAGTTTGCCGTCGTTGTAGAAGTCGTCTTTGACGTCGGCCGATTCGTAGGCGGGACCGCGTCCTTTGGGGGTGGTCTTCGCCGCGGCGAGGCTCTCAGGCAGCTTGTAAGCCGGTCCTTTAGGACGCCATGGCTTTTCGCTCCAACCTTTCTCGTTGTCGGTCATGTGATGAAAGACCTTGCCGTTGGAAATCGTTGTGTACCCGGCATTCTTGAAGTGGGTATTCAGCGTAGTGATGTTTGGCACTTCTTCTTCGGCCGAAGCAAGGTGCGTCACGAAGCGTTTGGGGGCGGGGCGAATGCTGGTCATCAAAGCGGCCCGCGAGGCTCCGCAGGTCGGAACCATGCAATAAGCACGCTCGAAGACGGTACCCTGCGACGCCAGGCGATCGATATTCGGTGAATGAATATGCGACTTCCCGTAACAGCCCAGTTCAGGACGTAGGTCATCGACCGCAATAAACAACACGTTGGGGCGGTCGGCTGCCTGAAGAGTGGTGATTGAGAATAGGGATAGCAGTAGGAAGAGAGTTGCACGAAACATAAGGGGGGAATTCCGTTACAGAGGCAAGAGGTACGGGGAGTAGCGGTTTGCCATTCATTCTTTTCACGACAGACGAAACTTTGCAACATTTCGGGAAAGATTCGTGGCAAAGTTCTGAGTGTCGACCGGAGTTTTTGCGACAAAGCACCCGTAAATTATACATGTAAATTACTAAGGCATGTATGAATAAAGTTTCATTGGGCTATCTCTTGCCCGTTGCTATTCTGATGAAATCACTTGACGCGGTAAGCGAGATTAAAGGGCAGGTCAGCCTCCTTGTCTATGAGTAATCTTCACTTTCTCGCCGCTCAGAGAGATGTCGCCATTTCGGCATGTTTTCCTTTTTCCTTTTTTCGCCTGGGACTTATTACGAGTCCTAATGAACCCCGGTACTAAGCGCCTCATAACTTAGTCAGGGGATCTGCCTCCTTCTTTTCAAAGGTTTCAAGTCATGTGCAAAGCCTCTTGCCGTTTGTTTGGACGTCTTCAGCGACGTGGTTTTACTTTGGTCGAACTGTTGGTGGTGATCGCCATCATCGGTGTTTTGATTGCATTGTTGTTGCCGGCCGTTCAACAAGCCCGTGAGGCCGCTCGCCGGATGCAATGCACCAACCAGCAAAAGCAACTCGCCTTGGCGATGCACAATCATCACGATACGTACGGTAAGCTGCCGGCCGGTAGCTACAACAATGCCTCTTGGGGACGCGATTCCTACTCGTGGTACTGCTACATCCTGCCGTTCATTGAAGAAAACGCGATGTACGAAGAGCTGAACCTGTCCAACAAGATCAACGGTGGTTCTTCGGTTCGCAGCTATGCTCGGATGCAACTGCTGGATGCGATGCTGTGTCCTTCAGACGACTCGAAGATTCAGGAAGTGGGGGCCGACGACTGGCAGAACTCGCTGCACAACTATGTTGTTTGCTACGGCGACTCGAACTTCAACTCAGGCACCCCTTGGAACGTGGTCGATGGCTACGCCGGCAAGGCGGGCATGTTCGTCCCTGAAAAAGCAGCCGGTCTGCGTGATTGCACCGATGGTCTTTCCAACACGCTGTTGTTCTCGGAAATCATTACCCCGTCGGAAGAGGATTACTGGAGCAGCGTCGGGCGTGCTCAGGTCGCCATGGGTGCCGGTTTCACGACTTACCTCACCCCGAATGCCGATGCGAACGATCGAACCAACCGCTGCCACTTGAACCTGGGTGGTTCGCTAGGGCAGAAATGCACGCAGCATGCCGACTGGGACTGGGGAGCCAACGTGGTCGCTCCGCGCAGCTGGCACCCTGGTGGTGTGAACGTGGCCCTGACCGATGGTTCGGTTCGTTTTGTCGCCGAAACGGTTAACTTGACGGTCTGGCGTGGACTAGGTACTCGCAGTGGTGGTGAAGTTCTGGCCGATTACTAATCGGCTGGGAAACTTCGATCCCAACAACGTCTTTAATAAACGGGAGATTAAACATCATGGCGATAACCTCATCTCGCAGCCTGATGTGCTCAGCACTACTGGTCATCGTTGCCCTGGTTGGGTGCAACGGTGACGGCAAATTGTCGATCGATGGCACGGCAACCTGGAACGGGCAACCGATCCAGAAAGGGTACATCGAACTGCAGCCGGTCGGCGACGGGCACTTTGCCAGTGCCGAGATCGTGGATGGCAAGTTCCGTCTGCAAACGACGCCTGGTAAGCGGTTGGTGAAAGTAACTGCCGAAAAGAAAATTGGTGAAACGCCCCCCACCGATCGCATTCCGGAAGCGAAGCCGATCATGTTCCAGTTTGTACCGCCGAAGTTTAATTCGGAATCGACACTCGAGATGGACATCACGGCTTCCAATCCGACGTTGGAGGTGGCCTTGGAAGGAAGCGAACTGCAGCCCAAGAGTGGGCTCTCGACGGAAGACAAGCGGAGGATGAATTTGCAGGCAGGCGGTCGTCGTTAAGCTTGCCTGGTTAATGCAAACGACGCGAACCTAAGCGGGTTCGAGAAGTTCACCACGATTTGGCAGAAACGTGGGGGATTTCTCGGCCCGCTTTTTTATGGCCAGCACGGCTCACACTTTGGTGGCGTAACCCATGTACGAACAGGCCATGTCACGGGTGCGGATGGTCTTCATCTGGTCGGCAAATCCGCGGAAGTCGATCTTGCCGGTCTTCAGGCGGCGCAGTTCGCGGACGACACGAATGCCGTTGATGTTCGGTCCCATGCCGATAAAGTCTTGCGCGGCCATGCCGTTGTTTTGGAACAGCGTTTCCAATTCCTTCGGGCGAACGAACATCCGCCAATCGTGAAGGTTCTCGGGGATGTACGACGTCAACGACCACTCCTGGGCGATCTTAATGTAGAACAGCCAACTGATGAACGTTCGGTTGACGGTATCGAAGCAATAGACACCATCCGGTTTCAATGCACGCGACGCGTCGGCGATGACCTGTTCGATATCTTGGACGTGTTCCAGAACATCGCAGCAGCAGATCACGTCGAACGAGGCGTCGTCGCAAGGCAGGTTCTCGGCGTAGCCCACATGGTAGGTGATATCGAGGCCCGACTGGGCGGCGTGTGCCCGGGCAACTTCGATCGATTCGGCCGAAGGATCGACGCCAACCACTTCGCAGCCCCGCTTGGCGAACTCCTCGGTCAGGAAGCCACCACCGCAGCCGACATCCAGCACGCGGCAGTTGGCCAGCTTCTTGCCTAGCCGCTGCTCGAGGACTTCCTCGAAATAGTCGAAGCGGCAAGGATTGAGATGGTGCCGCAGCAGGCAAAGCACCGAGTCTTCCGTCCACCACGTATCGGCGATGCGCGAGTAGACTTCGTTATCGATCATGGTGTCAGGCGGAGCAGGCATGCGACAATTCTTTTTGCGAAGGGGATCGTGGTGATGTACGATCCGGCCCAGGTCTCTTACGAGATCGTCTGCTGGGAACTTGCGGCTGCGGGGAGAACGTCTTCCCCGAACATCCGCTGCCGGATTTCTTCCGTTACCGGGCCATCCGGGCCGCTCAAGAGATAGTCGGGCATCCGTGAATGATCTTTGGCCAACAGAGGCAGCACCCGGAACCGAAGTGCGTCCCCCTCTTTGCCACTGGAATAGAACAAACGCTCGAACCAGTGGCTGTAAGTGTGAATAATGTTGAAGTAGTGATCGTGCGTCTCGGCATAACCATGGCCGGCGGCGTCCCAGTCGTCGGTGGCCTTCAACCGATCGGTCAGTTCGCGCACGTCACGCAAGGTGACCGCCATGCCTTGGCCGAACATCGGATCGTTGTTGGCGGCGGCATCTCCGATCAATGCGATCCCGTTCTTGTAGGGATGTGGAATCCAGATATCGTCGGAAGGAAAGCTGGCCAGTGGCGCGACCGCTTCGGAGCCTTCAAACCACTGGGGTTCGGCACCAGAGATGATGCACTGCTCGACGACTTCGTTGACATCCTTCGGACCCTGAAGCCGCGGCCGGGCTGTATTCAGGTAACTGAAATAGACGCGGACGCGCTGGCCACCTTGTGGGAAGAGGGCCACCAGTTGGCTCTGCCGTGTATCGAAGATCGAAACGCTGGTGTCTTGCGGGATGTTCATGCCATCCATCAGCACGCCAGAGAGGATCCGCTCGGGGGGATCGTTCAAGACTTCAAAATCCCCGATCCGCCGACAAGCCGATGTGCGACCGTCGGCACCGATGACGATTCGAGCCTGGACCGTATGCGCGACACCGTCAAGCATGTAGGTGACAGCTGGCTGTGGACCTGTTTGCACATCGCGAGCAACCGCGCCACGCAGCACCGTGGCTCCGGCATCGCTGGCAGCCTGGATCAGCACCTCCTGCATCTGCGGGTGATGAAACGCAAGCTCCGACGATTGGCAACGCGTGGTCGTGGGAAGATGGCGGTGTTCCAGCTTCATCTTCCCGAGATAACCATCGACCCAGGGGACCTCTTGGGCACACGTGTCGAGCAGCAGTTGAAAGATGCCCAGAGTTTTCGCCTCAGGGCTTCCCCACGGGGCCATCGCATCGCCACGGACGCGATCTTTGAACGTTCGATCTTTCTCAAGAACCAGGACACGGGCACCATGCTGGGCCATTGTTTTGGCCAACGTGGCACCGCCCATGCCTCCTCCGATGGTGACGATGTCGTAGCGGTCGGCAATCATTCGAATTTCAGGATGGAGTTCAGGATGCGAGTGAACATGAGGAAAGCGCGAGAATGGGGTTCTTATAAAATACTGGGAAGAATGGGTGGAATCTACCGTTTAGGAGGGTTTTGTTCCCAATTGAAAAGGTATCTTGAGGGTGGCTATTTAAGGAGGGACGGACTTTCCCTTCGTTGACGGCGGCAACTCACTGTTTCAGAATGAAACCCGACTCTTCCCCATTCCAACACGTCGAGATCCCACCATGAAATTTGCCTGCGTCGCTCCTTTGCTTCTGTTGATCTTTGCCGCGGATCTGCTCGCCCAGGGTTCTGTCGATAAGTTGCCCAATATCCTGATGATCGTGACAGACGACATGGGATACGGCGATATGAGCAGCCAGGGAGCGAAAGGGTTCAGCACGCCTAACCTCGACAAACTGGCGGGGCAGGGGACTCGATTCACGAGCTTCTATGTCGCTCAGCCGGTGTGCACGGCCAGTCGTGCGGCGTTCTTGAGTGGCTGTTATCCGAACCGCTTGAGCTTGCAGGGAGCGCTCAATCACACCAGCAAGAATGGGATTCATCCCGAGGAGTATCTGCTGCCAGAGATGCTGAAAGACCTGGGCTATGCGACGGCCGGCATGGGGAAGTGGCACCTGGGAACCGTGATGGAATTCTGGCCGACACGTAACGGCTTCGACGAGTGGTTCGGTACGCCCTATTCCAACGACAACACGAAGTACCACCCGGTGCTGGCCGACGAGATGCCTCCGTTTCCGCTGTACGAAGGAGAGACGGTTATCGAACTCGATCCCGATCAAAGCCAGTTCACCAAACGCATTACCGAGAAGGCCGTTTCGTTCATCGAACGTAACAAGGAACGCCCCTTCTTTTTGTACCTCCCACAGATCATGCCGCACGTGCCGATCTTTGCTTCCGAGCAGTTTAAGGGCAAAACCGAGCACGGCTTGTACGGGGACGTGATTGAAGAGCTCGATTGGTCGGTGGGGGAACTGATGCGAACGCTCGATCGATTGAAGCTGACCGACAATACGATCGTGATCTTCTTCAGCGATAACGGACCGTGGCCCAGCTATGGGGAACATGCCGGCGACGCAGGCCCATTCCGTGAAGGAAAGCTGACTACCTTTGAAGGAGGCGTGCGTGTGCCGTGCATCATGCGCTGGCCTGGGCACATCCCGGCTGGTCGCGTGTGTGCCGAGCCGATCATGTCGATCGACCTGTTACCCACGCTTACCAAGATCGTCGGGGGCCAGATGCCGATGAAGAAGATCGACGGGCTCGACATTTCTGACGTGCTCATCAAGCAAGATGGCAAGACACCGCACGAGGCGTACTTCTTCTTTGGCGGCACGGGGCTTCAGGCCGTTCGCAGTGGGAAGTGGAAACTGCACTTCCCGCATCCTTACATCACCGTCGCTGGCGAGCCCGGCAAAGGTGGTAAGCCTTCGAACTGGGGCAAGAACCCGGCCCAATCGATCACCCAAAGCGGTATCGAAGGGATCGCCAGTCGTCACGGGGGACGTGTCGAGCACATCGAGCTGAGCCTGTTCGATCTGGAAAACGACCCCGGCGAAACGAAGAACCTGGCCAGCCAGTATCCCGAAGTGGTCGAACGGCTGTCGAAATTGGCCGTGCCGGTTCGCAAAGATCTGGGGGACTCGCTGACCGGTGTCGAAGGCACCGGCGTGCGGGAAGCAGGCTGGGTGAAGTAAGGCCCCTTCGAAACAACATTGCCCCGGCAGGAACCGGGGCAATGGGTTATTGAGTCTTGGGCGTGAAGCATGGTTTACTTCTTCGCTTCGGCCAGGATCTTTTTGCCTTCTTCTTCGCTGATCTCGCGAATGAAGATGTTTCGCCAGCGGATCTCGCCGCCGTGGGTTTGCAGCATGATTGGGCCAGTGGCCGGCAGCGGCTTGCTGCGATCCCAGTAGTTTTCCATCACGGCACCGTCGACAACCAGTTTGTCGTTCAGCCAAACCCAGGTCACGTCGCCGATCTGGCGAACACGCACTTCGTTCCATTCACCGAACGGGCGATCGGCCAGCACCAGGGGATCGCGGCCGGGGGCACCGACGGCGTTGTTCCACAAGCTGCCGGAACCGAGGTGACGCTTGATGTCAGGCTGCTTGGGATTGAAGGGAGTGGTGATGTCCCAGATCTGCACCTGAGGCGTACCACGCAGGTAGATCCCGCTGTCGGCCTTGGGAACCGTTTTGTAATCGATCAGCAGTTCGATGTCGCCGTAGTCTTTGTCGGTGGTGGCGTACGGGCCGTGGCCGTCGTTGACGAGCTCGCCATTTTCGACGGTCCAGTGATCGGCGAACTCGGCCCGCTGCTTCTTGTGGTTCTCTTCTTTCGCTTCGCCGGTCAGCTTGGCGGAAGCATGCGGATTCAGGCCGTGCCAGCCGGTCAGGTCTTTGCCATTGAATATCGGCGTGAAACCTTCAGGAGGCTGAGCTTCCGCGGCATTGGTGGAAGCGATAAACGACGCACCAGCCAAGACCAGGCTCAGTACGATCGCGCGGTGAAAGAGACGATTCATGGTGTGCTCCAAAGTAAGGAAGGGTAACTTCGGTGAGGGAAAGAGGATGAGGGTGGAGCACAAGTATAGCCCATCGGAAAGGAGAATGGTCCCCCTTTCCTTTGGGGGCGAAGCATTTAAATCACCGGCACTGTAGGCTTTTTTCTTACAGCCCCAGAACGTCGTTCATGTTGTACAGCCCTGGCTTTTTGCCGGCGGCGAACTTGGCGGCTTGCAGCGCTCCGGTGGCGTAGCAGTCGCGGTTGCTGGCTCGGACGGTCATTTCGATCGTTTCGCCGAGCAGGCCGAAGATGATGGTGTGTTCGCCTGGGTTGTCGCCGGTGCGGATTGCGTGGTAGGCGATTTCGTTGTGGGGCCGGGCCCCGGGACGCCCTTCGCGGCCATGCACGAAGTTGGTAATGCCCATCTTATTGGCGATCAGTTCCCCAAACCGAAGTGCCGTACCGCTGGGGCTGTCTTCCTTGAAGCGATGGTGACGCTCGAGGACTTCGACGTCGGCCCCGCCAGGGATGTCCTTCAATGCTTCGGCGGCGATCTCGCATAGCTTCATGGTCAGGTTGACCGTGGTGCTCATGCTGGGTGCCCAGACGACGGGGATGACCTGGGCGGCTTCGCGGATCTTGGCCTGGTGTTCTTCTTCCAGGCCGGTAGTGGCCATGACCAGCGCGGCCTTGGCATTCACGGCTCGCTCGACCGCGGCATGCGCGCCGGCTGGAACGGAGAAGTCGATGATCGCGGCGTACTCGGCCGCAGTTTCCTCGGCTAGAGTAACGTCGATCTCGCCGATGCCAGCGACGGTGCCGGCGTCTTGGCCGAACTTCGGATGGCCGCTGTATTCAAAGCAGGCCACGATATCGAGGTCCTTGTCTGCACTACCCAAGGCAACCAGGCGTTGCCCCATGCGACCTGCGGCTCCGTTGATGGCGATTCGAGTGGCCATGATTTGCTTCTTTCGTGATGAACGATGTTTTAAGGGATGGGTGCCATGCTCACGACTGCGCGGGCATGCTTTCCATCATGCCCCTCTCCGCTTTCAAAGGGTGAGGGTTGGGAAGCGGGTACCAGGTTCGCCCCCCCTCACCCTATCCCTCTCCCCGCTGGGGCGAGAGGACGAGAAAGCGAAAGAGCATGCCCACGCAGACGTGGGTATGGCACCCGAGATTGTTATGTCCGTTTAGCCGTACAGTTGAATGGCCTGGACGATGTCGTCCATGTCGTTCTTCACGGCGACGGCTCGGTTGGCGAAGGTGGCTCGTTTGACGCCGCGGCTGCCGAGGACCTTGTTGAAGTTTTCCTGGTCGGTCGTGTGGTAGGCGACCGTCGCGGTAGGGTCTTTCAACAGGTGGCCGGTCAGGATGCAGACGACGCGGTCGCTGGGGGCGATGATCCCTTGCTCGCGCAGGATCTTCGCACCGGCCACGCTGGCGGCACTAGCCGGTTCGCAGCCCATACCGCCGGCACCGACCTGGCTTTTGGCGTCCATGATCTCTTGATCGGAAACCTGACGCACGACGCCGTCGCAGTCGTTCAAAGCTCGCAGGCACTTGTGCAAGTTGACCGGGCGATTGATCTCGATGGCACTGGCCAGCGTCGATGCTTTGCGCTGTTCTTCGTCCATCTTCTTATAGTAGTCGCCGATGATCTCGCGCGGGTAGTGGCCATCGTTCCAGCGAACGTTGTGGTTGTTGTAGAGTTGATCGAGCGTATCGGCCCCGCTAGCGTTGATCACGGCCAGGCGCGGGATGCGGCTGATCAGGCCCAACTCTTTCAGTTCGGCGAACGCCTTACCGAAGGCGCTGCTGTTACCGAGGTTACCGCCGGGAACGACGATCCAATCTGGCGGTTCCCACTGCAAAGCTTCCAGCACGCGGAACATGACCGACTTCTGCCCTTCCAGGCGGAAGGGGTTCACGCTGTTGACCAGGTAAATGCCCATGTCTTTGCTGACTTCCTTAACGCGGGCCATCGCGTCGTCGAAGTCGCCGGCGATCTGCAGCGTTAGCGCGCCGTAGTCGAGGGCCTGGGAAAGCTTGCCGTACGAAATCTTACCGCTGCCGATGAAGATGACGGCCTTCATCAGCCGGGTGACGCTACAGTACATGGCCAGCGAGGCACTGGTGTTGCCCGTCGAAGCACACGCGGCACGCTTGGCACCCACCATGCGGGCATGCGTGAACGCGGCGGTCATACCGTTGTCTTTGAAGCTGCCGCTGGGGTTCATCCCTTCGTACTGCAGGTGCAGCTTGCCGGGATCGAGCCCGACGAACTTGCCGACATGGTCGGTCTGCTGCAGCAGCGTTTGCCCTTCGCCCAGGGTGACGATCTGCTCGTCAGTGGCGTAAGGAAATAGCGAGCGGAAACGCCAGACGCCGCTGAAGTTGAGCGGGTTGGTGCGCCGGGCCCAATTGGCTTCGATGTCTTTCCACGTCTTGGGTGGTGCGCAGCGGTCCCAGTCGTAGGCGATATCCAGCAGATCACCGCACTCGGGGCAGGCAACGAGAACTTGGGACAAATCATAGGTCTGGCCGCACTCGGGCGAGATGCAGCGCTGAAAGGCAGCAGGAGTCGTGGTCACGCTTTGAATTGCTTATCGTCAAAGGGTTTTGGGTGGTCACGGGAGACGCGTCGCCGCGCCGCAGTTTGCCCGAATTGTTTGTGCTCACTTGAGTTTAGAACACGGTAGCGATTCTACCGGAGGGGAGTGTCATTAGAAAAGAACGGTTCGCGGGGAAATGACCGTATTGAGTGTGACCAGAGAGCAACTCCGCGCACAAGCGTACGTCAGATGGCGGCGACCCACTGCGGTAACATGATGAAAAGGAGTGTGAAACCCACGCTAAATGCAATGATGAAGAGTTTGCTCGATTTCCAAGCCGAAACAGGAGACTCGGTGGAGGATCCCACGAAGATTACGTCCTGCAAGCGATCAGAAAGGATCGCCAGCAACAGAGTCGTACCGACAAAAACGATGGCGAATTGCAGCATATCGAGGATTCCCCACTTCTAGCAGACCTGGATCGAGAACGCGTTTGCATGCCAATCTTCCCTGGAGCAATCAGCGTGCCTTTCAGTGCTTTCTTTTCCGAGTCTTAAGCTGGAGGAGGAAGGCAGGTTTGGCGGCCAGATTCACGCAGGATTTGTGCAAGAATCAAACAATTCGCCGGGCATTATCGGAATCTAGGCAATGTTCGAGAGGCCAAGTCCGTCGTAAATTGCGACCTTCGTATCACTTTGATTGGGTAGCAATCAGGAATGATTGGAGCCAGGCAAAGTCTTTTCGGACGAAAACAGAAGCTCCAAGTTCGTCGACTAGAGGGACGCGATGATCCACGGCAACGTCGCACAGAGAAGTGTGATAATGCCTCCCACAGCCGCGAGCCCAATTCGCGTGGTGATCTTTGCGAAGGGTTCTTCGCTGGGGGCATGAGGAGCAAAGAGCTCGCGTATTCCGTTGCCAAGAACTGCCAAGAGAATGGCTAAGGCTACCGTTATCAACGTCAGGTGAAGCATGGCAAACGCTCTCCAGACCGAAATTCTCGCGATCCAGGCGTCATGCCATGAAATCCCTCTTTTGGTGAAAATGCATTTTGCGCTTTTTGCGAGAAGAGGTGCAATCCGAAAACTCTACTTAACCCCAAAATTGACGGGATTAAGTTTGACCGTTTCCTAACAAAAGCCGTAAACTGGGAATTCTGCTTATTATCGAGGTGTTTTTGGCAATAACGGGCCCATCAACGCGAGGCGAATCATGGGAAGTACACGCAATAGTAAAGGAGCTTACTCCAAGAGTGAGGCCGAACCTTACCACGAGAAGCTGAAGCTATTGCGCGCCAGAATGGTCGGCGATACGAACTATCTCGCGGATTCTGCGCTGAAGCGGACGCGAAGTGAAGCTGCCGGCGATCTGTCGAAAATGCCCATTCATATGGCCGACATCGGGTCGGATAATTACGAGCAGGAATTCTCTCTGAATCTTCTCGCAGCCGAGCAGGTGACGTTGGCCGAGATCGATTCTGCCCTGGCCAGAATTGAATCAGGCGAGTATGGTGCTTGCGTCGAGTGTGGACAACGCATCAAAAAGTCGCGACTCAATGCCATCCCCTTCACCCACTACTGTATCGACTGTGCCAGCGAGCGAGACCAAGAAAGCCGCGGATAGCCTGGGTGCTGTTCCCGTCAGCCGTTACGTACTTTTCTTTACGCTAGCTGTCGTGGGATGCGGTATCGATCTTTGGAGCAAGTACGCCGTGTTTGCCTGGCTGGGTATGCCGGGGCAGAACCGTTACCACTGGTTCATTGAGCCGTACGTTGGCTTTCAAACTTCGCTCAACGAAGGGGCGCTCTTTGGACTAGGCCAGGGATATACCTCGGTATTTGCGGTGTTTTCCGTAGTGGCCGCGCTGGGTATTTTGTACTGGCTGTTCATTGCTAAAGCAGCGCACGATGCGATTCTGACCACCGCGCTGGGGCTGATTACCGGCGGCATCTTCGGCAACCTGTACGATCGTCTGGGGATTTGGGGACAGCCGGCGGTGCGTGACTTTATTCTCTTTCGTTACAACGATCAGTACGTCTGGCCGAACTTCAATATCGCGGACGCCTTGTTGGTGTGTGGCGCGATTCTGATGCTTTGGCACTCTGTGTTCGCTAGTACTGCCTCCAAAAGCGAGGAAGTCTCTGGCGATCCTTCTTAAACGCCTCAAGCGTCTTTCGCGATCTACGCGACTACCTCTGATTTGCGCATGACAGCGTCGTCCTTTGCGCACCCCGGCTTTTCTACGTCCTCGGCGTATTGCTGAAACAGTTACATCAATGTAAGAGTGTTAGGCATTAGTGCGGCTGCAGAGGGGCATGATTGGCATTTAATCGGGGAGACGGATAATGAATCGATTAAAAATGCCGTTTTTATCTGCCTTTTCTATTGAAACCCCTATGCAATGGGTGTATCTTTCATTTTTACCGCATGTGGGGTGTAAGTAATAAGATTGCCGAAGTGGTGAATTTTTCGCGCTGAAGCCAGTTGTCTTTGTCAGTTGCTCATCCTTCGTCTCTTGGTCCCATTTTTTCTGAGCTGCTTTTGGGGAAGGTTAACTCAGAGCACGTCGCGTCGCGTTAGTTCGTTGGATATCGGGGAAATTACGACGCACATGTTGAACTTCGGCCAGCTTTGATCGAAGCAGTTTTTCACAGATGCGTCCGAACTAAAGTCGTTCCATTTTTCAAGAGGGCAGTGGAATGAAACTTTCGCGAACCGTCGCCTATGCTTTGCAAGCGACCATGCAGTTAGCCGTGTCTGATTCAGACACACCAGTACCATGCAGTCAAATTGCGTCTAAAGGGGACATGCCAGAGCGTTTTTTGCTGCAAGTCCTGCGTAGTTTGGTGAATCACGGAGTGCTGCGTAGCACCCGCGGTGTTGACGGGGGATACATGTTGATTCGATCTCCCGACGAAATCTCGTTGCTTGACGTCATCGAGGCGATTGAAGGTCCTTTGGACTCGAAGTTGCCCCTGCCGGCCGCTCCGGGGGACTTCACGCAACAGAACCTGCAAAAGGCTTTGCAGGAGGTCACCGCGACCGCGCGTCAGCAGTTGGATTCGATCAAGATTTCGCAATTGATCCTAGAGCCGTCGCAGGGAGAGGATGACGAAGACATGGATGTGCCACTGTCGCCCACACGCAGCGAAGCGCTCAGTGGTAGCGTTTCACAGGCAGCGACGTGAATCCATTCTGCGGCTTGATATAGCGTGTGAATGGGTGGATGTGTATTTAGGTTGTGTGAAGCGGTTTCGGGGGCTTGTTCCCCGCGCCAAGCCAATTTATTCTCATGTCCATGAACAACTCACATAGCGATCTCGAAAAGCGTTTGGAAACAGCACGCCGTCTGGCTCGTCTTGCCGGGAAAAGCACGTTGGAGCACTTCCAACGTGCTGATCTCTCCTTCGAAAAGAAGGAAGATGCTTCGCCCGTTACCGTGGCGGACCAAAATGCGGAAAAGATTATCCGCAAAGGGCTTAAGGACGAATTCCCCGACGATGGCATCATCGGGGAAGAGTTTGGTAGTGAAGACGGCACCACCGGCTACAACTGGATCGTCGATCCGATCGACGGGACCAAAGCATTCATCGCTGGGGTTCCTCTGTTCGGCACCATGATTGGGGTCGAAAAGGACGGAAAGTCTCGCCTGGGGGTGGTTTACATTCCAGGGCTAGACGAGATGATCTCGGCCGCTGAAGGCCAGGGAGCGTGGTACGAACGTCCCCATCACGACCCAATTCGGGCTCAGGTGAACAAGACGCCTAAGCTTGCCGACGGGGTGATGGTGACCAGCCAGGTGAGCACGTTCAACAAGCGTAACGCCACGCAGGGCTTTCTTGAGCTTGAAGCAAGGTCTTTTGTCACCAGGACTTGGGGTGATTGCTACGGCTATATGCTGGTAGCCACGGGGCGCGCGGTCTGCATGATCGACCCGATGATGAGCATCTGGGACGCGGCCGCACTTCAGCCGATCATGGAAGAGTCTGGCGGGACGTTCACCAGCTGGACCGGTGAATCGACCATTTACAGCGGCGACGGAATTGGAACCAACGGGCTGGTGCTCGAGGAAATCCTGGAAGTTTGCCGCAACTATCCGATGCCTAAGTAGCTCGGTTCATTTTTCTCGGCACCTTGCGGACCAGGCCGTATCTCGGTAAACTGGTCCGTTTCGTATTAAGCATTGGACGACCGTCTAGGAGTCGCTGGCAATGGCCAACGTGTGTGAAATTTGTGGCAAGGGCCACAGCATGGGCAATAAGGTTACCCTCCGTGGTAAGGCGAAGTACCTGGGCGGTGTCGGTACCAAAATCACGGGCATCACTCGCCGTAAGTTCAAGCCGAACTTGCAGACCGCTAAAGCCGTTATGCCCAATGGCGAACACAAGAAGCTGCGTGTTTGCACCCAGTGCATTCGCAGCGGTTACGTGAAGAAGGTTGTGCGTCATCGCCCCTTCAAGCTGCCTTCGGAAGAACGCGGTCGCTAAGGCCTGCTTCGTCCTTGCTCTTTGTCCGGTCCCCTCGCCCCTGAGGGGAGAGGGTTAGGGTGAGGGGTTCTGTGAAGAGCTAACTCTGGAGAAGTTCGATGTCCTCGCTGACCCGAGAAGAAGTCGAAAAGGTTTCGCTGCTGGCGCGTTTGAGATTGTCGGAGGAAGAGCTTTCGACGATGACCGAGCAGATGAGCCAGATCGTCAGCTACGTCGAGCTTCTCGAAGAAGTCAACACCGACGACGTCGAGCCGATGGCTCACGCGGTCGAGCAGCACAACGTATTTGCTGAAGACGCCGTGCACGAGTCGCTGCCACGCGATGCGGCACTGGCCAATGCCCCCAAGCGGGACGACGAATGCTTCCGCGTTCCGGCCGTTTTGGGCGACTAGGTAGCTGCCGCGTTATTCGCAGTGCCTAAATTATGACCCTCGATATCGGTGTGCACCTCGGTGCTGCGTCTGATCGAATGGTCACCTTCTTGTTGGTAAATCGCTCTCACTTCTCTCGGTGATTGCCCCTTACGACGACTAGTCAACTGCGGCCAATTCCGCCATCATAGGCATTGAATTAAGTACACCTGTCCATAATTCAATAATCACTTAATGCGGCTTGTTCGCATCACTGTCGGAAAGAAAAGGCAAAACGCACGATGGCTTTGTACGAAGCGTCCGCCACCCAGTTGTTGTCTCAGCTTGAATCAGGCGAAGTCACCTCGGTCGAGGTAACCAAGGCCTGTCTCGACCGTATCCGCCAGCACGATGGTGCCGTGGGTGCGTTTCTGAAAGTGATGGACGAGAAGGCGCTGGCCCAAGCTGCCGAAGTTGATCGCAAGCGTAAAGCAGGCGAAGAGTTGGGCCTATTGGCTGGCGTGCCGGTCGCGGTGAAAGACTTGCTGTGTACCGAAGGGGAAGTCACCACATGTGCTTCCAAGATGCTCAAAGACTTCGTCCCGCCGTACAGCAGCACGGTGATCAAGAAGCTGCAAGCCGCCGACGCGGTGATCGTCGGTAAGACCAACATGGACGAGTTCGCCATGGGTGGTTCGACCGAGAACTCGGCCCTTGGCAAGACACGCAATCCTTGGAATACCGACCTCGTCCCTGGAGGTTCGTCGGGTGGTGCGGCGGCGTGCCTGGCCGCCCAGATGGTTCCCCTTTCGATCGGTACCGACACCGGCGGTTCGATCCGCCAGCCAGCTTCGTTCTGTGGTGTCGTCGGCCTGAAGCCAACCTACGGCCGTGTGAGCCGTTTCGGTCTGATCGCATTCGCCAGTAGCCTGGATCAGATCGGCCCGATGGCACGCACGGCGGAAGACACGGCCCTCTTCCTGGAAGCGATGAGCGGCCACGATCCGCAGGATTCGACTTCGGCAAACGTTCCTTGTCCGCTGTTCAGTAAGACGGTCGATCAACCTCTGGAAGGTTTGCGCATTGGCCTGGTGAAAGAGCACTTTGGCGAAGGTCTCGATGGCGACGTCGAAAAGGCGGTTCGCGAAGCGGTCTCGGTTTACGAAAAACTGGGGGCGAAGGTGGTCGACATTTCGCTGCCGCATAACAAGTACGGCATCGCGACCTATTACATCATCGCTCCGAGCGAGGCCTCGAGTAACCTGGCTCGCTTTGACGGTGCCCACTACGGGCATCGTTGCGATGAGGCGACGATGTTGGAGGAGTTGCAGAAGGAAAAGGATGCTTTGGTGGCAGCCGGCGATGAACTGGGCGTGAAGCGGATGGATACGCCACTGATTCGCATGTACCGCCAGAGCCGCGCCGAAGGGTTCGGTCCGGAAGTGAAGCGGCGCATTATGCTGGGTACCTACACGCTTAGCGCGGGGTACTATGATGCGTTCTACCTGAAAGCCTTGAAGGTTCGCCGCTTGATTCGCGAAGACTACGACAAGGCATTCAAGACCGTCGACCTGATCGTGGGGCCGACTGCTCCGAACCCAGCGTTCGCTGCCGGCTCGAAGACCAACGATCCGCTGGCCATGTACCTGGAAGACTTGTACACGGTGACTGCCAACCTGGCCGGCATTCCGGCGATGTCGATTCCCTGCGGGTTCACCAGCGGCGGCCTCCCGGTCGGTCTGCACATGCAGGCCCCGGCCTTGGAAGAAGATCGCCTGTTGCGGGCCGCCTACATGTTCCAGAAGGAAACCGACTGGCACGCCAAGACGCCGAGTTTGTAGAAGGCAAATACCAGGGGCATTCGCCCCCGGCTATTGCATCAGGGCCAAGAGTTGAGTCGCCCGTTTGGGCTCAAGAGATGGACGCTCGCACCAGCGAGGTTTGCGGATTAGGAAAAGTCATGAGCGACAATTACGACATCATTATCGGGCTGGAAGTTCACGTGCAGTTGGCGACCAAGACCAAGCTGTTTTGTCGCTGCAGTACGAAGTTCGGGGCTTCGCCCAATACGCAGACGTGTCCTGTTTGTCTGGGGATGCCAGGCTCGTTGCCGGTCATGAATCGCGAGGCATTCGCGCTAGGGCTGAAGACGGCCTGTGCGTTGAATCTGAATGTTCCTCGTTTCACCAAGTGGGACCGCAAGAACTACTACTACCCCGACCTCCCTAAGGGATATCAGATCAGCCAGTTTGATCTGCCGATGTCGGAAGATGGCTACCTGTGGATCAGCGATCCGAAAGAACAGTTCGAGGCCAAGAAGGTCGGTATCATCCGGGCTCACTTGGAAGAAGACGCCGGTAAGTCGATGCACGACGAGGCCGCCGGTAAGGCTGATACACGCATCGACTTGAATCGCACCGGGACGCCGCTGTTGGAAATCGTGAGCCAGCCGGACATGCGTTCGCCGCTGGAAGCGAAGGCCTACCTGAACGAGCTGAAGTTGATTTTGACCTATCTTGGCGTTTCCGACTGCAACATGCAGGAAGGCAGCCTCCGCGTCGATGCCAACGTCAACCTGCACATCAAGTCGGACGACCCCCACAAGATCGCGACGCCGATTGTCGAAATCAAGAACATGAACAGCTTCCGCGCCGTCGAGCGGGCCCTCGCTTACGAGGCGATTCGCCAGTACGACGAGTGGCAGGAAACGGGCAAGACGATCAAAGACGCCCCAAAGACGACGCGCGGTTGGGACGATCAGGCCCAGGTCACGCGGCCGCAGCGCGAGAAGGAAGATTCGAGCGACTATCGCTACTTCCCAGATCCCGACCTGGCCCCGGTGATCACCACCGAAGAAGAAGTGGAAGCCGTACAGCAAGCTCTATGTGAACTGCCGATGGCCATTCGCGAACGTCTGCACGATGGGTACGGTATACCCGCCTACGATGCCGACGTGATCGTCAACCAAGGCATCGTTGCCGTGACGTACTTCGAGGACCTGGCCCTCAAGACAGGCGACGCGAAGATGTCCAGTAACTGGGTCCAGCAGGATGTGCTGCGTGTGCTGAAGGAACGCGATCTGGAATTCGATCAATTCCCGATCACGGTCGAGCGGCTGTCGGGCCTTCTCAAAGCGATCATGAACAAAGAGATCGACACAACGCGGGCCAAGGATGTCTTCACGCAGATGCTCGACAGCGAGAAAGACGCCCCAGCGATCATGCAGGAAATGGGGATCGAGAAGGTCGATGACTCGGAACTCGACAACCTGGTCAAAGAGATCCTGCTGGCCAATCCCAAGGCGGTCGAAGACCTGAAAAACGGCGTGCAAAAGGCCGTGGGTGCGCTGATCGGTCAAGCCAAGAAGAAGAACCCCAACATCGACCCCGGTACCTTCCGCGAGAAGTGCTTGGAGTTGGTGAAGGATATGTAGAACTCGGATACGCGAGTTCAGGTCCGTTTCAGGCACAGCCATTTGTGCGACGGAGCGAATAGTGCATACAGCACGATGAGGCAAACTCGCCAGCGTTTGAACGTGCCGCTGACCTCCAGGTCGATCAGGGCTCCGGGTTGGACATTCAGCTCAATGGGTTCACTTTTCCATCCGTCCACCTTGGCGACCACGACCAGTTCGCCAGAATGCACAGGGATTGTGATCGTTTGGTTGATCCGAACGGAGTCGCAGCGGATGCCATCGACGAAGATTTGGTAGGCCCGCGCGCATCCCTGAAGCTCCCAAGGCCGCGTGACCCGAAGGGTCGCCTCGCCGGTCTCGTTTGGCACCTGGCCGGTGTCGATTTTCGGCGACTCAAACGGATTAACTTTGAGGGGCGTCATTGATGCGGTACTCAGTACGAAGTGGGAGCGTGTCTACTCGGTCGTTATAATGATTGACGCCGTGTCGCCGCAACTTTTGATCGAATCATCCCTTCAGATTGCCGCATCATGTTCACTCCTAGCGGAATCATCGCTCTTACCACCGACTTTCAGAGTGACTCGTTCTACGTCGCTGAAATGAAAGTCGCCGCGCATCAGATTGCGCGTGATGCGATGATCGTCGATGTCACGCATGCTATTCCTCCGCAAGATATCCAGCAGGCGAGTTGGACGCTACTTCGCGCTTTGGAAGCGTTCCCCGAAGGGACGGTGCATGTTTGCGTGGTCGATCCAGGTGTGGGCACCGAGCGTAAGATTTTGGCTGTGATCATTCACGGCCAGGCAGTGATTGCGCCGGACAACGGGCTATTTGATGTGATCGCGTCCAGGTACCACGTTGCAGCCGCGATCGAACTGAATAACGAAGTCTATTTCGGTCCGCGTCGCTCTCGTACATTCCATGGACGCGACATCATGGCCCCCGTGGCCGCGCACCTGGTGCGTGGGATTCCCCTGATGAGTCTCGGCGAAGCTATTCATCGTCCGCTGGTTACCGACCAGGCGAAGGCCAAGGTATTCGCCGAACGCGAAGGAGACGAGATTCACGGGCAGTTTGTCTACGCCGACTCGTTCGGGAACTGTGTGACGAGCATTTTTGAAGACGACATCCCCGAAGACTGGGATCGAAGGCAGTTGAAAGTAGAGTCGGGATTGTTCTCGGTCGACGGTATCGTTTCCACGTATGGAGAGCGTGAGCCAGGGGAATCCGCGGCATTGCTGGGCTCGTCTGGGCAGGTGGAGTGGGCGGTCGTTCAGGGAAGTGCCGCCCAAAAGTATGGGTTTGAGGCGGGGATGGCGGTTAAGATCGTGCGTGAAAAGGCTTGATTGGGTGGTTATCTGCCCTTAGCAGTCACAAGATGCTTGGCGAAATGGGCGGAGATAGCTAGAATCGCTCGCAAGATTCCTTCTCTTCCCCACATCAGGAACATGTCAACGTGCCGAGTCGCATCTCCGGAAAAGTCGTATCCATCTCGGAAACGGGAGACGCCATTACCGACTTGGCTCATGACCAATTGGTGGACGTCCCTCAAGACGATCGGACTTCCATCGAGTGCGGGGGGCACACTACGCTAGGCATTTATCCGCTTGATCACGACCAGCCTGAGATGACTTATGTGGCGGTTCTCGGCGGTAGCGGATACCTGGAATTGTCGCTCATTGGGGACAGTGCCGCGAAGTTCCTGGGACTGAAAGTCAACGACGACGTCACGATTAAGTGGTAGTCAGGCCAACTCATCATGTGCGTCCTTTCTCTAGCGGCAAAGAGTTCTTCGTATGACGCACAACCCTAACGAATCGGCAGCGTCCAACGCTTCTTCTGGCGTGACCTCGTCAGATGCACAGACCGAAGTGGATCATCAGCCGCGGAAGTTTGGCTTCTGGGCAGCTTACTTTCTGGTTGTCGCCAGCATGGTTGGGGCTGGGATATTGACTTCGTCCGGGTTCACTTTGCACGACACCGCCAACCCGGCGGCGTTGATGGTGATCTGGGTGTTGGGCGGGCTGCTCGCTTTGTGCGGAACGGTCACCATCGCGGAACTGGCCACCATGCTTCCCAGGGCTGGTAGTGACTATCTCTTCGTGCGAGAAGCATTCGGACGCGAAGCTGGCATTGTCGTCGGCTGGGCGACGTTCGTGCTGGGCTTTGCCGCACCGACGGCCGTTGTGGCACGCCTGTCGGCAAACTACCTTTCGATTCCCATGATCGAGCACTTCGACTTGGGGCTTGCAGCACCTTATCTGGAGCCAGGGCTGGCCACGCTGTTTGTGACAATCCTGATGACGATTCATTGCCTGGGGCATCGCGAGAGTAGCGGTTTGCAGGTTCTTTCGACGCTCGTAAAAATCTTTCTGCTGGTGAGTCTGGTCGTGATTGGCTTGAGCTTCGGCCAGGGGGACTGGGGGCACTTTGCTGCCAGCCATGTGCCCGATTCGAGCGAGTTTTTCACGCTGGGAATAGGATTGATTTACGTCAGTTACGCTTACACCGGCTGGAATGCAGCGGCCTACGTGGCTGGCGAAGTGCGCGATCCGGAACGTCTGTTGCCGCGCAGTTTGATCGCCGGGTGTGCGTCGGTGATGGGGCTTTATTTGCTGGTGAACCTGACGTACGTGTTCGCCTTGGATCCGCAGGAGATGACTCAGTTGAGTATTCCGGAAGTCATTCCGGTTGCTCAGTTGGCGGCCAAGAAGCTCTTTGGCAGCCAGGTCGCAGACGTGGTTTCGATTCTGTTGGGTCTGGGCATGTTGGCTTCCGTGAGTGCTTATATGCTTTCCGGACCACGTATTGCATTCGCGATGGCCAACGACGGTGCGTTTCCTCGCTTCGCTTCCAGGCTGCATGACCGCCGTCAGACACCTGTCGCTGCGATTATTGCACAAGGTCTTGTTGCGATCGGCATGGTTTGGGCAGGCCCATTTTTGGCGATCCTGAACTACACGGCGATCGGTCTGGCTGTGGTATCAGGGCTGGTGGTTGCCAGCATCTTTCCGCTGCGGCATCGCGAGGACTTGCCGCACCCTTATCGATTGCCGCTTTATCCGCTGCCCCCAGTTTTGTATTTGGCCCTAATGGGATGGATTGTGGCGACGGGGTTATTGCAAGACGTGCAGGGGCTACAACTCGACGAGCCCAAATTGCCGACAACCATGCTCAGCTTGCTGACGATCTTGCTGGGATTGCCGGTGGCCTACTTCCTGGCTCGACGTAGTCGTCCCGCCTAAACCGATGCGGCTTCGGCATGGAAGCGGATTAGTTCGATGAGCTTGGCGCGATCGACTGGTTTCGTCGTGTAGTCCGTGCAGCCCGCTTCGATACAGCGATTACGATCCTCGGCCATCGCATGGGCGGTTAACGCGATAATCGGTCCGTTGTATCCGTCGGCACGCAGTTTGGTCGAGGCCGTGTAGCCATCCATGATCGGCATCTGCATGTCCATCAGGATAACATCGAAAGGGCTGCCCGATTCGCTGGCAGCCGTCGCTTTCTGGTAGCCGAGCTCGCCATTTTCTGCCATGTCGACTTCAGCCCCTGCTTTTTTCAGCAGGAACGAAATCAGACGCTGATTGTCCGGGCCATCTTCGACAAGCAAGATCTTCAGCTCACGCAGCGCATTCTTGGTATCGCTCGGCTTGCTCTTTTCCAGATCCGGTGCGGAATAGGTCGTTTCCGGCTCTTGGAAGGTCACGTTGTGGAGCGGGCCTGGGTCAATGGTCAGGCGGAAGGTGGTTCCGGTATGCGATGTTTCCAGAATCGTCAGATCTCCTCCCAGGAGTTCCGCGAAGCGTTTACTGATAGTCAGTCCCAGGCCGGTTCCACCGAAACGACGCGACATCGAACCATCCGCTTGGGTGAATGGTTGGAAAAGTTTGCCACGCATTTCTTCCGAGATGCCGATGCCGGTATCGGTTACATCGATCTGAATTCTGCGATTGGGTGCCTTGCCGACCAGGCCGACGTTCATGTTTACGTTGCCTTCATGCGTAAACTTGATCGCGTTACTGAGCAGATTCATCAGGATCTGCCGCAGTCGGGTTGGGTCGGTCAGAATCATTTCGGGAATCGGACCACTGTATTCCACGTTGATGTTCAGCTTCTTTTCTTCTGCGCGGACTTGCATCAACTGGCGAATGTCGGCAATCAGGCGATGCAGCGAGCAGGGCAAGTTCTCGACTTGGAACTTGCCGGCTTCGATTTTCGAGAAGTCCAGTAAGTCATTGATCAGCGAAATCAAGTGCGAGCCATTTCGACGAATTGTTTCGATGGCATCAATGCGTTCGACAGGTGCCTTGTAAATGTCGCCCGTTTCCAGCAGCACGTCGGCAAACCCCAGGATGGCGGTCAGTGGAGTGCGGATTTCGTGGCTCATGTTTGCCAAGAAGGCGCTCTTGGCCCGGTTGGCACCCTCGCTGGATTCGATGGCCTTGCGAAGCTCGATGGTTTGTCGTTCGAGGCGTTCGTGCGATTCCTGCAGAACCAAACGCTGCAGTTCAATCTCGCGGGTTCGCTCGGTCACTTCCCGTTCGACTTCGGCCTGCATCTTCTCCATCTCGGCGCGGCGATTGGCGATCACTGTCATTTCGCGACAGCTGATCCAGGTCGAGTAAATCAAGAAGACATCCTCGAAGACTATCCAGCCGACGTGTTCCAGGGACCGATGCCAACCGAATAGCGAAATGCCGTAGAGCGATTCCGGCCACAGTAAGCCACGCACCAGGTGATCGACCGCGACAACGATCGACGCGGTAACCAGGACTTTCCAGTCTCGATAGAACGCGAGAAACGCTAACGAACCGAAGATATGAAAGTGCGCTTCAATGCGGCCACCCATCAGGTGAATCAGCAGTGCCGATGCTAAAGCCTGCCCGACCGCAATGGTCTGCCGGGTGATGGCCTTGCCGGGATAGTACCTGGCCAACAATATCGGTAAGCTACAGATCAGCCCGCCGACGACCAAGGCCGACCAGATATGGGGATGAATGTATTGCGTTCGACCAGCCCAGGAGTAAGGCGAAACCCACAGCGCGATCCCGATTCCAGCAATCCACTGAAAGAGCATGAGCCACGCGAACATGTGGTCCGTGCGGCGATAGATCGAATCGCGATGCTCTTCCAGCAACTCGCGAGCTCGGTCGTTGATGGGACGATCTTCACTTAACGCCATGTTCAGATCCTCGGCTGTTGATCACGACTTCAGATGGCGTAACGAGTATCGGGCAGCCGAAAACATTCGTTCGGTCGCAGTCGGTTTCTCCATCGAGAACGTACTGGACGATCGATTTGCGACCGAGGTTGTCCCCTTCGTGGCCTCGTGTCGGCGTGATGCCGCCACTGAAGATTCTTCGTCCGTCGCCGGAGTAAAGCATCGTATGGCCGGAGGTTAAAGCACCGAACTGTTGTGCGAGTTGGCCGTCGGCATCATTGGTGATGTGTACGTTGGGAATTGCCAATGCTTGACGAACCTTACTCGTATCTTCCCACTGCATTTCCGTTGGTGAATAAAAAATCACTTGCGTATTGAGGCGAACGCCACAAACCGCTTGAATGCGGGCCAGTTCATTCAGCGTTGCAACCGAGCAAGGGCATTGGGGGTGAATGAAGACCATCAGATTGGGACGCTGCGTGTCAAGCTTGATGGAGTGGTTGATCGGCCACACCATGCCATGGTCGCTTCGTTGCCCCGGGATATTGTGATAGCCCAGCAGGGCCGTGAACGCGCCTCCGATTAACACCACCCAAATACCGGCAATCACGGGAAGTAGGGACCGCCCTGCGTGAGATATCCCACGCGGTTGGGTGTCTTCCTTCATCGCTTGTTGCCATTGGTCGTACATAGGAGTGAAATTCCGATCAAGAACCTGCACCAGCCGGGTTCTCCACTGATTCCCGTCTGAGCCAAAGCTTAGGTCAGTGGGAAACGCGATGCGTTATTTCAACATGATGATGAGGCTAACCGTAGGTAAGCTCTAACGGCTTTGACGGTTGCTCCGGTTGTGCCGGAGCGGTGGGACACCTAGAAGGGGTGTCTGGAAGTGAGCTTTGGCGTTTGGGCAACCGCGTTCCCTGATGACCTAGCGCAGATAGTGATCTCGGAAGAGCTTTAGCAAGGTTTCGCACTGGGGGGCCGCCTGGCACTGACTGCGAAATTCGTAGTAAGGAACCTGGGCGATTCGTTCGCAGTATTCCGGGTAGGCTTCGACGCGACTGAGCAGCGTTGGTAACGTCAGTTCGGGATGAAACTGGGTGCAGTAAATGGGGCGTCCATCAAAGCGAAATGCTTGCTGGGCGACAGTCTCGGTCGAGGCCAACAACGTGGTTCCCGGTGGCAGCTCGATGACGCGATCTTCGTGCCCCATATAGGCCTCGAAGCTTTCGGGCAGATGCGAGAAGATGGGGTCGAGCTTGCCTGCTTCGGTCAGGCTCACCAGGCTGGTTCCCAACTCGGCGTGCTCCAGGTCGTGAATGACTTTGCCGCCGGCTGTCCTGGCCAAGGATTGAAATCCCCAGCAAGACGCGAACGTTGGTTTTCCACTGTCCAGTAGTCGCTGTAAGCTGACCAACGCGTGCTGCATCCAGGGGGCATTGCTGGTAACACTGTAACGTCCCGAGCCGCCAATCATGACCATGTCGACTTCGGCCAGGTGCGAAGCATCCAGGCTTGTGGAAAGCAAGTCGAAGACCGTGATCGACTCTTGCGGACACCGCAGGGCGTCGGCAAAGCAGCCGATCTCTTGCTCGCGAATGGGATCATCGGCATCGCGAATCTGAATCAGCAGGTAACGATAGTCGTTCATGACAGAGTCGCTTTATGCAAAGTGACGTAATCAATTGCCTGGGCGATGACCTCGCACATGGTATCGATTTGCTCGGGGGAAACGGCCAAGGGAGGCATGATCACAATTACATCCCCCAGAGGTCGAATCCACAGGCCATGCTCCAAAGCAAACTGACAGACCTGGTTGCCGTGCCGTTGGGGCCAGGGGAAGTGCTCGCCGGTCTCGCGATCCTTGACCAGTTCGACGGCCGCGATCATGCCATATTGCCGCACGTCGCCCACGTGAGGATGCTCGCTAAGGCGGCTTAAGTACTGCGCGATGCGTTCGATTTTAGCAGGAAGTTGGGCGAGCGTATCTTCCTGCTCGAAGACATCGAGCGTGCCTATCGCCGCTGCGGCGCTCAATGGATTACCCCCGAACGTGTGCCCATGACAAAGCTGCTTCGCCTCGGCATAGTCACCCAGGTAGGCGTTCCAGATTTCAGTGGTCGCGATCGCGGCACTCATGGGAAGGTAACCGCCGGAAAGCCCTTTGCCCAGGCACAGAATATCAGGCACGACATCCTCTTGCTGGCAGCCGAACATGGTGCCTGTGCGCCCCATGCCCACGGCCACTTCGTCGGCAATCATCAATACGCCATACTTTCGCGTCAATTCGCGAACACCTCGCAGGTATCCTTCCGGCTGCATGATCATGCCTGCCGCCCCGAGGATCAGCGGCTCGATCACCACGGCAGCGATCGACTCGTGATGCTTGGCCAAGGTTTTTTCGAGTATCTGAAGATGATGTTGGCAACTGGTGTCCTTGGTCGGTGTGCGGCGATCAGGAATAGGCAGGCGATGAACCGGAAACATCAACGGCTTGAACACCGCGTTGAAGCGATCGACGCCCCCCACGCTGATCGTGCCGATGGTGTCGCCGTGATAGGCGTCTTCAAATCCGATGTACGATGTCTTCTGCGGCTGGGGGTTCTCGCACTGATGCCAATATTGAAAGGCCAGCTTGATCGCGACTTCGAGTGCCGATGCGCCATCGCTGCAAAAGAAAGTGTGATCGAGATCTCCTGGCGTAAGATCTGCCAGACGCTTGGCCAGTTGAATGGTTGTGCTGTTCGAGCAGCCCAGGTTCGTCACGTGGGCGACCTTGCCCAGTTGCTCTTTGATCGCGGCATCAATCGTCGGGTGCTGGTGACCGTGGACGTTGCACCACATGCTGCTCACCCCATCGATCAGCCGGCGACCTGACGTATCGATCAGTTCGCACCCTTGGGCCGATTCAATGATCAGCGGCTCGTAGCAAGCCATCTGGGTGAAGGCATGCCAGACGTAGTGCTTGTCCCAGTCGTTTAGCTGCTGCGTGGTCGGAGTCATATGCGAAACAGAAATAAGGCCCGAAAGGAAAGACCTTATTGTAGAGCAAGACGCAAGCAAGGTCAGGCTGGGACCGGTCGCTCGCTACTGCGAAGAGGAGCGAGAACCTTGTGGGCTCCCACCAATCGGGTAGTCTTCCGGCAGCGGACGTGCGGCCGTCGTGAACCCGATTTCGTACAAGTCGTCGCGGACTTTGCGGAAGTCGCCGTAGCTGTCGGGATAGGTCCAGATGGTGATCGTGGTCCGAGACGGATCGAGCGAGGCGACGATGTCACGGAAACGCGAGCCTGGCTGCAAGGCTTCGTTCACCGGGAAACCGAGCTCTTCCGTCTCTGGTTCCAACGTGAAATTCTTCAGCTCGATACCACCCCGCGTGGCGGTGCCGAGTGAGGTTTCCATTTCGTAGGAACGATTGACCAGCGTGTACTGCATGACGTAGCCGTTCATCGGGCCCACGCGAGCAACGGCCTGACCGTCTCGCCGAGCACGGTCCAAATGGCTGCGAGCATCATTCTTCATCGCTTCAACCAGGCGTTCCATCGGAACGTACGAGATACGTCCATGACGCAGGCGGAAGTGTTCTTCCTGGCCGAAAACTGTCTTGGCCAGCGGCGTGGGGTAGTGGGCCAGTTCTTTGACTTCGGGCCGGTAGTCACGCAGACTCTCGATCTGATCGTACAGTTCTTCCAACTGGGAAGTGGTATGCAGCAATTCGCGCTGCTGGGCGACTTCCTCTTGTTTCGTGCTAGAAAGCTCTTGCTGCTTTTGATTTAGCGTGGTTTCTGCCGCCGTCAGAAACAATTGCAGCTGATTGCGTTCTTCGAAGGCCAGCTTCGCTTGTTGTTGAACGCTGACAATCTCTTGCTGAATGGTCGCCACGTCTTGGGCCATGCTGTTCAGCTCGGCCAGCGTTGGGCCTTGCGGTTTGGGTGGCGACTTGGGCAACTCGGGTTCGGGCGTGGGGGCTGGGATCGATAGGGACGGCGGTTTGACGGGCTCGTCCGTTTTGCCAATGGCAGCGTCCACGATGGCATCGCGGGCCGTGATGCCCACCACCATGATCAGGATGATCAGAATCCCAACCAGGTTGGTCACCACGTCGAGAAATGAATCGAGCGACGGGGCGTTCTTGTCAACGCTATTGGATTTGGCTGGACGTCTCACTTGCGATTCACCTCGATCCCGGAACCGTACAAGAGCGTTTCCAACTGCCGCACCACGGGCTCGCCGCCTTGTTCGACGGTGATTTGCAGGATGGGTTTCCAGTAGAAGTTACGGCCGGCCATGCCCCAGCTATCGATGCGGGTATGGATCAGGCGAACCAGCTTGTCGACGGCTGCTTCCATGTCACCATTGACCGGCACGGTTTCCGCCGGACCAAGGACGCCTCGTTCTTGAACCAATGTCATTTGCTCGCCACTTACGACTAGCGTGACAGGACGGGTGATGGCCGTATTCTTAGGACCTGCCGAAGGTAAAGCCCAGTTGCCACCACGTGTTGCCGCGATAGGCTTGGCGGACGAACGGTTTCCGCCTGTTCCGCCGGAAGCGTCTTTTTGGTCGGGACCGTTGGGTTGAGCGTACTGAACGCCATGTTTGCCTTCCCCGGTGCGCAACTCGGGTGGAGCTTGCTGAGGATAGAAGGCGGATGATAGTTGCTGTTGGGGTGGCTTTTGCTGCGTGCCGTCGACAGGGCTTGTCGCACGACCGGTTCCCATTTGGCCGGAACCACCATACGCTTCGGCAGGCATGTCACCGTTACCATTGCCACGTTCGACGAAGCGATTTTCAAGGAACTCTTCGTCGTCGCCGCCGCCACCACCGACAGCTTGGAAGCCGCCGTTGCGCGTTGCGGTGAGATACTGATCTTCGATCCGGCCATATTTCTTGGGAGCCGCCATGACTAGCTCGATCTTGCGGCGTCGGGCTAGTTCGACAGTTTCGATTAGCCGCTTTGCCAGGAAGCGATCGGCAGGTGGATAGGCAAGTTCGGTATCTTCGTCGACCAGTTCGTAGCCGAATTCGTCGTCCCAGCCATTCAAGGCTTCACGAGCCGCGGCGTACGACTCGGCTCCGCCAGGACGCACGATCAACAGGGGATAAGGATTGCCTTGGCCAGGTACGCCTTGCGATTGTCGATACTCACGAATCGTCCGCAACGAGGCGGCCAACGGATTTCCAGGCCCGAGCGGTTCCTGAAAATCGATGCCGGTCAGACCGATCCCTTCCGGTTGGATAATCACGCGATCGGCCGTGCATTCAATGTAGATCGGCTGGCGGCGGGTACCGCTCTGGCCGTCGTAGGGAACCAATGCATAGGCTGGCTTGCGTCCTTTGATTTCTTGACGAACTTTTTCGAGCTCAGTCTGGGCTTCGGCGATCTGTTGATTCAGACGCTGCTTCTGCGTTTCAAAGTCGTCGGCACTACCGGTGACGTTTTCCGTTTCCCCTTCCAGGACGGCAATATCGCCGCGTAGCTTGCGGATCTTTTCGGTCAGACGGTGGCTATGGTCTTCCAGGCCGGAAAGTTGCAGACGAGCCTCTTCCAGTTGCTTGAGTCGTGCGACTCGCAGTTGCTCGAGCTCTTTCATCTGCTCGGTGTAGTCTTCTACCGGTTCCGGCTCTGGTGCCGGAGCAGGAAGCTCTGGTTCTACAGGAGCAGGGACTGAGAGCGCCGGTAGATCGACCGCGACCGCTTCCGTACGGGCCTGAAGGACCATCACCACGAAGAGCACAATCAAGGCTCCCATAGTGCAGATCAGGACGGCCAGGAAGGGGAACAGCGAGATCTCGACCGTATGTCGTGCTGAACGACGTCGACTCACGCGGCTTGGCCTTTATCCTTGCGATCGAGTTGAACCGTGGCATGTCCACCACTGGACATCCGCGAGTTGAGCAAGTGAATGGTCGCGGCCAGGCTTTGCACCGTTTCTTCAAAGTGCTGCTTGCCGGCCAAAGTTTCCAGGTTGCGATTGAGGGAGTGTTCCAGGTTGGCAACCTCGCCGGTCGCTTCGACCACCTTCAATAGGATGGTCCCTTGCTCCGTCAATTGTTCATGCTGGGCATGAATGGACGAACTGACCTGGTACAAAGCATCAATCACGCCGTTAAGTTGCTCGGCCGAACGTTGAATCGTGTGCTGCTGGGCAGCAGCAAATGCGTCGGCATGTGTTTTCAGCGATTCGGTCATGGCGTTGTGCAGGGCCGTTTCCATCTGCTCGCTACTTGCCGAGATCAACCGTTGCCAATGTTGATGAGCTGAGGATACCGTGTCTCGCCATAGTTCTGTCTGGCGAACGACAAGATCTTGCGTAGTCTGAATGGTACGTTCGGCCATCTTCTTGACGGCCAGTACGCTAGGATCGGTCGCGCTACCTTCGGTTTCGAATCGTGCTGTCAGTTCGTCGGCGGCGATCGCATCGACATTGCTGAGCAGTTCGGACTCGACACGCCCCAATACGAACTGGGCGAACATAAGCCCAATGGAAAGGGTTAACGCAAGTGCAGTGGTATCGAACGCCACGCTGAGACCTTGTAGCAGGCTCTCCATGGCGACCTTAGGTTCGTTCACCAATGCTTCGGGCGAAAGGTTACCCAGTGCCAGCGTGATACCAATCACGGTACCCAAAAAGCCCAGCATCGGAGTGGCCCAGATCACGATGCGAACCATCGAATAATCGTGTTCGCATTTCTCTTGATCAATATCGGCCAGGTATTTCAGTTCATCTTGCAGATTCGAGGCCGTCTGGCTGGCATGAACATGCTGCAGGCCCTTGGTGAGCCGCTGAAACAAAAGTGTTGGATGGAAGCACTCCGGCAATTCATGCAACGCATTGAGCAGCAGCGGGGCCTTCTCAATCTTGTCGCGACCATTCTCTTGCGGCGGCAGATCGACCTGGCTCAGCGAGCGAAACTCGCCGATCAGTTGACCTCCCTTTAATAGCAATGCAGCTACACCCACCATAAACATGGCAACTTCCGCGTATTCGACCGGGTGAGCGGTAACGTAGCGAAGCAGAGGGTGATGGGGGATGATGCCAAAGTGGATAGCACCATAGAACAAGACCGTCAGAGCCGTACCGATCAGAATCGGCCAACCCAACTTTGCGGCGATGGACTGGGAAATTTTGGGGGCGTCCGTCTGTTGCACAATCGAACTCCTTCTCGATGGCACCGCTCATCCCGGGGTAAGGGGGCGGAACAAAAGGGAAACTCGCGTTAATCGTTAGAATCGACATTTCGACCCCTAACTAATCAGACAAAATCGGAAGTCGTTTTCGAACGCTGTTAGTCTGGGGAGATACGGAGGGTTGCGATAATGCGATAGATTTTTCGAGTTTCGCCCCAAAAGAGCTTCAATAGCGATCGCCGGAGTGCCGATAACTTTAACCGTCGAGGCAATCAACGCTTCGATAACTACCGCCCACAGGCGGACTTGCTGAAATGCAATCGCGCAAAAGCGCGTCGAATTAAATCCCGGGGGGGAAATGAATGTTCGGCCGACGGACTTGTCCGTCGGCCGATGTTCTTTCTTGACCAAATAATTTTCGGGTATCCGCCAGCACCCCTTCTTCCCTCAAAATCGCTGTTTGTGGGTTTCCCCAGCACTGATAAACTGCCGCTTCTTAGGGCGAAAATGGCTTGTTTGCAACACTGAACCCCCTGAAGTGGCTGTTGTTGCCTGTGAATTCTCCCTAACTAACCATCAGATAATTAGTTGCATCTCGGAATTGGGCTTCTAGAATAAGTCTTGGAGGAACGATTCCGTAAATCGCGTAATCTAGGTGATTTATGTGGAAGTCGCTTCTTTCGGCGATCGTTGTCATGATCGCGGTAACGCTAAGCGTTGAACTTTTCCGCAGTACTCCGTCTGCAATGGCCCAGAAACATGGTGGGCTACCGGTTTCGAGTAGTCTGGTCGTTCATGCGGCCAAGACAGAGGACGGCGGGCAGCTCATGATCATGGTCGATCCGGAGACCCGGGTTATGGCCGTGTATCACGTGGACGGAAATACAGGGAAAGTTTCCCTGAAAAGCGTTCGCAACTTACAATGGGATTTACTCATCGAGGAATTTAACGGGGGCACGCCGAGCCCGCGTGAGATTCGTACACTGATCAACCAATCGTAGCGACGAAGTCCAAGCTCATAGGCTTCCGCTAGGTTGGACCTTTTGGGAGCCATCATGGCTGACTATCTTCCGCTTTCTGAATTCGCTGCCAAGTTAGGCGTATCTGAAGACACGATTCAAGATCTGCGCGAGCGCGGCAAGGTGCGTGCGTTCCGCGATGGATCGAGCTGGAAGTTCAAGGAAGACGAACTCGAAAAGGCCCGTGGTATCTTGGCCGAGGAAGATCTCGGTGGAGGTGACAGTGAGAGCCAGGAATTCGAGCTCAGCGGAATTACCGATTCCGATGAAGGCTCGTCCGGTTCGATGGACAGCATTCTGATTTCCGATACCGGCGAAGGCGGCGACAGCGGTTCGTCCAATATCATCGGACAAGATTCCGACAGCTCGCTGAGCCTGGATAGTGATATCGGTTTGGCCGACGATTCCAGCAGCGTTGACCCTGCCGGGGAATCGAATCTAAGCAGCTTGAGCCTCGGCGAAGGCTCCGACATTCTCGAAGGTTCGTCGATCAACAAGCCGCTCGACGACGATAGCTTCAGCCTGGAAGATGACGACGTAGAGCTGAGCCTCAGCGATGAAGGCAGCGATGCGAACATCGATCTGGGGGGTGAACCATCCGACCCGGAAGGGACCGGCAGCGGTTTGAGCCTTGCGTTGGAAGATGAATCGCTGGACCTTGGTACCAGCGGTATCGGCATGGACGACAACGACAGCAGTGGTGAACTCACGCTCGATATCGAAGATGACGAAGACAGCAGCATGGATCTGCTGGCCTCGGAAAGTGAACTTGGTCTGGCCGACGAACCTGCAGCGAAGGCGGGAAGCGGCAATAGCGAAATCAACCTGGTTGATGACGATAGTGGCCTGGGTCTGGTTGCGGAAGCCGATGAAGACGATGACTTTTCGCTTTCGACCGGCGACAGTGGTCTCGAACTGATCAGCGCTGACGAAGCGGAAGAAATGGTCGCCGACAGCACCGACGACGACGAGATCGGCGAAGCCGTAGCTGGCGGTGCCGCGGAAGATGACTTCCTGTTGACCCCGGTCGAAGGGGATCTGGAAGACGACGATAGCGGATCGCAAGTGATTGCGTTGGACTCGGATTCGATGTCTTCGGAATCGGGCCTGTTTGGAAGTGCATCGCTCGAAGGGGCTGATTTCGGCGGCTTGGGTGATAGCGACGGCCTGGAGGCGGACGACTCAGTGATGGCCGGTGCCGGAACGATGGCTGCCGCGGCTCCTGTGGCCGCAGCACCAGCCGAGGTGCCTTACTCGTTCATGAATGTTCTCAGCCTGGGGGCCACCGCGCTGCTGCTTTTAGTGTGCGGCCTGATGGTGACCGACCTGATGTGGAACATGTGGAGTTTCAGCGAGCCCTATTCCCTGACCAGCACGCTGATGGACGGTATCTTGAATCTGCTACCTTCGTAGTGATTCATGATTTGAATCTGATCAAACAGGAGCCGCGTTTCCCCCACGGGAGACGCGGTTCTTTTTGTTTTTGGCGGTTGGTAGTTAGGGCGATTCGGGGCATCACGCCGTAAAATCGCTACCAATTCTCGCTACTTCTGACTGCGGGTTCCCCAAGACCATGTATCCGATCGGGGCTCGGGCGCTATAATAAAGAAAAGCGTTCAGGCAGAGGACGAGTACATAGGCGTAACTCGTTACTGTACTGGATGATGAGACCAATTTGGCGATGGGAGTTGGGCCCCGCTTTCCGATTCCCCCAAACCGCAAGAACTACGAAGCCGCGATCGTGGTGTCGAAGGCGTGGCTCAGGACCGAACTCCTTCCTATTCGGTTTCACCTCCACCCCGCCTTGCTCACCCCGCGATTCGAGCTTCCTGACTTCATGGAATAACTCGTGGCAAGACCGAGACTTGTCTCCCCAGACCAGCCCCTACCTGTTCGGCTACTGCTGCATATTTACGAATTCGCTGCCTCGCTCAGCCTTGCCGTGGTGCTGCTAAGCTTGATGGCGATTTCGCTGATCTTTGCTACGTTCGTCGAAGCGACCTTCAACACGGACGTGGTGCAGTTCTATGTCTATCAGTCTTGGTGGTTCGGTTTGATCTACGGCTTGCTGGCCGTCAATATTTTCTGCGCCGCCGCGATTCGCTATCCCTGGAAACGTTACCAAACCGGTTTCGTCATCACGCACATCGGTTTATTGATGTTGCTGCTAAGTGGTGCGATCAGTCGTTCCAAGGGGATCGATGCCCAGGTTCATGTCTGGGAGCACGACTCGTCAGAACTGGCATTCGACAATTCGTATTACTTTGATCTGCGAGTCGATAACGACACTAAAACGATCCCCATGGCGATCGCTGACGCTGGCGAAGCTGAGCGGCACATGATCGAATTCCAGCCAGGGATGTTCAACTGGTCGTCGTACGACGATGGGTTCTCGAAGTGGAAGGTCGCTGAGCCTGAACTGGCCCGTTGGTTCACGCCGGTGTTCTACATCTCGATGCGAAACCGCGCCGGCAACGTAATGTACAACCAGGATGGCGTGAAGCTGGAAGTGCTGGATTACTATGCCGACTGCAACTGGTGGGACAATACACCCACCGTGCAGTTGATGATGAGCATGCCCAAAACGACCGAGCGTGCCGAAGACGGAACGATGAAAGCCGTTGGCGAGCAGTGGATTCCTATTCGCTTGTCGGTCTTTAAGGCCACGCAGCAGCCGAAGTATAAGTTCGGCATCGGCGATAGCCAGCGTAGCGGCGGCGGTAACATGACGTTCCACATGGCAGGCAGTCGCGCCGCGACCGAAGCTTTCCTGAAGTGCGTGCCGGAAGAAGGATCGATCGGCGAGAGCGGTCAAGCGATTCTGTACGTCGGCGGCAAAACGACCGTCATCGACGTCAAAGAGCAACTGGAAAAGGATCCTCAGCCAATTGAAGGGTCGAAGCTGAAATACCAGGTCAAAGCTTACTACCCCACGGCTCAGCTCGATCAGGTCGACGGTCAGGAGTTTGCCTGGGTGGAAGTTCCGGAAGCAGAAGGAGCGGAACCACGCAATCCGACGGTGGTGATCGATATTCTGGATGGTGACCAGAAGGTCGATCAGCTGACGCTGCTGGCCAACATGCCGCAGATGAACATGCAAGGCTTTGCTTCCGACGTCTTTGGTCACTTCTGGTATGACTACGGCGAGAAGTCGACCGAAGAGTTGATGCGGGGTGGAGAAGGGGGCTCGCGTATCGACCTCATTCAGGGAGTCGTCGAAGGGACCAGTGACCCAGATAATCCCGGAGCGAAACGCGTTTACTATCGCTACTGGAATCGCAAGAAGGTCGTGGCCTCTGGCGAACTCAAAGATGACGCGACGGAAGTCGACGCGGTCGAAGCGTTCAAGATGCCGTTTGCTACGCTTCGCATGTATGTGAAGAGCCTGGTTGCCGCTAGTGAACCGAAGGCTCAACCAGTTCCGGTTGCCTTTGGCGTTTCCGGTCCGATGGGCAATACGCCTGCGGTGAAAGTGCGATTGACCGTCGACGACAAATCAGAAGTATTCTGGCTGCGAGCCCACATGAACGAACCAGACGTCGGGCTCGATGATGGTTCGACGCTGCATACGCTGAAGGTAGGTGACCGGGAAGTGAAGCTTTCGATGCCGATCAAGTCTTACCCGATTGGCTTCCGGATTCACCTCGATCAATTCGAGCGTCGTCTCGATCCAGGCACCTCGCAGCCGTCGCACTACTCGAGCGACGTGCAGTACCTCGACCGCCAGCACGATCGATATATCATGGCCTCGCTGGTCGGTAGCGATAAGATCGAGCACATGGATATCGCCGAGGCCCGCAACCCCGTTTCGCTGGGAATGGCCGGCACGATGCTCTATTGGATCGACGATTCCGATAGTGGCCAGAAAATCCTGGTGAAAGACCTGAGCAAGCCCGATGAGCCCGCCTCGGAGCTTACGACGCGCACCGGCAAGAATCCGCGAAACCTGGTGGTCGATACCACTGGCAACAAGCTTTGGTGGCTGGCCAAGCAGCCCAGTCGCCTGGCTCGCTCGGATGTCGATGTCCTTATGGAGGCCGATATGGTCGGCGGAAGCCCCAAAGCCGTGGCCATGTTCGACCGGGCTCCGCGTGGCTTGGCCGTTGATTCGGCCGGTGGTTGGGCCTATTTTGGTAACCCTGCTGGTAAGTCGGTCGGTCGCGTGAAGACTGATGGCAGTGAGATGGAAGCCAACTGGCTCGCCGGTACTGGACTGGTAGCCGATGTGGCTCTCTATCCGGCCAAGAAAAGGCTGTACTTCACCGACGTGCTGAACAACGCGATCGGTCAGTCTTCGCTGGATGAGCCGCGTGTCTCGTATGTTTACACCTACTCGAAGGATGGTCATCCCAACAGTCTCGTCGTCAGCGATAAGGGGCTGCTGTATTGGAGCGACGATACGCCCAATGGATTGGACCCCAATGCCCGCAAGCAACTGGGGGATCCTTCGCTCGATCGTAGCAAGCCGCAGGAGATCAACACCGTCATTCGGGTGCTCGATCTCGAAGGGAAGGACAAAGAACCGAAGACACTGCATACCGACTTGTTGTCCAAGCCTGATGGGCTGGCGATCGATCCGGCTTCGGGCGATTTACTGTTTACGCAGACGGCTCTCTTGAAGCGGGACGTCTGGATCACGATGAACGCTCCAGACGATTTCACCGAACCGGCTGGGGGACGTGACCTGCGTATCTTCCAGGAATCGTTCGAAGGGCCTTACCTGGCCGGAACGCCGCAGTATCGCGAGTTCGTCCCTGAGCGTAGCAATGACTCTGAAGTTTACAAATCGGTGTTCTCGGTCAACTACGATCCCGGCACGGCCCTGCGTTACTGGGGTTGCTTGTTTGTGATCGGAGGCATCGCTTGCATGTTCTACATGCGGGCCTATTTCTTCAAAACTAAACGATCGTCTGATCCGCAGGCCCGAGCCAAAGCTCACCCGGCGAAGATTCAGACAGAAGTGGTTTCGTGATAATGACTAGGTACAACATGAACAGCGGAATTCTTCGCACGACTTGGACCCTCGTACTGGTAATGTGCGGTACGTTTATCGCATCGGGTAGCGGCCGTGCGGACGAGGCCTTCCCGGATGATATCTGGCGCGAGATCCCCGTCTATCACCATGGCCGCGTCAAGCCAATGGATGGCTATGCTCGTCAGGTGGTGCAAAAGATCACCGAGTTCAATAAGTCGAAGCCCAAGTTCAACTTGACCGACTACTACACGGAAGAAGAGCTTCAAAAGCCAGAGTTCAAGGACGCACTCGAGATCTTCCCGGATGGTGAGCTGCGCAAGTTCACGCCAAGCGAACTCGTCTACGAATGGACCGTTCGTCCTGAGAAATGGGAACGCGTACCGTTTATCTATTTGGGCCGCGAAGACGTGCGTGCAGAACTCGGTTTTCCGATCAACGGCCACAACAGCATGAAGCTGAACTTCGTCTCGCCGCACGACATTGCGACGTCGGAGAAACTGCGCGAATACCTGAAGGGAATGGAGAAGCGTCGCCAGGAACAGGCCGCAAGTGGCGAGCTCGAAGAGACTGCCATGGACGCTCACATCTGGCGAGAGCTGTTGTTCCGCTATGCCGTCTTCCGCGAAGTCTCGCTTGATCCACGCAAGGATGTCGTTTCGACCAATCCACTACCCACCCCAGGCGAACGCGATCGATTCATCGGACAGGTCTATGCCGCTGGGAAAACGTTGTTCGGCGATCCTAACTCGGGTGAAGAACGCACGCTCAACAGCCAGCTGCAAACGTTACAGCAGTTTGGCGGTGAGCATCCGCTGAGCGTCGCCTCGAAGCGATTGATCGATTCGTATCGAGACCTGCACGAGTTGTCTTCAGCTGCCTACATGGACCCCATGTCGGTGCTCAATACGCCGGCCGATCAGCCGCTGAAGCCTGAGTTTGCTCCGACCACGGAAGAGACCGAGCCACTGGTGCAAGAGTTTCAGGCAGCCGCGAAGTCGCTGGGAGACATCCTGGAAGAACAGCGGGATAACGTGAACGACAGCACGACCCTCACCGACGAAGAGTATAACAACATCAAGCCGATGTTTCAGTCGATGTTGGTTCGCGTTCGTCAGTTGGAACATAACGCGATCGAAATTCACCTGGCACTGTACGAGAATGCCAATGCTGGTGCACTGACGGCATCGACGTCGATGGATCGCAGCGGCAATCATCTGCAGATCGTTCCTTCGCTCAATCCTTATGCCCTTAGCAAGTCACGCGATCCGAGCGACCTGTCGCAGCCGTGGCTCGGTTTGACAACGCTCCTGTATGGTTCGGACGATGTGTTGGCAGGCTACGACATGGGCCTGGTCAAAGCCGTGCGTTCCAACTGGAAAGCCGCCAAGGATGCCTACCTGAGTGGTGGAGATGTTCGCCCCGCGATGGAGAAGCTGGCCGAAAGCCTGCAGCGTTTGGGGGACCAGGATACCCAACAACGCGTTGCGGTGATCGAAGACACGCTTGGCAGCGACCAGAAGGACTCTGGTATTCTCGCTTACACGGCCTATCCAGCAGCCAATAGCTACCGGATTGCGACCGAGGTCCGCTACAACACGATGGACCCGTTCATGTATGCCTGGGTATTCACGTTCATCGCCACGATCGGCTTCGCGCTGGCCTTTGCCGTCATGCGGAAACCGATGTTCTGGATGGGCATGGTGTTCCTGGTGTTTGGCTTGATCTGGTCGACGTACGGCTTCTATATGCGAGTTGTCGTGACTGGCTGGGCCCCGGTGACCAACATGTATGAAACCGTCATCTTCGTTCCGTGGGTGGTGTGCAGTTTGGGGCTGATGTTCCTGGTGCTTCCACTGATCGATCGTGGTCGCCTGGCCGCCTGGCGGGCGACAGCCGCTCCGTTTACTTGGGAACAAGCAGACCTGGAGCCGAGCCAGCGCGAAATGTTCTCGGCGGGCGTTTGGAGTATCTTCAACTGGGGCTCGCTTCTGATTCGTGTTCCGCTGATGCTCGCCATGATTCAGTTCATGACGATGCGTCCGGTTTACGATGGGAACCGCCCGATCATCAACCTGACCGACTTCAGCGAGCAGATGGCCGCGCATGGTGTCATCTACGCGTCGATCTTTTTGTTCGTCAAATTGTTAGTGCTTGGTTTGAGCGTCTGGTATATCCCGCGGCTTTTGATCGCCACGGTCGCATTGCCCATCTTCTGTGCGTATGACTGGTCAATCGACTCGCAGCTGAAAGATAAGTTCCAGAAAACCTACCACCGCAACTACTACGGGTTGGCAGCGTCGGCATGCGGAACGTTCCTGTTGTGCGTTGCTTCGATCGCTCCGATTGTCGATACCGGTTCGTCACGCGTGCTGAACACCGAGTTCTCGCCGCTGCAGCCAGTGTTGCGGTCGAACGTTTGGCTTACCATTCACGTGCTCACGATCGTTGCCAGCTACGGTGCCGGTATTTTGGCGTGGGGCCTGGGTTGGCTCGCGCTGGGTTACTACATGTTCGGCAAGTATCGTGCTCCGGTCGTGGCCAGCCCGATGAATGCTGGTCTGGCTCCGGCTCAGGGGCACAGCCCGCAAATGAGCTATCGTCCACCGGAAGAGTGCTTCACCCTCGGTCAGCATTGTTACCGCGCTATTCAGGTGGCCGTGCTTCTGCTGGCTACGGGAACGATTCTGGGTGGTATCTGGGCGGACGTTTCCTGGGGCCGTTTCTGGGGCTGGGATCCGAAAGAAGTCTGGGCGTTGGTGACGCTGTTGATCTATGTAGCGATTCTGCATGCCCGCTTCGCCGGCTGGTTCAATAACTTCGGCCTGGTCGTGGGAACGATCATCGGCTTCTCGGCGATTGTCGGAAGCTGGTACGGGGTGAACTTCCTGTTGCCGCTATTCAAAGGTGGCGATGCCGTCGGTCTGCACTCGTACGGTAGTGGTGGTAAGGGAAGCGAAATCATGGTGATGGGCTTCGTCGCCGCCAACTGGATTGCCCTCGGTTTCGTTGCTCTTAGGTTCCAGCTCTCACGGCTATCCGTGGTCGACGAAAACGAAGTCGAAGAAGTGGTCATCAAGGATGACCTGCCAGCCGACAAAGAAGCTTCCGAGGAAGAAGACCTGGTCGATACGAAGTAGACCAGTCTGCATCGGCCACACCGTGAGTGGTGCTGTGTCGACGATCCCTATCGCGGCATCGAGCCACTGGGCCGATCCGCGATCATCGGAGCGGTGAGCCACCTTCCCCAATCAACCGACGGCTGGGAAGCGGGAATGGTGGGCGAGTCGTTGTCGAAGAAGACGCTGATCAGGTTGGTGGCCGGCAAGATGTTCACGGGGCTTTCGTAGACGAGCGGATGTTCCAGCCCGGCCAGCATCGTTCCTGGCGGCATGTTGTCACATAGGCCAGTCAGCGTCATGCTGCCGCGATCGAAGTTGAAACCGATCGCCATCTCGTGATAGGCGATCAAGTCTTGATGGCGGCTCGGTGGAACCACTTGTACATTCAAGTGTTGAGCGGCACGATCAAGTAGGCGTCGCGACAACTGCCCATTGCGTGAGAGGATCCCACCGAACGCTTCCAGGATGTTGTCGTTCCGTACAACAAGCCGTGTCACGTAGAGGTCGGCACCGCCGGCACCGTGCTGATAGTTGGTGGCCAATGCCGATTGCAGGTCGATCTGCCGGAACACGCCTGCCATCTCCACGTTGGTCGAAGCGTGGTTCAGCTCGAACGTAATCTGCCCCATGAAGTTGGCATCGATGCCCAGGCCTGCCAGCTGCGGCATTGCGGCACGCAGCGGATGCGTAGGGATCGGCTGCTCGGTGGTGGCAAGCTGTACCTGCCAATGCTGCGGATTCGAGGTGTCGACACTCGCCATCAATGGCGGAGCAGCGAGCGAATCGCCTACCAGCAGCGAGCTCGACAGGGCAGGCTGCTGTTCGGGATCATGTTTCACTTCCAGCTTTTGCAGTGACGGAAGTACCTCTTCACGAAAACGAACGTGCGCCACGTTCAGTTGCAGCCGTTTGCCGTCGGTACGCTTGAGTAGTACCCCTTCCTGCAGCGTTTCCCAGAGGCGATGCCTGGAAGCCCAGTCGACTTCGACTTCATCGGCCGAGAGCTGCCAGGTATTGTCGACCAGTTCGGCTTTGAGGGTTGGAAAGACGACCGCATCGCTGCCAGCTCGTTCAAGACGTACGTCCTCGAAAACCCACTTGGTTGGCTTGGGGTTGTAGTACTTCGAGATATGGCACTTCAGGCCGATCGTTTCGGAGAGTTGGTCTTCGACCGCCGCGACCGACCAGGAAGACTGCCGGTACGTAATCCACGAGAGGGTGCAGATCGTCGGTACGACGCATCCCAGCAGGAATGCGACCCGACAGAGCAGGCGTCTCGTAGATTCATGCATGCCGAACATCCTTGCTTGGCGTGCCTGGTAATTGGTGGCCGCGGATTAACGCTTCCGAGCCATATTCATGAACAGTTGGTAACGGGCCTTCATTTCTTCGAGGCTATCGCCACCGAATTTGTCGACCAGAGCCGTGGCGATCTCGAATGCCACCACACTTTCGACAATCACACTTGCTGCCGAGACGGCACACACGTCGCTTCGTTCGTACGAAGCCGTGGCCGACTCTTTCGTTTCCAGGTTGACCGATTCCAGCGGCTTGGCCAGCGTGCTGATCGGCTTCTTGGCGGCACGCACGACAATCGTCTGACCGTTGGTCATGCCGGCTTCCAGCCCGCCAGCGTTGTTGGTGGGGCGGGTATAGCCCAGGTTGGTCGATTCCAATTGGGTTGCGTCGTAGTGGATCGGATCGTGAACCTGAGAGCCCGGTAAGCGAGCCGCCTCGAAGCCCATGCCGATCTCTACCCCTTTGATCGCTTGCACAGCCATGACCGCCTGGGCCAACTTGCCATCGAGCTTGCGTTCCCACTGAGCATGGGTGCCCAAACCGAACGGAGCACCGACTACACGGACTTCGACAATCCCGCCCAGCGTATCGCCTGCTTTGCCCGTCTTGTCGATCAGTTCTTTGAACTGGGGATCTTGTGCAGGATTGAGGGAGTAGATGATGCTCTCATCCCGTTTGGCGATCATCGCATCGACATCGTCCACGTTTTCCGGACGATCGATGGCAATGCCTCCGAGCTCGTCCACGAAGCCGTAAACCTGAATGCCGAACTCAGCCAGAAGCTGTTTGGCCAGGGCACCAGCGGCGACGCGAACAGCCGTCTCGCGAGCACTGGCACGTTCGAGGATAGCTCGGATCGGACCGAGGAACTTGATCGCGCCAGTGAGGTCGCCATGGCCGGGACGCGGACGCGGCAGATCTTCCAGGCGTTCCAGTTTGTAGTCGCGATTGATAACCTGCAAAGCGATTGGACTTCCCAGCGTGAGACCCTTCCAGATGCCGGTCATCACTTCGACCTTGTCGGTCTCGATTCGCTGTCGTCCACCACGGCCATACCCTCCCTGGCGTCGAGCAAGCTCGCGATTGATGGGTTCTTCGTCAATTGCCAGGCCGGCCGGAAAGCCGTCGATCATGGCGAGAAGAGTTTTTCCGTGGGATTCGCCCGCTGTCCAATAACGCAACATTATGCAAAATAAAGACTTTGGTCCTGAGCCAGTTCCGAGCGATCGCTTCGATTCCAGCGACGCTGTTCGGGGTAACTTCCCCAGGTACCGAGGTTAAGTGCAAACCGATCTTCGATTCTAACCGCAACCCCGATCGACAGATAGATCGGTTAGGCAAAAGAGTCTGGCCGCCAACCCCCACATTGGAACCGGAAAGCGAGACGCTCGTGCGATCACTTTTGAAGCGACATTGGTTCCTGGCTGGCCTGCTAGCAGTGGTGATCGTGGGATTTGCCTTTTCCGAGCCGCTGCGGCACCTTCCTGACATGCACATACTGCGAAATGGGATCGTGGTCACGGTTCTGTTTCTGATGGCCTTTCCACTTGCTTTCGGCGACCTGCACAGTGCGATCCGCCGGCCGGCAGCTGCCATCTTGGCAACGCTGATCAATGCCGGCATCTTGCCGCTGATTGCCTGGGGAGGCTCGCTGCTTTCGTCCGGCGATTTCGCTATCGGCATCAACTTGATGGCAGCGATCCCCTGCACGTTGGCGTCGGCCGCCGTATGGACACGCAGGGCAGGGGGGAACGACTCGATCGCTTTGATCGTCACGATCGTGACCAATTCCCTTTGCTTTCTGATCACTCCGTTCTGGCTGCTGTGGACCACCGGAAGTCATATCACAATCACCCTTTGGGCGAGCCCCGACGGCAAAGGTCTTTCGTTGGCCGAAATGATGATGAAACTTTTTTTGTTGGTCGTGCTGCCGATGGCCCTGGGCCAGCTCGCGCGGCTTCTGCCGGGGGCAGGTAGTTGGGCCACAAAGAACAAATTTCAGCTAGGAATCGTGGCTCAGATCGGTGTGCTTTGCATGGTTTTGCTGGGGTGCATCAGTTGCGGTCTCAAATTACGCAATCTTCCCACAGATCAGATGCCGACCATATTATCGTTCGGGGTGATGATTGGCCTGGTCCTGGCCATCCATATGTCGGCTTTGCTGCTAGGCGTTGGCGTAGCGAAACAACTTCGTTTTCCCCGCAGTGAGGAGATCGCGATTGCCTTCGCTGGCAGTCAAAAGACTTTGATGATCGGCCTGGCGATCGCCAGTGAGTTCTATACGGCGAATCCCTTGGCGATCCTACCAATGGTGGCGTTTCATGTTGGCCAGCTCTTCCTGGATACCGCGGTTGCCGACCGTTACATGGCCGCCGAATTCGAGAAAGCCCATCCCGAAGAGCCGCTCATCGAAGGAGACTAGCTCCACCTCTTGAACCTATGAAGCCAGTTGGTGTCAGAATCAAAGCGGCTTTTTCTTCCAGAAATTCGCCCTGCGGCAGGGCCTAGACACGAAGGAAAAACCGTTATAACTTGATTAGGTCTTAGAAGATCGCCCTTGGCTGATGAAACCCATCATCCCAAGCCGATACTTCCCCAAGACAGCACCTCACGCCCCCTTCGTCTAGTGGCCCAGGACGTCGGGTTCTCAGCCCGAAAACAGGGGTTCGACTCCCCTAGGGGGTGCCTAAAGCCGCACTTGTTGCGGCTTTTTTTGTGCGCGGGCTTTCGTAACTCTCGTGGTCGTATGTGATTATGTTTTGTGGCGGGCAGGGCTCGACTGGGGATTGGGGGTTTTCTGTTCACGTGACCTGAATCGGCTCGGCATCGGAGATGAGGGTGTGGCATTCTAGCCAGGTTGGTACTTGGCAGCGTGAGGCTAGTTTTTCGATGACGGCTTCTGGCACGCGGTTGCTTCGCTTTTTGTTTTGCTGCAGTAGGTCGTCCAGGCTCGGTTCCAGGTAGACGATCTCGATTCTTGCGTCATAGTCGGCGAACAGGTTGAGCCAGCGCGAGCGCGTTTGGTGCATGGTATTGGTGGCATTCAACGCGAAGGAAGTGCCGCTCCGCAAGAGTTCTCGACAACGCTCTTGTGCAAGTTGAGCGACCTGGCCTTGGTTCTCGGTCGGGGCGACGTCCATTTCTGCTCGGATGTCGTCGAGCGAGACGATTGGTGAATCACTCCGATGTCGCGCCAGCCAGGTATCCTTTCCGGCACCCGGCAGGCCGCACATGAGGGTTGCCTGGCATGAGAATTCTTCGTGAGGCTGGTAATGAAGATTGGGCTGCGAAGTGTGGAAAAACGTAAAGCGGGCATGGTCGGAAGCAAACGCGTAAGGGCGATCGAAGCAGTCGGTCTCTTCAGCCGCGACTTTCCAGAAGTGCAGGTTCTCTTCCGGTCGCGTCATTGAATCGGTATCGCGGCCACGGGTATCGGCCAACGCGAACAGGTAGAGCAGCCGGTTATGCAAAAGCCATGAGTGACGAATCACTTCGTGTATCGGTTCCGGTTTCTCCAATAGAAACACTGGGCGTCCGTGGTAGCGAACCATCCGGGCAATCTCTTCCCGCGTTGTCAGGCTGCAACCTAGATCGCGGAGAATATTTCGCGCGAGGTGTTCTCCCTTCACCGCATGCTTGGGAGACGTCACGCGGCCGGTGATGGAATCGATCTCAGTTGTCAGTGGCTTGGCGATATCGTGGAAGAGGGCGGTGAACTTCAGGATGGTTTGCTCATGAGATGATAAAGATGGCCACTCTTCAAGTGATTTCAATTCGTGTAGCACTAGCTTGGTGTGTGTCCACACGTCTCCTTCGCTGTGCCACTGGGCATCTTGCGCGCAGGCAGCCATGGCCTGACACCATGGCTGAGGTTGGGCCCAGGCAATGAGTTCATGAATCGATGCTGTAGCGAGCTGCGTCCAGTTCATGACCAAATGTCTGCTTTGTCTTCCAGTTGATTGGGGACCATGGCCTGATGTTGCCAATGGGTGCTCTGTTTGATCTTCTCGACGAACTCGGGGCGTACGAATTTGGCACGGCCGGTGACTTTGCCTCTGGCCTCGGTGCGAAGGTAGATGCCTTCCATCAAGTTGTCGGCCTGACCGGAAAATGGGTTGTCGAAATGGCTGTCATACCGTGACGGACCGATTAGCCTGGCCAACTGCTTTCGCATGACAGGGCCTTGATGGATGATCGGTACCGTGTGGATCCCACTTCCGCCCAGGAGTTCGATCCGCGAGGCCAAGTCAAGAAACACATCCTTTTGTTTATCGAAGATATCAAACTCGAAAAAGTAATGCGGCAATTTTCGGTACGCGACCGAATGCCGAGCATAGACCCATTCGCCAAACAGCAGGTACCGATTCGCCAGCCGTGCTTCGAGTTCATGCCGTTTGACGGTCGCCCATTGTTTGAAAAGGTCGTACTGCGGGTGCATTCCTTCGGTGATCAGGTGACCGCGGCACTGCAGAATCAACTGGTTATCTTCCGAGAAATGAATGCCGACGTTGGTGCCGTCGATCTTCTCCTCGACGATCAACGACTGGTCCTGAATGAACGCCAGGGACTCAGGTTCCCCCATATGCTTATCATCGTCGGTTCCTTGGGAACCGAACAGGTGCGGCGTACGGGGGTACTTCGTGAAATTTCCGTGGGAGGTGCCCATGATCATATTCCTTGGCTTTGGTCAGGCATGCAGTCCCTCCTGGAAGGGTCGCCGGAAGGTCGACTACTCTCTAAAAGTAGTCGTCCCGATTAGTGCCATCAAAAGCGTCCCTTTTTCAGGCAACACTTCTTGAAGCGTTTCATCGATCCACATGGGCAAAGATCGTTTCGCCCCAGTTTTTCTTCCAGAAGTTTATCGCCGTGAACCATGCGGACTCCGCGTTTGACGTTGGTTTCAGAAGGATAGCCGTAGCGACGTTTGCTCATCGGCTTGAAAGGATGGTTGTTCTTCAAAGTCTTTTTGATCGTCGTTGCTCACGGAACACCTGCCTTTGCTGATTGGGTTCGATATCGATGGAAGGACGATGCTACGACAGCCACGACGTGGGAAAGGTTCACCCCCTTGCCCAAGTGCTTCCGGCCATCGTGGGGGAATGAAGTGAGGATGTTTCGTGGGCTATAATTCAGGCATGATTTGATGAGGCGTCTCATTTCGATGGCCAAGGGAACTTTGATGATGCGAACGTTTGTTTATTGTTTTGTGGTGGTGGCCTGTTGGGCAAGTGTCGTGGCAACGGGAGAAGCGCAGATGATCGTGGGGCATCGAGGGGCATCGTTCGACGCGCCGGAGAACACCCTGGCCGCGTTTCAGGAAGCCTGGAAGCAGAAGGCTGATGCCATCGAAGGGGACTTCTACCTGACCAAGGATGGCCATATTGTTTGTTTGCACGACAAGACCACCGAGCGAACCACGGCCGGTGTGGCCAAGCTCAACCCGGCCGAATCGACCCTCGAGCAGTTGCGAGACCTGGATGTTGGGTCTTGGAAGCATGAAAAGTATGCTGGCGAACGCATTCCGCTATTGGAAGAAGTGCTGGCGACCGTTCCGCAGACCGGCAAGATTCTGGTCGAGATCAAGTGCGGGCCTGAGATCGTCGAGCCGCTGCGAATCGTGCTGGAAAAATCCGGCTTGCGACCAGAGCAAATCGTGATCATTTGTTTTAACGAAGAGGTCGTGAAGCAGTGTCGCGAAAAGATGCCCCAGTACAAAGCCAACTGGCTGACGAGCTACAAGCAAAATAAGTTGACCGGCAAATGGGCACCTGACCTGGGGACCGTCTTGAAGAAGCTGGAGAGCACCAAAGCGACGGGCCTGGGTACGCAAGGTCGAGACGAAGTGGTGACCGCCGAGTTTGTTCGTGACATTCGCAAGGCAGGTATCGAATGCCACGTGTGGACCGTAAACGAAGCCGATCAGGCCAAACGCTACGCCGAACTGGGATTCGATTCGATTACCACGGATAAACCAGCCGAGATTCGCAAGGCGATCTTGGGAGGAAGCTAAGGCAAAGTCGACTCGTTGTGATCGGACAGGTTGAAGGTAGCATCGAGGGTTGGCATGACCGCTGGCAGACGCAAGCGGAACGTGCAGCCGTTTCCTTGGCCGTCGGAATCGAGTTCGATCGTACCGCCGTGGAAATCAACGATTCTTTTGACAATGGCCAGGCCGATCCCGGTTCCTGCTGAATCGGGATCGAGTTTGTCAAATAGCTGAAAGACGCGTTCCTGGTATTCGATCGCGACTCCCGGGCCGTTGTCGATGACTTCGATCAGAATGAAGTCATCTTCTTCGCGGGCAGTAATAGTAACCTTGGGGTTGGGGCTGCGATTGTGTTTGATGCCGTTGTCGATCAGGTTTTGCATCAATTGCCGAATCTGAATGGCATCGCCATAAAGGTGCACGTCTTCGATATCGCTTCTTACGTCAGCGTTCTGGCTTTCGATCTGTCCGGCAAGCAAGGTGATTGCTTCTGAGATCACTTCGTCGAGCGAGATCATCGTGCGAGATTTGACATTGCGGCCAATGCGCGAAAGTTCCAGCAGGTCATCCAGAAGCTGCTTCATACCGTCGGCAGCAGAGCCGATGATCGAAAGATCTTCTTCGATGGCAGGCTTGTCCTGGTTTTCGATATCTTCACTGAGAATTCCCAGGAAGCCCTTGATCGTAATCAGCGGTGACTTGAGGTCGTGCGATACGGTGTAGGTGAATTGCTTTAACTCGGTATTGGTGGCTTCCAGGCTGCGGATCAGAGATTCACGCACCTTTTCCGATTCGATGCGTTCGGTAATGTCTGCCAATGCAAAAACGGCTCCAGCGAATTCTCCTTTCTCGTCAAACAGTGGGGCACCATTGGCCGAGACGGTAACGTAGGCGTCTGGACCAAACTGAATTCGGTATCGCACATCGTTGACCGGCTTGAGGGTACTCTTAACGCGAGCAAACGGGCGAGCTTCTAAGGCGAGCGGCTTGCCTGCCATGTCGAAGATCTCCCAAGGAAATCCGTAGATGTTCTTCCCTTGAACGTAGTCGCGACCGATACGCAGTGTCTTTTCCAACGCTGGGTTGAGAAACTGGATGTTGCCTTCGGTATTGACCACCATGATCGCCGCGACACTGGTCTCCATAACCTGGTCGAGTAGGGCCTTCTCCCAGACGAGTTGTTGTTGTGCGAGAACGCGATCGGTCGTGTTGGTGGCGACTCCCAGGATCTGGGTGGGGTGTCCGTTGATATCCTTCTGGAATATCACCCGATGGAATTCAAACCACGCCCATTGGCCATTGGCATGCTTCAAGCGGAAGGTGTCTACATGAACTTCCGGTTCGCCAGCTTCGTACCAGCGGGTCGATGCCAGGCGGACGCGGGCGACGTCGTCGGGATGGATGATCTCGGTATAGAAACGTGCTCCAAGTTCCTCCAGGTCTTCCTTAGAGTGCCCTAACTCCTTCTCGATGTTTCGATTGATGAAGGTGATCGACTGGGTTATCAGGTCGAAGATATAGATTACGCCTGGGGACGCATTGATTACTTTCTCAGCAAATTCCTTCGCTTCCTTCGTTTGTTTTTCTGCCGCTTTGCGCAGTGTTGCATCACGTGCGGCGGACATGACCATGACCTCGCCGCCACGTTCGATCAGCGTTAACCGAATCTCGACCGGAAAAGTGCTGCCATCTTTTCGGCGATGGATTCGCTCGACCAGTGGGTGATACCGTCCACCTTCGCTAGCGAGCTTGTTCCAAACCTTTCGGGCATCTTCCTGATTCCAATCGGTATCGATTCGAGAAACGGACATGCCCACAAGCTCGTCTCGCGAGTAGCCCAGGATACGGCAGGCCTCCTGGTTGGCATCGATGACGGTCCCTTCGAGATCACGTAGGAATATCGCGTCGGCAGCACCATCGAAAAGTCTTCGGAAACGATCTTCGCTCGACTCGATCTTTCGCAGGTGTTTTTCTTGTTGAATGCGAGCCTCGTCAAGTTCGTCGGCCATGTGGTTAAACGACTCGGCAATGATGGCAAATTCGCCACGAGCATTTTCGGAAAAACGCGCCGATTGGTCACCTTTGGCGTATTGGCGGAACGTTTGAATAATTTTCTGCAGCGGTCGAAGTGTTCGTTCGCTGAAGAAAAGAGCCAAGATAACAGCGGCCGTAATGCCACATGCCACCGCGGTAACTTTCGACCAGGCCATACGGTTGTAGACGCCTTGGATCTCGATTTCAGGAATCGCAACAATCAGCTTCCAGGAAGTGTCCGGAACTTGAGTGTAAGAAACCAGGAATCGAGTACCCTTATCGTCGATCACGGTCGTATTGCTTGTAAGTAGGTCTTGCTGCCGTACGAACTCTGCCTTGCTGGATGACGCAATCATACGCCCCGAGTCGTCTACCAGGGCAAGAAAGCCGCCGCGAGTAACCTCCATGCCGTGTACAAACGAAATCAGCTGACTATCGAGCAGGGCGAGCGCGACCGCTCCCTTTAGCGTTCCGTCTTCCGTATAAACGGGAGCGATGAGTAAGAGAACGTCTTTGCCCTTGCCGCGGCTCTTCATGATTCGCGTGGTTACCTTGTTCCCTTGGAGGACTTCCGCAAAGTAGTCACGGTCGGCCACACTAAACGTCGCGCCTTCGGTTGTGTGAACCGTTCCGTCTAGCTCATCGTAGTACAGCCCTTCGATTTGATTACGGACTGCCCACTCTTGGACCTTTAAGAAATTGAGAATCTCGGGAATCGTGCCATCTTTCAGCAGCGGGGTTGCCGCCAAAGTATCTAGCAGCGAAAAGTGCTTTTCCAGGAAGAAACGGACCTCGTTCCGCTTGGCATCTAGCTTGGCTTCCAGCGTCTGATCGATCTGCTCGCGAAGCAGTCGCTGTGTGATCTGGTAGTCGAGGATGGTCGAAAGGCCCACCGCGATCAGCGCCGGGATTGCGCCGAGCAGGAAGTATTTACGAAGTAGGTTCACGGTGGATTAGCTTCAGCTCCGAGATGGCTATCGAAGAGGCAAGTTGCCTTCGATTATCAAGAAATCGAGGCGAAGCGTCAAAACCGAAACCTGCCTCCCGGCGCTAAATTATTCCTGACGCTGGTCGCCTAACCGATCAGAAGGAGTAAGCAGCAGATAACCAGAGTAAGCTGGCTAAGAAATACGGCGGCAATGAACCATCGCAGTGACTTTTGCAGACGCGTGGAGTACTGCAGGCCAAGAATCATTCGGCGGCGTTGTTCGAAGCTTGGATAGAGCCAGGTTTTCTGGTTCGGGGCGATCCCAGATAAGAGGGTCAGTTGGGATAAGGCTCGGATCAGCACTCGAGCGCTACGTCGCCGGCCGCGCTCGTCTTTGCCGAGAAAATCGACCGCAAATGCGTCTGCTTGAAACTCGAGAAGTGGGGATACGAAATGGAGCATCAACGTCATGTAGGCAATCGTGCCCAGGATGACAACGCTTTGCGTGAGCATCTGCCACTGAGTTAAGTGCTCGACCATGTGTACCAGTGTCATGCCCAGGATGCCACCGGCAAATACAATGCTCAACCGTATGGGGACATGCCACAGGCGAAGATGCCCCACCTCGTGCGCGACAATCGCAGCGGCATACCGAGGGGACAGGCGGTGGAGCAGGGCATCGCTCACCAGTACGAACGAGAAGCCTGGTATGCATCCCAAGACGGCCGCGTTGCAAACACGATCGCCGGTTTCCCACACACGAAACTTTTCCGCGAACTGGTCGTCGAGACTTGGCATCGCTCGCTGTAGCTTGCGTTTCTGTAGACGCGAAAGCTTACTGAGGGAAAAAAGCGATTTGGCCAAAAGTGGGTACGCAATCACTGCCGCCACTGGAATCATCAGCAACGAGAGCCACAGCAATGAGCTCCAGTCCCATGGGACGTAGGCAATCGGAAGTGAGGTGAGGAAATCGGATAGCAACGGAGTTCTTTAAATGAAGGGAGACGTACAGCCAGGTCTCAAAGTAATTCGCCGGGTCGTGGATACAATTCCCATCAGCGCAAAGAAAAACCGGCCAGCAGATAAGCTGTGCCGGTTTTGCAGGCTATTTCGTTTGTAGCGGTCTTATCGCATCCAGGTGGGCATCTCGCCAGCGGCCGGCAGTTCGATCACTTTGCAGGAAGTGATGTTGTCGCTGGTCATGACTTCCTTGACAGCTTCTTCGCTCGGCAGACCGTCCAGGTTCAGAACGCCCACGGCGCTGCCTGGGTTGGTGCTCGATCGACCGACGGCCATCTGGGCGATATTGACCTTGTGGTTGCCGAAGATCGTTCCCACCTTGCCGATAATGCCGGGGACATCGTTGTGAGCGAAGATGAACAAGGTACCGTCGAGATAGGCTTCCAACCGCTGCCCATCCAGCAAGATCAAGCGAGGCATGTTGCTGCCGAACAGCGTACCGCCGACCTGGTGCGACTTGCCACCTTCTTCGATCGTTGCCGTGATGCTGCTCGAGAAACTGCCTAGTTCGGTGCTCGTTTCGGTCGAGAGGTCAACGCCGCGGTCCAGCAGCAGCATCTCGGAATTGATGATGTTCGGTTCGTCTTCGAGGGCCTTGGCCAGGAAGCCGGCACAGAACGAAGCGGTTAGCAGCTTGGTGTTCTTGCCGCTCACTTCGCCACGATAGGTCAGCTTGACCGACTTCACGCCACCGGAATGAACCTGGGCGGCAATCAGGCCCAAGCGATAGGCCACGTCCAGATAGCCGCGAATGCTTTCCAGGGTCTTCGGATCGAGCGGAGCCACATTGACGGCGTGACGGATCTCGCCGGTCGTCAGGTAATTGACCACCAACTGGACTGCTTCGACGGCAACTTGCGTTTGAGCCTCTTCAGTGCTCGCACCCAAGTGCGGCGTAGCGACGACATTTTCCATGCCGAACAAGGGGCTGTCGGTGCAAGGCTCTTCGGCATAAACATCCAAAGCGACACCGCCGAGGTGCCCTGACTTCAGACCTTCGACTAGGGCTTCTTCATTGTAGATTCCACCGCGAGCACAGTTGATCAAACGAGCACCTGGCTTCAAGGTCTTGATCGACTCGGCGTTGATCATATCCTTGGTTTCAGGGGTTAGCGGGGTGTGCACCGTCAGGTAATCGATGTGCGGAAGCATGCCGGGGACGGTTTCGGAAAGCTCGATACCCAGTTCCGCGGCACGTTCGGGGCTGACGAAGGGATCGTAGGCGATCACTCGCATCTCGAACGCCAACGCACGCTTGGCGACTTCCATCCCGATGCGGCCGAGTCCGACCACGCCGAGTGTCTTGTCGGCCAGCTGCGTACCCATGTACTTCTTGCGATCCCAGCGACCTTCCACCAGGCTTTGATTGGCAGCAGGCACGTTTCGCGAAAGAGCCATCATCAAGCAGAACGCATGTTCGGCCGTGCTGATGGTGTTGCCCGTGGGGGTGTTCATCACCACGATGCCATGCCGAGCTGCCGCTTTGGAGTCGATGTTATCGGTGCCGACGCCGGCTCGAGCAATCACCTTCATGTTGGTGTTGCCTTCGAGAGACTCGGCAGTGATCTTCACGCCGCTGCGGCAGATCGCCCCATCGAATTCGTTGAGGGCACTGCGTAGTTCTTCACCTTTCAAACCGGTGCGAACTTCGTATTCAATCCCAGGGGCCTGATCCAACAGGTCCAGACCTTCCTGAGCGAGCGTATCCAAAACAATGACTTTAGGCATGATGCGTTTCTTTGGCTGAGGGTTTGCCAGCGAAGTTAGGGAAGTGTGGGGTGTTTACTTCTTGAATTCAAGCATGAAGTCGCGAAGCTTTTCGACACCTTCGACAGGCATCGCGTTGTAGATCGAAGCACGCATACCGCCAACACTACGGTGACCGCCCAGTTGGGTCAGACCGATCTCGTTGGCTGCGGCCAGGAACTTCTTATCTGCTTCTTCGTCGCCCAGTTTGAACGTGACGTTCATCATCGAGCGAACTTCCGGCACTGCATGGCCGATGTAGTAGCCGCCAGACTGATCGATGGCATCGTACAGCATTTGGGCCTTGGCTTCATTCTGCGTCTGAAGCTTTTCCAAGCTACCGAACTCGTTTTGCAGCCACTTGCAGACCAAGCCCAGCAGGTAGATGCCAAACGTTGGTGGCGTGTTCCACATCGAGTCGTTCTCGGCATGGTTGCGATAAACCATGTAGCCGGGCAGATCGCTGCTGGCGTGCTCCATCAGGTCTTTGCGAATGATCACAACGGTCACGCCAGCTGGGCCGGCGTTCTTCTGGGCACAGGCATAGATGATGCCGTACTTCGAGACGTCGACCGGGCGGCTCATGAAGTCGGACGAAAGGTCCGCGACCAGCGGCACGTTGCCCACTTCGGGTTCGCTTTGGAACTGCACACCTTGGATGGTTTCGTTCGAGGTGATGTGCACGTAGGCAGCGTCCGAAGTCAGCTTCAGATCGCTTGGGCCAGGCAGATTGTTGTAGTTGCCAGGCTTGCCGTCCCAGGCCACGTTGGTCTTGCCTTCTTTCACGGCTTCTTCCAGGGCCTTCTTACCCCAGGTGCCGGTCAGAACGTAATCGGCTGCCTTGTCGGTACCCTTGAGCAGGTTCATCGGGATCATCGAGAACTGCAACCGTGAACCGCCCTGCAGAAGCAGGACTTCGTGGGTGTCGGGAATATTCAACAGCGAAACGAGCCGGGCCTTCGCGTCTGCGTGGATATCCATGTAGGTCTTACCACGGTGGCTCAGTTCCATAACGGAACTGCCAACGCCCGGCAAAGCGACCAGGTCGCGTTGGGCTTCTTCAAGCACTGGAAGGGGCATTACGGCAGGACCGGCAGAGAAATTGAATACGCGTTCTGGCATGACAGTCGGCTCAAAGGGAGATGGTCAACCGATTGGGCCCGCCTGTGTCTTTCGCAAGACATCCCAGACGGAACCGGCAGATAGCAAGTAAACCCAGATTTTAAGGGGAATTCCCTTTCGATAGAAGCGGCCCCCACGCCACGAGGAAAGAATTGAATCCACTGGGCGCAAATTGGCTAATAACAGAAGGATACAGATGCCCCAAGGAGGTTCAGATTGGTCGGCAATCTGGTTTTAGAATGGATCGAAAATGTTCAATCCGACCAAGTGTGCTGCGCGTTAGCACACATTAGTATCGTTTGCGGGTGTTCGGCTGATTGGCCAATTGCGTTCCGTTGGTTGGGGCCATGGGGACTTCGCTTTGGATTCCCTGACGTTGCAGGGCCGCAATTCGCGAGCCGACACCCGCGTCGAGGTTGTTCAGCTGGTACGAACGCTGGTAGTTGGCCAAGGCCTGACCAAGTTCGCCATTCTGCTCACGCAGGCTGCCTATCGCCGCCCAAGCGCGAGAGTTATTCGCATCGACGGCTAAGGCTTGGTTCAACTGACTCATGGCGTTTTCTTTGTCGCCAAATTCCTGATACAGGCGAGCCAGTTCGATCTTGGGATCTGCCAACTGCGGAGCACGCTGCTCCCAGCGTTCCATCAGGGTGAAGGCCTTATCGCTGCGCTTCGTATCGACCAACAACACGGCCAGACCGCGGTGGCATTCGGTGTGGTTGGGGTTCAGGTCCAGGCACTGATTGTAAAGAGCTTCAGCCTGGTGCAATGTGTTTTGGTCCCCCGACTGCTTGCCCATCTGATGATAGGTTGCAGCGAGGTTGTAGTACGCATCAGGATTGGTGGGATCGTGCCCAAGAGCTTTCTGAAACTGATTGACCGCGACCTGCGGCTGGCCTTCTTCCACAGCGCGTACACCGGCGACGTTGTATCCTGAAGCAGCCATCTGGCAGCCGACACCCGCGCTAGTAAGCGGAACGAAGAGTGCGAAGAGAATCAGTTTTCGTTGAAAGGTCGTTTGTCGATGCACGTCATCAACCCCATTATCCTGTTGTCAGGCGACTTATTTTCATGCGTCGGGGGAGAATAGTGGCGACTTCTTCCTTAATCAAGACGAATTCGCTCAAGAAAAGACCTCGGGAGGCCGAAAAGCCTCCCGAGTTTGCTAGCAACGTTGGTTTGTTGTCGTGATTGGCGGCCTAGCCTTCGATTGCCGGAACTTCGTCCGAGAAGGCTGGCATTTGTTCTTCGACTTGTGCTTCTTCAGTCACTTCGCTGAGGGGGCTGCCACCTCGGCTGTAACCCAGGTCGCGAATCACTTCCAGGATTTCGCTGCACGTTGGGAACATGCGACCGCTGGAACGCTTGTAGGCGTCCAAAGCTTGCATGAATTCAATTTCGTCGTTGGTGTAATCGCGTTCGCAGGTCGTTGGATCGATTTGACGGCGACGGTTCACCTTTGCACGACGTTCCATCTTGGGCTGAGCTTCTTCAGGGCCCTTCGTGGCTTCCACAACAGCTTCTGGCTTCTTGGTCTTATCAGCAGCGGCCTTGCTGCGGCGATCGGTACGGCGGCGATCCATCACAACTTCTTGCTCACCAGCGCTGCTCTTGGTTGATTTGGTCGATTTTGCCTTGGTCGAGGTCTTGGAAGCAGTCGTCTTGCGGGTTGTCGTTTTTGCTTTGGCCACGATGGTAAGCTCCGTTGACTTGGATGGTTGGGGAGGATGTGTTGGGAATACTCAACTCATCGGAGTCTTATGTGGTAACTTTGCAACATTCCGTAAAGCTTGCAGTTTGTGCAGGTTATTCTGGTTAACGCGACCCTTGGGGCTGCGCAAAGAATGCATGGTTCCTGACTCTGGGTGGTAGGCCATACGAAAAAAGGCCGTGCGAATCGCTTCGCACGGCCTTTCGGGTTGAGATTAAACGTAGTTGCTACGGTTATTCTGTCGGCGGAGCAGGTTCCGGTTCCGGCTTGGCTGGCAGCTGCTTCAGCGTTTCCTTGGCAATCTTGGCACGATTACCAGGGTTTTCGCGGATTTGCTTGAAGGCTTTGTCCAGCGTATCAGCTGCTGCTTCGTCATCCTTACGAACGCCGGCGACAACCGCGTCGAACGAGTCGGCCTCGCTCGTGATCGGTGCGCCTTTGGCATAGTTCTCGAGGATCGATCGGGCGTTGTTCATCGAGGCGGAAGCTTTAAGAGGAATCACGCGTTCCTTCTGGCTCGACTGAGAGCAGCCGAGCAAGGGAAGGGTGCAAAGACAGGCCAAGAGAACAAGTTGCAGACCAAGTGAATTAACGGAACGGGTACGCATTACTATCTATCCGGCAGCTAAGGCGTTTAATCAAATTAGGAAAGAGTCTGAACGTCAGGCGAAGAACTACGGCAGTGTGACTACCTGACCGTCGCGTGCGTTCCCCATTCGCTGCCAGGTAAGCAGGTCGACCGTTTCAGGAACAAAGCGAACCGAACCATCCCCCAGGCCTGCATTCACGCCGCCTGGGTGCATACTGCGAGCACCGATAAAGCCGCGGCCCCAGTCGTGGGCACCACCTGGGCAGCAGTTACCACCTGCCGATGGATATTTCCAGTTCGGGGGGACCGCCGTGTTCAGGAGGGACTGACCATGGGAATACCATCCCCACAAGGTACCGTTGTTGCTGCGTTCGCCCGATGCTCCCCCTTCAACCGTTTGTCCGATGGCGTCGATTTCGGCCTGGGTTGGGAAGTCCTTGTTGACAATGTTGTTGAACGGCGTGTCGTCACCGGTGTAGAGGATGTCAAACGGGTAGCGTGGCGTACCATCTTTTCCGTCACCGGAAAGGAATTCCGAAACGAAGACAGTGTTGGACAGACCGTCGGTCGCATCCGCCATCTTGGTTTCGACTTTCGTGGTAATCATGCCGTTGCAACCGCTGCGGTCGCACGAGTGGGCCGTGTAAGGGGAGCTACCTGAACACCAGCCGTAATTGGAACCAGGTCCCCCCCAGCTGATCCCGGCTGCATCCGTGGCGGGCGGCGAAGAAGGGCATAGGAAAGCCTCAAGTCGGACGTTCATGGGATTATCGCGGTTGTAACCCCATGTCCCATCTAAGTTGAATTGGTTATAGAGATTCTCTTGTTCAATGAAGGGTAAGATCTTGTAGCTGGCGCTGAACCGGTGCCATTGTTCCCAGGTATTGGTATTTCCAGGATTCTTGGTGTAGAAGCAATGGGGAAAGATGTTGTTCGTGTCGTGGAAGTTGTGCATTGCCAAAGCGAGCTGCTTGAGATTGTTCACGCATTGGCTGCGGCGAGCGGCTTCACGCGCCTGTTGAACTGCGGGCAGCAATAAGGCGATCAGAACGCCAATAATGGCGATCACGACCAGCAACTCCACGAGGGTGAAAGCATTTCGAGTTTGGGCGCGCAAGTGATGGGGGTGCATGAGAAATTATTCCGGCGGGTAGGAGTGAATTACCGAGAATGAGTACGCAGGCAGGGATCAAGCTGTAAATTGATAATAATTCAAAAAACGAGGAGGGGGTATCCCGCTAATGGAGGGGTTTGTCTGTTAGATCTAGCTAACGACGGGATTCTGCTCAGAGCTGGGGGAAAGAGGGCTCGACTCTTGTTCTTGAGTCGGAGCGGTCGGCTCGATGGTCGATTCATGCAGCACGGAGAAAGCATTTCCCAGCGAACGAGTTCCCGGCAGGAAGCCGCGTGTGAGCGTATCGAGCAGGGGAGCCGCGTCCTGATAGGCCGAGAACTGATGATCAATCGGGTTCAAGTCGGTTGCCACGCGATTAATCGACTTAAGGGCAATGTCTGTCTGGCTAACCATGCTCCGAGCCAATGGCTCAAACGACACCGTCGCAAATCGCGTCAGACCAGGCTCACGTGAGGCGATTTGGGGCGTAGAAGATAGCTGGGGCAGGGGACCAGGCACGACTTCGGCCGGCTGCGGAACGGTAGCCAACGACGGCGAAGGCTGTGAGTTCGCCGCTTTGGAGCCAGAGAAGAGACCCGGTACGGCGGCGATGATGGTCAGGCACAAAGCCAAACTCATCGCAATCGCCGGCAAAGAGACCTCTTTCCAAGGGCTTTGTTTCCTGTGGGTGGCAGGCGATACGTGATCGGGTGGCAATTCCACCGAAGAAGCACTATTAAGGCCTGCGAAAAGCGCGTGATACGTGAATAAGAGCTCTTCACACTCGGCCCGATCGGCCTCGCATACTAGCGGTAACAACGATTCCACCTCGTCGAGGCGACCTTCGTCGAGCCAGTCTTGCAGCGTGTTTTCAAACTCTTCGAACTTCACGAATCGATTCCTGACAAATGTCTTTTGGTATTACGTGTTTCTATTCGGCTGAACGAGCAAGTTGGCTCGCACGGTATTCCTGGGTAACGCCACGGTTGGCGAGTCGTTGGACCAGTTCACGCCGGGCACGATGGACCCAGGTTTTTACGGTTCCCAGCGGGCAGTCCATCTGCTCGGCGATCTCGCCATAGGATAGCTGGTGATCGTGGAACAAAAGGAACGCCTTGCGATATTCTTCTCGGACGTGGGATAGGGCTAACTGAACTTCTTCGGCCAGCAACTGGCCGCGGGTATCGATTCCACGGTGGTCTTCGACATGATCCTGCGTCTCGCAGGCGATCGGTCGACGGTTTCTTTGAGCCAGGTGAGTCCGGCAGCGGTTGCCGGCGATGGTCATGATCCAAGGTTCAATCGGACGACTTCGATCCCATCTGTGGAGGTTTCGGAACACGCGCAGGAATGTTTCCTGGGCCATATCTTCAGCCTCATGGTGTTCTCCCACCATTCGATAGCACAGCAGGTAAACCTGGTTTCGAAATCGACGCACGAACTCAGAGACTGCGCTCTGGTCCCCTTCCATGCACTGGTCGACTAGCAGGCTGAAGTTCGTCAAAGGACCGCTCCTGGACTGATCACATCCACTCTGAATACTTATACCCACGATGGGAAAAGACGGTTTCGTGGAATTAGAGAAAGTGAGGGAAATTGACCAGTTATTCTTAGCTTAGCGGGTATTCTTGGAAGCCGCGAGTGAGAATGTCCCATTTTGCCGTGCCTGCCGAGGAGCCATAAAAAAAGCCACTCAGTGATGAGTGGCTTAAGTGGTTTGTAACGAAGCGTTTACATTAGCGCGGAGACCGTCAATTAACGGCGGTTATCCATCAGTCGGCGAATGGCGTCATTGGCAGCCGATTGGCTATCCTTCGAGCCAGTGCTTTCTACCTGGGGCAATTTGCCGTAGGTCTTCTTCTTCGACCCAAACATGCCCAAAAGGCCCGTTTTGGTCTTGCCATCTTTGGCGTCTGCAGCGGCTGCTTCTTCCTCTTCCAACTCACGGAGTTCGTCGAGGGAAACCGTACGCGTTTCGTCCACGCGGAACTGACGCGTTTCTGGATTCTCCATCCGCATCTGACGTTCTTCTTCGTCGGCTTCTTCGAGCCAGCTTGCGACATCGTTTCCAAGGCCGCTTGCTTCTGCCACGCGACTGGCAGCTTCTTTCACACTGCTAACCTTCGAGCGTTTGGCCGCACCCAGGGTGTGGTCGATCAGAATCAGGAAATCGAGTGGTCCTACACGGAGCTCGTCTCCCATCTTCAACTCGATGGTGCCCTCGACGCGTTCGCCGTTGACGTATGTTCCATTCTTGCTTCCGTAGTCTTCCAGAAACAGCTTGGAATCACGTACTGCGAGTGCGCAGTGCTTGCGACTAACCATGTCGCTTTTGGGCTTAAGGTGACATCCATCACCTCGTCCGATGACGAAGTTGTCGACTGGGAGTTTAAACTCCTTGCCGGCACTTGGTCCTCGGATTACTTGTAGCATGACTTGCATATTTAAATCCTTCCTGTGCAACGGCTAATCCCACCTTTGAGAAACTCAAATAATGGCGGTTAAAGGATTGATTTGGGATTCACCGAGCCGACCGAAGGGGTCTATCTGTTCCGATGCAATCAGCGCGCCGAGAGTGAAGACAAATGAGATTAAATCGGCAAACTGAAGCCACAGAAAAGTCTCATTAAAATAACCGTTTCAAGCGCGATTGCAAATGGTTTCTTTGGGGGTGCGGTAAACCACGCGGGGCGTTTTTTCCGCAGCCGCCAATCGATAACTCTAAAACTTATATCGGCAATCTGGCTTTCATCCTTAACTAAGCATATGTCGCCGTTAAGCCAAGGTCAACGGTTTTGAATTTGATATTGCTTACCGTTTATGGGTCCAGTCGGGATGTGAGAATTTCGCCGATTCGATCTCTTGGGCGGATTCTACCTCTTTGGCGGTAAGTTCCCCTGGAACATAAGTGCTTTGGAATGTAGCGCTTAAGCACTCTTTCCATTGCTCGATCAGTGTTTCGGAGGAAATTTGCTGCCCAGTAATTTCTGCGAGGCCCGGCAGCTCTGGTGCACAGGCCGATTGTTGCAAGATCACACTCCCATGTTGCAAAACGGCAACCTGATGGCGTCTCTGGGCACTACCGCAAATCTTGTTGCCATCGACGATTACGTCGACTTCGTGGCGACGTAGAAAGCAAAGAAATGGATCGGGAGTGGAAGTGGACTGCGGTTTTCCGCTTAAATGAGCGTTGATGCCCCACTTTGCTAGCACTTCGATCAGCGTCTCGTGGAACAGATCGAACCAGCGGGTTGTCTCTTCGGATCGCGAATCTCGCACGGGAGCGACGAAGCTGTAGGTCAATTCGCGATCGTGCATGATCGCCCCGCCACCAGATGCCCGGCGGACGCACGTACAGTTGACGCTTGCCTGGTGCTGGCGGCGATCGTCATATTTCTGAAAATAGCCCAGCGAGAGCGTTGGCTCGTCCCAGCCATAGAAACGCAGCGTAGGAACCCCCAAATCGACCGCGCCACGCAATATCGCCTCATCGACTGCCATGTTCCACGTGCCGCTGGCTGGTGGGTCGACGATTAAACGCATCTCTTTCATGGAAACTCGCTCTGGGCTCCAGCTTGATCTAGATCATGGGGGACGCGGCTGAAGTCACAAGCATGGAGAAAGACTCCATATTGGATCGAAGAAATCCCTCATCCTAGCCCTCTCCCATTGACGAGGGAGAGGGGACAGAAGGACGTCGTCCCGACATCAGGTCAGGCGATTAACTGCTGCAGAAGTCGGCCCGCAGGCATGGGCTTCGTGCGGCCTGGACCTCGTTCGGACGGCTGATCGGCGTCGTATGAGGTGCATCGTGCAGCAGTTCCGGGTCTTCTTCGGTGATCTTGAAGAGCGTTTCGACGAAGACGTCGAGCGTTTCTTTGCTCTCGGTTTCGGTCGGCTCAATCATGATCGCTTCCGGAATGGTCAACGGAAAGTAGACCGTTGGAGCGTGGAAGCCATAGTCGAGAAGTCGCTTGCCGATATCCATCGCCGTGATGCCCCGTTCCTTTTTCAGATCGGAAGCGGAGGCGACGAATTCGTGCATACAGCGTTCGCCACGTGGAACCGGCAGGAAGTGCTTTACCTTGCTCAACAGGTAGTTCGCGTTGAGCACGGCATTTTCAGAGACTTCCCGCAGCCCTACAGGGCCATGCGAAAGGATGTAGCAGTAAGCTCGAACCAGCACGCCCGTGTTGCCGAAGAAGCTACGAACGCGGCCAATCGATTCAGGTCGATCGAAGTCGAGCTTGTATCGTTCACCATCCTTTTCGACGATTGGCGATGGTAGGAACGGCTTCAGCTTCTCGGTCACGCAAATCGGACCAGCACCGGGACCACCACCACCATGCGGACCACTGAAGGTCTTGTGTGGGTTGTAGTGCATCATGTCGGCACCGAAGTCGCCTGGACGGGCAATGCCGAGAATGGCGTTCATGTTGGCACCATCCAGATAGACTAGGCCACCTTTTTCATGCACCGCATCGGCGATCTCGCGCATGTTCTTCTCGAACAGGCCCAAGGTGCTCGGGTTGGTGATCATCAGCACGGCGATGTCGTCGGTCAACTTCTTACGGAAGTCTTCCATGTCGACGCCGCCATTGGGGTCGCTCTTGATGCTGACGGCCTTGAAACCGGCCATCTGGGCGCTGGCTGGGTTGGTGCCGTGCGAGCTATCAGGAGCCAGGACGACCTTGCGATCTTCGCCGATGCTCTTGAAGTACTTGGCCGCGGCCATCAGGGCCGTGAGTTCTCCGTGAGCCCCGGCAGCTGGTTGCAGCGAGCAAGCCGGCAAGCCTGAGATTTCGGAGAAGATGCCCTGCAATTCGTATAGCAGTTGCAGCATGCCTTGGATCGTTGATTCGTCCTGGTAAGGATGCAGATCGACGATGCCTGGCAGCGAAGCGAGCCGCTCGTTCCGCTTTGGGTTGTACTTCATCGTGCACGAACCCAACGGGTAGTAGTGCGTATCGACCGACATGTTTTTGGTCGACAAGTTCGTGTAGTGACGAACGACTTCCCCTTCGGTCAATTCCGGCAACCGTGGTGCTTCTTCCGCGAGGAAGTTGGCGGGAATGATGTCTTCGAGCGGCTGCTCAGGGACATCACACGCCGGCCACTGAACGGCCACGCGGCCTGGGTGGGAAAGCTCTGACAGTAGTTGGGTTGCTTGTTGATTACGCATGGATCGTGGAACCCCCGGTGTGACAGAGGGAGAATGTTCGGGTCAAGGCGTCGATTTCGGTCTTGGTGCGTTTCTCGGTCACGCACACCAGGAAGCAGTCTTCCATCTCGGGGAAGAATTGCCCCAGGGGAACGCCACCCAGGAAGCCCGCTTCGCGTGCTTCGGCCAGAAGACCTTCGACGTTGCCTTGCGTATCGCGAAGGACGAACTCTTTGAAGAACGGGCTGCCTCCGAACACGGGCTCGAGACGCTCGATTTCGGTCAACGTTTGCTGGGCGTAGTGCGCCTTCTGAGTACAGAGGATCGCAGCTTGCTTCAGGCCACTTGGCCCCAGCAACGACAAGTAGATCGAAGCACGCAGGGCGAACAGGCCTTGGTTGGTGCAGATGTTGCTGGTCGCTTTCTCGCGGCGAATGTGTTGTTCTCGCGTTTGCAGCGTCAGCACCCAGCAGCGTTTGCCGCGGCGGTCTTCAGTTTGGCCCACGATACGACCAGGCAGGCGGCGAACGAACTGATCGCTACAAGCCATGATGCCCAGGTAAGGGCCGCCGTACTGCATCGGCGAACCGAGCGAATGCCCTTCAGCCACGGCAATGTCGGCACCTAGGTCCCCGGGACGCTTGAGCAAGCCGAGGCTGATCGGGTCGAAGCTCTGGATGACGACGGCGTCATTCTTGTGAGCGATCTCCGCAATCGCGGCGACATCTTCGATTCCGCCGAAGAAGTTCGGCGACTGGACGATCACGCAGTTCGTGCTCGCGTCGATCGAAGCTTCGACCTTGGCCAGATCGGCAATGCCGTCAGGGCAGGCAATTTCGACGATCTCGATACCCAGGTCGGTGAAGTAGGTCTGCAGGATCTGACGGTATTCAGGATGAACCGTTCCGAGAACGACGACTTTTTCGCCCCGCTTGCCGGTGTTGAGTGCCATGATGACCGCTTCGGCCAACGCACTGCCGCCGTCGTACAGACTGGCGTTGGAAAGGTCCATGCCGGTCAAATCGCAGATCAGTGTTTGGTATTCAAACATGGCCTGCAAGTTGCCCTGCGAGACTTCTGGCTGGTAAGGGGTATAGGAAGTATAGAACTCGCCCCGCGATGCCAACGCGTCGACGGCAGCCGGCACGAAGTGATCGTAACTGCCGCCACCCAGGAAGCAGGCATGGGTGGCCGGAGAAGCGTTCTTCGCGGCCAGGGCCGAAAGGTGCTGAGTCAGCTCCAGTTCGCCCATTTGCGGCGGAAGATTGAGATCGCGTTTGAGCCGCAGATCTTCCGGAATGGTGCTAAACAACTCTTCAATCGAATCGACCCCGATCGACTTCAGCATTGCTGCCTGATCGTCCGGAGTGTTGTAGAGATAGCTCATCCAATCTGTTCCAAAATGATAGTGTTCAGTTCTCAGTGTTCAGTTTTCAGCGGGAGAAAGAAGAAGCCTTCATTGCTGAAAACTTCACACTGAAAACTTCAAACGAAGAAGTCCTTAGCCTTCTTCCGCACACATCTTGTCGTAGCCGGCTTTGTCCATCAGGTCGGCCAGGGCCGAGTCGTCGCTGATTTTGATCTTGGCAATCCAGCCGTTGTCGTACGCATCTTCATGCAGTGAATCGAGGTTGTCGGGCAGGGCCGAGTTGGCTTCGATCACTTCACCGCTAACGGGAGCATAGATATCGCTAACCGCTTTGACTGATTCAATTTCACCGAAAGATTCGCCGGCGGTGACTTCTTTGCCGACTTCGGGAAGTTCTAGGTAAACCAGGTCGTTCAAGGCTTCGATCGCGTGGGCACTGATACCGACCGTGGCAATCTTGGCACCGTCCGACTCTTCCACTTTGACCCATTCGTGCGTCTTGGCAAAAAGCAAATTGTCCGTGGACATGATCGGGAAACTCCTAAACTAACCTGCGTGGAAATTGAATGGAATGAAGGGGAGGGGGACTACTTCCGCTTGTAAAACGGCAGTGGAACCACTTTCGCCGCGAGGCGTTTGCCCCGGACGTCGACATCGATCAGCGTTCCTTCGGCTGAGAATTGCGGAGCGACGTAACCCATGGCGATGGGCATGCCCAGGGTCGGCGATTGCGAACCGCTGGTCACTTCGCCGACCTGCTGGTCGCCGACGTAAAGCGGGTAGTGCTCGCGTGGGACGCGTTTGTCCTGCATCACCAGGCCGACGCGAACGGGAAGCGAGTCTTTGTCAATTGCTTCCAGGGCAACTTTGCCGATGAACTCGTGGTCCCACGACATGGCGAAGCCGAGGCCTGCCTGCAGTGGTGTAATCTCTTCGGAAAGCTCGTGCCCGTAGAGTGGCATGGCGGCTTCCAGACGCAGCGTATCGCGAGCACCCAGTCCGACCGCATGGCCACCCACTTCGGCGGCTGCAACGTGCAGGGCTTCCCACACGGAAATAGCGTTTTCGGCAGGGACGGTCAGCTCGACACCATCTTCGCCGGTGTAGCCGGTGCGGCTTACGAGCCCCGGATGGCAGAGGATGGTCGCTTCACGACCTTGATAGTATTTCAGCTCTGAGATGTCCCCTTCAATCAGCTCCTGGGCGATGGCCATGGCCCGGGGACCTTGCACGGCGATCATGGCCGTTTTCTCGGTGTAGTCGGTGAACGTCACCTCTTCAGGCAGACGAGCGTTGATCCAGGCGGCGATCTTCTCGCGGTTGCCGGCGTTGACCACCATCCAGGTGTATGATTTGCCTTGGCGGTCTTGCAGATGATAGGTGAGGATGTCGTCGAGAATGCCGCCATCTTCTTTACAAACCAGCCCATAGCGAATGCGGCCTGGCTTCAGATCAGCCACCTTGCGGGTGACTAATCCGTCGATCAACTCCAGAGCGCCAGCCCCATCGAAGCGGAAGCGGGCCATGTGCGAAACATCGAATAGGCCGACGGCGTTTCGGGTTGCGTTGTGCTCGTCAATGATCGAGGTGTACTGAACCGGCATCGACCAGCCGGTAAAGTCGACCATTCGTCCCCCGTTCGCGGCGTGCCAGTCGTAGAGTGGTGTCTTTTTCAGTGTTTCGGTCGTCATCCGTCGAACGTCTCGTTTTCTCGTCCAGGCCGGTCACCGCGCAAGTAGAGTGCTCTGGTCGATTCCCCTTTCGAGAAAAAGCCAGTGTCGGTGACCGCGTCGCCGCGAAAAGTGCGGGGCTCAGTCGAGCTAAGATGCCAATAAGCAAAGGAACAAAGTGATAGCTTGCGATTGTATACGATCCGGCGCGAGTGAACAGGGGCAAGCTACAGGAGAAAGTGGGGGTAACAGTTGAGATTGTTACCATTGCATGTGTTGGGGAAAGGATTAGCGGTGATTGGTGGCCAAGGATTCCCCCCGCTTGCCAGTCAGACAGAGACCCTACTGCGAGAAGCCGGAATCCATTGCGGTCTTCCGTGGTTGGTTATGAAATGGCCATGTCGGTGCCCCGAGGGGGAGGACTGGGTATGCCTGTGGAGGTGCGTCGCAATCCATACAGACGACTTAATCCGGTCAGCTGAAATAGGTTATCGATCCGCGCACGTTTACCCGATTCTTTAACAAAGTAATTCGACCGTGAGGTCTGTTGACGGTGATCTCAACCAATGGTCTCTGAGGACCGATGATCTCATCGCGGCGATTTACAACGAGCTTCCTTCCGGCGACTCTCGGCTGTCGAATCTGCCGGGGGGCTGGCAGGGGACCACTAAGGGCAGAAGGCGTTATCGGTACTACATCGAGGGGCATCTTGTGGAGATTTCTTCGCGCACGTTACACGATGTATGGCTCGTTGGTAGTGCGGCCCTATTCTTTCTCATGCAAGCCGGTTTCTGTTGCTTGGAAGCCGGATCGGTTCGTTCGAAGAACAGTATTAATGTTGCTGCGAAAAACCTGGCCGACTTTGCTGTCTCTGGGATGATCTTCTGGGCCTTTGGCTTTGGGCTGATCTTTGGTGCCTCGTACATGGGGTGGTTTGGGACTAGCGACTTCTTCTTCGACGGTGACTCGCAGGGAGGGAACGTCGAGGCCTTTTTCCTGTTTCAGTTGATGTTCTGCGGGACAGCAACCACGATCATTGGCGGTGCCGTTTCAGAGCGGATGCGGTTTGCAAGTTACTTGCTCACGGCAGTTGTTGTTTCCTCTCTGATCTACCCCATTTACGCGCATTGGGTCTGGGGTGAAGGAGGCTGGTTGGCTGAGTTGGGCTTTGTCGACTTCGCTGGAAGCTCGGTGGTGCATGGTGTGGGCGGTTGGATTAGCCTCGCGGTTTGCCTCATCGTCGGTCCTCGAATTGGGCGTTTCGATACCAAGGATTCAACGACCTGTAATGGCCACAACTTGCCGATGGCGGCGCTCGGGGCCATGCTCCTGGCTTTTGGCTGGATAGGATTTAATGCTGGAAGCACGTTGCAATTAGACGACCGGATTCCGCATGTAGTGACGACAACGATCCTCGCTGGCATTGCCGGTGCGACGACAACGCTCGTGGTCGCGCGACTGCTCCACATTCGGAGAGAGCTGGAACTGTTGATTAATGGTCTTCTGGCGGGGCTTGTTGCGATTACGGCGTGTTGCCATGTGGTGAATTTGTTCGATGCCTTGGTCATCGGATTTGTGGCCGGCCTGATCATGATGGCTACTGCGCAATTGCTCGCGAAGCTTCGGATTGACGACGTCGTCGGGGCAATTCCTGTCCATGCCGCTGCTGGCGTATGGGGAACATTGTCCGTTGCCCTATTTGGCAACCTGGCGACACTTGATACTGGTCTGGGACGCTGGGAACAGTTGGGTGTGCAATTGTTGGGCGTATGTGTCTGTTTTGGCTGGTCTTTTCTGGTTGGCTTCGGGGTCTTGTGGTCGATCAATCGATTCAGTCCATTTCGGGTCGATCGTCAAACGGAGACGGTAGGGCTGAACGTGGCCGAACACGGCGATAAGTCGGAACTCCACGACCTGCTGTACGTCATGGAGCAGCACTCCGAGACCGGCAACTTTGCGATTGACCTGGACCTGCAATCGCAAACCGATGTGGGCCAGATTGCACAGGCATACAATAGTGTTGTTGCATCGCTAAAAGAGAAACAAAGACAAGTAGAAATCGCGATCGAAGAGCTCTACCATGCGAAAAAGGAATTGCGTGAGTCGAGCCGGCAGATACATTCACTCAAGTCTGCCCTCGATATGCACACGCTCTATTCGATTACCGATCGATCGGGAAAAATTACCGAGGTAAACGAAGGCTTCTGCCGGATCTCAGGCTACAGCGCTCAAGAGCTAATTGGTCAAGATCATCGCATTCTGAATTCCGGCTATCACCCGAAATCGTTTTGGGTAGAGATGTGGCGAACCCTTTTTGCAGGCGAGACCTGGCGCGGTGAAGTTTGCAATCGTGCTAAAGATGGCCACCTGTATTGGGTGGACTCCACGAACATTCCTTTCCTGGATTCTGAGGGAAAGATCGAGAAGCTGATATCGCTTCGGTTTGATATTACTGACCGAAAGCGTGCCGAGGAAAACTCCATAGCGGCCAGCAACGAACTGCAAGGCGTACTCGGTGCCGCGACGCGTGTCTCCATCATCGCCACCGATTGCGAAGGAATCATTTCAACATTCAATGCCGGGGCCGAAGCGATGCTTGGTTATACGGCCGCCGAGATGGTCGGAAAGCAAACGCCGAAAATCATTCATGTCGCATCGGAAGTGATCGCTCGGGGGAAAGAACTGAGTGAACTACTTGGCGAGACTGTCGAAGGTTTTGAGGTTTTCGTCAAACAGGCCATGATCAATGGTCACGAAGAACGAGAGTGGACCTATGTTCGCAAAGACGGCTCGTTGCTGAGCGTCAGCCTTACGGTTACTGCCAGGTACGATGAGGAAGGCCAGATTATCGGCTACCTTGGGATCGCGCAGGACATCTCGGATCGCAAGCAAGCGGAAGACGAAAACCGCCGCTTGACCGAGCGTTTGGACCTTGCCCTGGGGGCATCGAACACAGGGCTTTGGGACTGGGTGGTGTCGACCGGTGAAGTCATCTTCAGCGACATGTGGTATACGATGCTTGGCTACGAGCCTGGCGAATTGCCGATGTGTATCGATACGTGGAGCACCCTTTGCCATCCCGAGGACCTGCCCATCGCAATGGAAGCTCTGGAGCGGCATTTTCGGGGGGAAGATGCGGTCTTCTGCAGCGAGCTTCGCCTACGCTGCAAGGATGGTGCGTGGTTGTGGGTTCGTGACGTTGGCGAAGTGGTGGCCTGGCACGAAGATGGTTCCCCCAAGCGAATGGTCGGCGTCCATATCGACGTTCAGGAACTGCATCAGGCCATCGAACAAGCGAACTCGGCCAACCAGGCCAAGAGTGAATTCCTGGCGAATATGTCGCACGAAATTCGGACCCCCATGACGGCCATCTTGGGGTATTCGGAGTTGCTGCTCAACGACCTTTCCATGGGGGATTTGACGGACGAACACCGTAATGCATTGGAGACCATCAATCGCAACGGCGAGCACTTGCTCGCGATCATCAACGACATTCTGGATATGTCCAAGATTGATGCCGGCAAGTTGGCCATGGAGGTGCTGCCGACGCAACCACATGCGATCGTCGAAGAAGTGATCTCACTGCTCAACGTACGCGCCGTCGGCAAGGGGATCGCACTGCGTGTCCGATATGACTCTGCTTTCCCTGAAACGATTCAATCGGACCCGACTCGTTTACGGCAGATCTTGCTGAATATTGTTGGCAATGCAATCAAGTTTACCGAGATTGGGGAAGTGGCGATTACGCTTTCTTACATCCCTCACCGGCAGCTTATGCAATTCCGCGTTACCGATACGGGGTTGGGGATGACACCGGCGCAGTTAGAGAAGATCGCCAATTTCGAGCCTTTCAGTCAGGCCGACTCATCCACAACGCGCGAGTTTGGCGGGACAGGCCTTGGGCTGCGCATCTCGAATTGCCTGGCGAATTTATTAGGGGGGCAGATCGTTGTCGATTCCGAGCAAGGTTTCGGCAGTACGTTTACCATCTCCATTGCGACCGGGGATGTCAGTTCGTCACCACTGGTACAGCTGAAACTCGACTCACAAAACGAACAGCTTGCCACGGAAGAGGTGGAATCGCAGAAGGCCTCGGTGAGTGCCAAGGTAGAAACCCCCGAACAACTTCTCGAGGGCATTCGAATCCTGCTTGCCGAGGATGGCCTTGATAACCAGCGTCTCATTTCTTTCGTTCTCAGAAAGGCCGGAGCCGAGGTAAGCGTCGTTGAAAACGGGCTGCTCGCTTACGAATCGGCCTTGACCGCGGTTGCCCAAGCGGCTGCTTTCGACGTGATTCTGATGGATATGCAGATGCCGGTGCTCGATGGCTATACGGCGGTCAGTAGGCTTCGCAAGTCTGGCTACAAAGGAAACATCGTGGCATTGACGGCACATGCGATGGTCGGTGACCGTCAAAAATGTATCGAGGCTGGTTGCGACGACTTCGCCACCAAGCCCATCAACCGCCAGCACTTGATCCAGCTTGTGCGGGAGCTTGTCGACACTTCGGCATCGCAACGAACATCGTATGCGGATGAAGTGAACTCTTAAAACGCTGCGTCGCTACCAGATGATCGGCTCTAGCCCTGGTCGATCATTCGTCAGCTGTTTGCAGGAAGCGAAGATGATGAGCGGCATGGGCTGCATGAATACGATGCAGCGTTTCGCGGTCTAGGCGACCGAAGCCAGGGTGCGGATAGAAGGAGCCGCCATGCTTTAGGAACCGCTCGACACTTTTCTCAAACGCAGCGACTTCCTCGTCATCCTTCAGCTCGTTCGCAGGAACGAAGATGGGGGCCGTGCGAATTCCCTTTGGTGAATCGCCACTGAGAACCCTGGGCATCAGCGTCCGCCGCACGATCGGGCGCAGAAATGCAAACAAGCTGAAATACCAAGGGTAGCCATCGATACTTGGATCTTGGACGATGCGCAAATGCCAACAGATCTGGCCCAGCGTCCAATTGCCGTGGCGAACATAACCAGATGCGAGAAGCTGCCGGGCATCCACCACGGCCTCTTCGAGCGTCGCGAATTGCAAATCGCGCAGTCGACCCGCATCGTTTGCACGGCGAGTGGGCTGGTTTCCCATCAAGGGTCTCCGATGCGTGAAGCAAAAAGTGGCCGAGGCGGGGATCGAACCCGCACGAGGGTTACCCCTCGCAGGATTTTAAGTCCTGTGCGTCTGCCAGTTCCGCCACTCGGCCTAATGAGAAATTAACCGCCGTCAGGTCTGTTTTCTGGTAAAAAATGAGAAATTATTGCTCACCTCGTAACCCAAACCGGTGGTGCGGTGTTATATTGCTGGGCGTTGGCAACCAATCGCATTGTGACACCCCAATCAGGGAACCACAAGTGGATTGATGTCAAACAGTTGGGTAGCACGTACTTATCGACGTTCTGTGTCCCGCAGCCCAATGGTCTGGATTGACTTTTTGACCAAGATCGAAACGATTCCCGCGAAGTAGCATCATAACTTCACATATCGCTGATCAGGGATTCAAGAAAGAAATCTAGAACCATGAACTACCGACAGCCTAGCGTCGTAGAGACCATGATTTGGTTTTTCGCCGCCGCTATCGCCCTATTTGTGGCGATTGGGGTGACCTTACTGATGGTAACGGTAACGGCGGTGATGCTACTGACAAGGATGGCAGGTGAGGCGGCTCGTTCGTTCTTTCAACGCATTTTTGGCAGATCGACGATTCACAAACAACATTCCAGGGAACAAGGAGTTCGTCCGACAATCATCGAAGGTCAGGTTCTCAGCCGAAGTTAGTTGATTTTGGCACGTTAAGTGCACTACGGCTGAATCTCGAAGTCAGGAAGTAGCCATTTCGGCCACGCCGAGTGAACTTTCCAGGCAGGCTTTGGGTCCTACAGACATTGGTAACTTGACCCTTGGGGATTGGCGAACGAGAGAGATGATCGCACCTCGACATTTTCATTTGGCGGGCACATCGGCGTCGGAACGACTCGATGTGGTGTTATCGCCGACGGGCAAAACGTTCGTCGACGGCAAGATGATTGCATTGACCGAGTTACTCGCAAAGCTGTGCGGTGACAATCGTTGCGAGAGCACTCGCGTGCGTATTTTTGCGGCATCTGCCTGCCGCTTTGATCATCTAGCCGATGTCTTTCGCCTGTGCAAGCTGCACGGAATCGTCAACGTCGAACTGGTTGCGTAGAAAATCTTGCCATCTGATTCAAGGGTGCCGGTGGCTTTCTGGATATCGCAGTAGCCGCCGAGTACGTCTGGTTCTAAAGCGGTCGATTGACCGCAGTTGTTGGCGCAACCTAAAATGAGTCCCGACTTACGTAACTCTTTCGGGAATCGATCATGACCGGCGATTTGACGGGCGACCCTGTACGACTGGCAATTGCCATTTGCCCTCTGGCGGCCTATCTGGCGCTGATTGGCTTTATCAATTTGCGACGTGGACCGTTTATTACCTCAGGTGGTCGTGACGCGTTGGCCTTGTCGATTGGGCTTAGTGGGCTTGCGATGATTGGCCCTCTGGCTCTGATGATGCCAAGCTGGTCGATTAGCGTCTACGGTCCGTATGCCTGGCTGATGATGCTGACGCTTTATTTTCTGATGGTGGCCTTCATTATTTTGACTCGGCGACCTCGGATCGTGGCCTATAACACGACGATCAAGCATCTTCGACCCCTGTTGCGGGAGGTAGCTGATGGTCTCGATCCGGCCGCTCGCTGGGCGGGCGAATCGCTCTTTCTGCCAACGTTACAGCTGCACTTGATCATGGAAGAAGACTACGGTACGCGTAACGTCCTGATTAAATCAGTCGGCCCCCGGCAAGACTTCACTGGCTGGCGGCAACTGGAACTAGCTTTGGCTCAGATCACTCGCCAGCACGAAAAGCTTTCGATCAATCCCTATGGCATCTTTTTAGTGGTCGTGGGGATCTTCATGCTGGTATCTGTTTGTATTCAGGTGTACCTGCACGGAGACTTCGTAAGCCTGTTTCTGCACGAGTTCTACTTAGACGTGTAGTTGGCTACTGCGACTCGTAACGCTCACCGAGTTCGTAGAGATATTCGTAGCGGTAGATGCCTGAGTCGTGACCGTCGCTGAAGACGATTTGATAGGCATAATGACCGACCGGGTTCATCCCTTTGATTGTCAGGGGAGCCGTCTCGGCTGGACTCAGAACGGTCAACTGGTTAGATGGTTTCTCGGCTTGATGCGATTTCTTTTCACGCGTTAGTGCGTCGGGACTCGCTTCCCGTAAATCGCGAGCTTTATAAACGCGAACGGTGTCGTCGCTCCAATCGATTCGCAGGCGTCCGTCAGGCAGCAAGGCCAGGGCAGTGGGCTGGGCGGTCATGAGGTTAACCTTTTCGTGAATCAATGAAGCGGCGGCCTTTTCCTTCGAAGCGAGGCAACGTCCCGGCTTCGACCAGGTGGACCTCGACCTTCAAGCCCAATCGCAATTGCAACTCGTGGGCGATTCGTTCTGGCTCTTGCTTGCGGTCTTCGACCTCCACCGATATCGCGTCCATCTCGCCTCGCTTTAAGGCCGTAAGTCGATACTCGATGACTTCCGGAAAGCCTCGCAGAATCTGCTCAATCGATGTTGGAAATACATTGACGCCGCGGATGATCATCATGTCGTCCGTACGACCGAGCACGCCTCCTTCCAGCAACACGAAATTACAGCGACCGGCGGTATTCCAACAGGGCTTCACCAGGTCGCCGGTTCGATAGCGGATCACTGGCGACCCGTTTCGACCCAGCGTGGTGATGATCAGTTCGGACAGTTCTCCTTCAGCAGCCGCTGTCCCGGTATCCAGCGAAATGAATTCAGGCAGAAAGTAGGCTTCGTTGACGTAGACGCCGGTTTGGTCGGCATCGGAAAATCCCCACGGCCCGACCTCGGTTGCACCGCTATGGTCGATTACTTTAGCGTTCCAAGCAGATTGAATCCGATCACGTATCGCGGGAATCGATCCCCCGGGTTCGCCTGCCAGGATCAGGCAGCGTACGCCAAGTTCGTCGAGATGTATGTGATTTTGCTGGGCGACTTCCGCCATGTGCAACGCATACGTCGGCGTGCAGAAAACAACGGTGGCACGGCTGTGTTGAATCAGTTCCAGCCGACTAGCCGTGCTCAGGCCGCCACTGGGAATCGCCAGGCAGCCACGGTGTGTCGCCGCATCAAATGCGCTCCAGAAGCCAACGAAGGGGCCAAAGCTAAACGCGAAGAAGCAGCGGTCTGAGCTGCTGACCTCGGCCGCATCGAGCACGTACTGCCAGGCCTCGACCCACCACTGCCAGTCGGACTCGGTGTCGAGTACCACCATCGGACGTCCGCGTGTCCCGCTGGTTCGGTGAAAGCGGACGTACTTGTCGAGGTCGTACGTGCGGTTATTGGCCAAGTCGCCACTTTCGTGGCTGCCGATCAGTTCTTCCTTAAACGTGAAAGGAAGCCTGGTAAGCTCTTCCAGCGACGAGAGCGGCAGTTTTACGTCCGCGAATTTCTGGGCGTAAAACTTATTCTGCGGAAGTATCTCGGCCAGCATCGCGTTCAGTTTGGCTAACTGGTACTCGGCCAGGTTGCCGGGACTGTTGCAACGGTATGTTTCGCGCTGTTGGGGGGTAGTTGATTCCATGTTTGAATCATAAAACGTCGGACCAACAGAAACCAGTCGGGTGGGCGATTGCTCACTTCCCCTCCTAACGCAGTGCAGGGTGTTCCGATTAAGATGGACGGTTTCGCTTACCCACCCATACCCAGCCGGAGAAGTACATGTCAGATGCCCAAGTTGAAACGGAAGGACCGCAAGGCAATCGAGCGGCCCGGGGCATTGTCTTCCTGACGGTCTTTATCGACCTGTTGGGCTTCGGCATGGTTCTTCCCCTGTTGCCGATCTATGCCGATCAGTTTGTGGTGGATGAAGCAGGCTGGCTGATTGGTTTGCTGATGGCCAGTTTCTCGGCCATGCAGTTCATCTTCGCTCCGCTGTGGGGAAGGCTCTCCGATCGCATCGGCCGCCGCCCGGTGTTGATGATCGGTTTACTGGGAAGCGTTGTCTTCTATTCGCTCTTTGGCGTAGCGACAATCATGCAGTCGCTGACGCTGTTGTTTGTGTCACGTATTGGTGCCGGTATCGCCGGGGCGACCATCTCGACCGCTCAGGCCTACATCGCCGACACGACGACTCTTTCCGAACGTCCCAAAGGGATGGCACTGATCGGGATGGCGTTTGGCCTTGGTTTTACCTTTGGTCCGCTCTTTGGATACCTGGCCGTGCCCACCGGCGTTGGCGATCCAGGGCCAGCCCCAGGTTTCGCCGCTGCAGGGCTTTCGCTAGTGGCACTGCTGTTGGCCTATTTCAAGTTGCCGGAAAGCCTGTCGGTCGATAGCCCATCGGCTGCCAAGCAGAACCTTTCCGTCGCAGGCCTGCGTGATGCCTTGTCGGTTCCGTCGATCGCGATGCTGTTGACTGCGTTGTTTGTGGTGGTGTTCGCGTTTGCGAATTTCGAGACTACGCTTTCGATGCTGCTCAAAGGTCGCAAGGGGCAAGTGCAGCCATTCTCGTTTACCTTTGGCCAGGTCTGTTTGACGTATGCCTACATTGGATTCACGTTGGCGCTGGTCCAGGGGGGCATCGTGCGACGCGTGGCCGGCAGGATAAGTGAAGGAATCCTGGCCTCGTTTGGCTGTATCTTGATGGCCATCGGCATGCTGCTGATTCTAAAAGCCACGCAAGATCAGTCCGTTGGTCTGTTGATGGGATCGTTGGCGATTGTGGTGGCCGGTTTCGGATTCATGATGCCGTCGCTCAACTCGTTCATCTCGCGGCGTAGCGATCCCGATAAGCAAGGCGGGATCTTGGGCATCGGTCAAAGTGTGAACTCCCTGGCCCGCATTATCGGTTCCGGGTTGGGTATACCGCTGTTGAAGTTGAATATCTTGGCCCCGTTCCTGATTTCGGCCATCATCATGGGCGTAGGGCTGCTGCTAGTGATTGTGGCTTCACGTAGCGGAAAAGACTTTAGTGCCGGCGAGGCCTAACGGTCTTCCAATCCTGAAATGCTACCCAACGCTCGGTCAGGGTTTTCCAGAAACGCCGTGAGTAAGATCTGCGCCGACAGCATGTCGAGTCGCGCTTTGCGGCGTTTCTTCGTCAGGCCTGCCTCTTGCAGCAGGTCTTTGGCCATGCTCGTAGTGAAGCGTTCATCGTAGAACGTTACCGGTACGCCTGTCGTCTCGAAGAGCCACTTGCCGAACTGGCGTGCTTCGTACGACTTCTGGCTTTCATCGCCACTCATATGCACAGGAAGGCCAACAACAAACAAGACGATGCGTTCCAACTCGGCCAGTTCCTTAAAGTACTGGGCGTCTTTCGAGGGGCTGCGACGGTTGTAGTTTTCCAGCGGACTGCACAGCACGCGATCGGGATCGGTGATCGCGACGCCGATTCTCACCGTGCCGTAATCGACCGCGGCGATGCGTCCTTTATCGGGGATTTCAGGGATCTGGCTGCTCATGATGGCGGCCCTTTATAGAAGGTGCCGCAGGCCTCCCTCTTCCAGTTTCTTGACCACCTTGCGGATGTCTTCTTCCCGCGATTTGTCGGCGATCAGGGTGGCATCTGGGGTGTGCACAACAATCAGTTCCTGGGTGCCCAGGGTAACGATCAGATGCCCATGCTCTCCGCGAACGATACAGCCGTTGGAATCGATCGCCAGGACATCACCCAGATGCGTATTGCCGTGTTCGTCTTGCCCATGCAGGCGAGCCATGCTTTGCCAGTTGCCGACATCGTCCCAGTTGAAAGGCGCTTCGACAACGACAATCGCTTCGTGGTGTTCCATCACCGCGTAGTCGATCGACTTGCCCTGGATGGCTCCGAATTCTTTGTCGAATACTTCCTCCTGCTTGTCCGTTCCCCAGTTGTCGGCGATCGCTTGCAAGTGCGCGAACATCTTCGGTTCGTTCTTCTTGATTGCATCGAGAACGGTTTTGGCCTTCCAGATGAAGATGCCTGCATTCCAGTAGAAGTTGCCAGACTCGAAATACTCTTGGGCAACCTTACCTTTGGGTTTCTCGCGGAAGCGAGCGACCTCGAAGGCCTTGATGGAAGTTGCTTTGAGCGGCGTGCCACGTTCGATATAGCCGAACGTTTCGGCCGCATAGGTTGGTGGAATACCGAACGTGACGATCCTCTCCGGGTTTTCTTCGACCAACGCAACGGCGGCTTCGATCGAATCACGAAAAACGGACTCAGGCGAGATCACGTGATCCGACGGCATGACTACCATCGTGCCATCGGGATCGTTCTTTTGCACCAGCATCGCTGCCAGTCCGATACAAGGTGCCGTGTCTCGTTTATGAGGTTCGCCGACGATCGAGTTTCTCGGCACCTTGGGCAACTGCTCGGCGATAGGGTCGACGAGATGCTTGGCCGTGAAGATGTACAGATGCTCGCTTGGCACCAGGTCACCTAGCCGATTACAGGTTGCCTGAATCATGGAAGTTTCGCCGGTCATCCGGAGCAATTGCTTGGGATGTTGGTTTCGACTGGCAGGCCAGAAACGCGTACCGGATCCTCCGGCCATGATGATCGCGTGTAACATGGTGCTCTCCTTAGTCGTTGATGTAGTCGGCCTTGGCAAGTTCTGGCTTGGCGTCCAGCTTTTCCTTGAGTTGTCCAGCATCGAGGGCAGTTAGCGGGCTGATCTCTATCTTACGGTCATCGGCACACTCGACGCCACATTGCTTGAGCCACAAGCGGTGAATCGCACAGAGGGCATCTTTGGCGGCTTGCGGAGTATCCGACGGTGCGCCGTCGGCATTCTTCACCGGTGCGAATCGCAGAGCAGGATCGACTTCCACGACCATCGGGTTCTGGGCCTGAGGGAGAAGATCGAAGATGAACCTCTCGAACTTGATGGCGTTGGGCGTTTCCGGAGTGATAACATCGCCGGCTGGACTGACGTAGGGAACCTTCTTGATCGCTTTGTGCCACGGCAAGCTGCCAGCTTGCGAGGACATTCGCTGCAGGAACGACATCTTCACCCCATGCACGGCGATATTGCCGGCCCAGTGTTTTAAGGTTCCGTCTTCAATCGTTTCGGCGGCTTGCTCAGCGGGGAGTTCGCTGTACTCGACCAGTTGCAATTGTCCATCGAGTTCGGCCAGGATGCCGAGCTTTTCCTCCGGCAGCTTCTTGGCGACAACCTGCGTCGACATCTCGCTTTCGGCCTGATGATGCAGGCCAAGAAACTCTGGTTCGCAGACATCGGCCAACGGATTGTCGACTTGGAAGTAGTAGATCTGCTCGATGCCGCGGCGAGTCATGTCTTCCAGGCAGCCGCTCTTCACCAAGGCGGCCAGCATCCCACCGTGGCCATCGGGGCTCAGGGCGAGTTGATCGGGTTCGGCGAGCAGCAGTTGTTTCGTTTCCAGATCGATCGCCGGCATGGTGCCTTGGCAGAAGATGTGTAGATCTTCCTGGGCCATGCCGAAACGGTCGTGCTTGTCGAGAAACTCGATCGTCTCGTCATGCGTGGCCGGGCTGGTCATGAGATACAGCGGAATGGCCTTGCCATAACGACGACTCCGGGCAACGATCTTTTCCAAGTGAATCTGAAAGAGTGTGTTGCCAGAGACCGGCCCGACAGGGAACATCCCTTTCGGATGATCGAATCCCAATCGAGAGCCTTGCCCGCCGGCGACCAGCAGCGCAGCGACCTTGCCTTCCATGAGAAGCTTCTCGCCCACTTCGCGTGCGGTAGCAATCTTGTTGGGATCGTCCTGGTCTTTTAGGCGAACGGCTTGGGGGGGCTGCAGTTTGGTGTAGTCTCGCGGGGCCTCTTCGGAAGCCTGTTCGCCAGCCAGTTCGGCCAGCTCTTTTAGATCGATTTGTTCGAGTTGAGCGGCCAGTTTTTTAGCGATACCTTCTTCACAGGCCGCTAAATATTGGGCCATTTCTGTTTGGCCGGCTTCGTTGAGCTGTTTGACAAGTTCCTGCTCTGACGACATTCTTCTCTCCGAATTCACGTTAGTTCTCTAGCGTGGTGGTTGTGGCTGCACGTCATTATTGGAAACGTGCTAATACTTACAAGCCAAGCTGGGCATTCCCTGCGCCGAAACCACCAAGGGAATGCATCTTCGGCGAAAACTTCTTAAAAAAATCCTCCATTGCTGGAGTGAATGGGGAAATCTGGCCACTTAGTAAGCGAAGTGCTAGAATCCCTCCCATCTACGGTGCTTTACTTGGGCGCTCAGCGCTCGTATCGAAGGACGCTTTCGTGTCAAATTTTGAAGACGATCCGTTTCGCTCGCCAATGCCAACTCAGCAGCCTGGGTATCGTCCCCCTGCAGGTCAGGCGAATACGGGGTTAATCATCGCGGTTGCGATTATTAACTACGTGTTTGGTGGACTTCAGGTGGGTTGTGGTGCCTGTCTGGCGATTTTCGGTGCTACGTTCACGCAGATGATGGGTGGCCTCATCGAGCAGGATCGAAGCATGACCCCTGAAGATCAAGCGGCACTGGGAATCATGACGGCTGTGTTCATTGGCATGGGGGTGGTGTTTGCCCTATGCGGACTGCCTACTGTCTTGGCTGGCTATGGCGTGCAGTGCCAAAAAGAATGGGGACGCATACTCACGATCGTTCTGGCTGGCATCTCTGCGCTGATGGCGGTCATGTTTCTGTTGGGGCTGAACCCACTGGGACTGTTCTTTGCCGGCTATTCGATCTTCACGCTGATCGTGTTGTTGAATTCAGATAATGCCAGGGCGTTCAAATAGATCGATCGTTCCCTAGCAGGCTTCACGAAGGCCTTCGCTGTCCATGCTTGGGCAAGTCGCGAGAAACTCGAACACCGGCAGCGCATCGACGGTTGGGGCTTCGCGGAGCTTCAAGTCGAAGCGAACGCCGTTGGTGAGAATCTGGCCCGGCTTGATCTGCACGTCGGGGCCTTCCAGTTGATGAAGCTCGACATGGGGAATGCTGGGCAGGGGAGGGCAGAAGCCAACATGCAAATAGACATGTCGCTGTCCGCTGACAAACTTTGCGCGGACCAGGCCGTGAATTTGTTCCTGGCCGGCTTCGGTTGCCCGAGTGAGTTGTTGGGTGACGCCAGGGGGCAGATCGAATGACTCTTCTTCGATCGGCTCGTCGGCGATGCTTGGACTTTCTTCGAGTTCGATTTTCAGCGCCGGCGTAAGTAGCGGTGCGGCGGGCTTGGTTTCCAGGCGACTGAGTAGCTGGTCGATGCGATCGCCAAAAATGGTCGTTACGAACAGAGAAAGGGTGAGTCCTTCCTGCGTCAAAATGGCAAACCATAGCAGAAACGTAGCGAACTCGGTTGGCGGGGCGAAGGTTACCGCTCGGGCAATCAAGATCGCCGAGACGAACGGTGCGATGGCGATCACGCCGTGTAGGCGGCCACTCAACTCTTTCGGCGAAGCAGCCAGCCACGCCGCGCGAATCGAAGCACACCAGGCCGCAGCCAGCAAAGTGATTGCCAGCGATGTTCCGGCAGAGATAGGTGCGAACTCACTTATCGAGAGACGCAAGCCGCAGGCAATCACCGCCGCGGTCGCTAGCAGCGCGGTTCCTCCGGTTGCCAGAGAGAGGCAAATTCCACGGAGTTCGGGCGAAATTGAGGGGCTTTGGCGATCCATGCCAACACATCCTGCATGCGGGGCGCAAACAAAAGGGTTCCTGCCACGAAGTGTGACAGGAACCCTGAATTCTCGCAATGCGGATATGAGCGGGGGCGAGCCTACGCCGAGACCGTCACGCCGGCCAGCTTGGCCAGTTCTTCCGCTTTGTCGGTCGATTCCCAAGGGAATTCATCACGACCGAAGTGACCGCCTGCCGCGGTAGCGCGGAAGATCGGACGACGCAGGTCGAGGTAATTGATGATGCCCCCAGGGCTCAGTGGGAAGACGTCCTTGACGATGTCGGCGATCTTCTCGTCGTCGACCTTGCCGGTGCCGAACGTGTCGATGTGAACCGAAACAGGATCGGTCACGCCAATCGCGTAGGCCAACTGAACTTCGCAGCGATCGGCCAGGCCGGCGGCAACGATGTTCTTGGCAACGTGGCGGCCCATGTAGGCAGCGCTGCGGTCGACCTTGGTCGAGTCCTTGCCGCTGAACGCCCCACCACCGTGACGACCCCAGCCGCCGTAGGTGTCGACGATGATCTTGCGGCCAGTCAGACCGCAGTCGCCCATTGGGCCACCGACGACAAACTTGCCGGTTGGGTTGATGTGGAAGATGATATCGTCGTCGACGAATTCTTCCGGCAGTACCGGCTTGATGACTTCGTTGATGACGAAATTACGAATCGTTTCGTTGTCGACGGTGTCAGCGTGCTGGGTCGAGACAACGACGGTGTGAATACCGACAGGGCGATCGCCGTCGAACTCGACGGTAACCTGGCTCTTGCTGTCGGGACGCAGCCAATCGACTTCGCCGTTCTGGCGAGCTTCGGTCAATCGGTTCAGGATGCGGTGCGACAGAGCGATCGGCAGCGGCATCAGTTCCGGGGTGTGGTTACAGGCGTAGCCAAACATCAAACCCTGGTCGCCAGCACCGATTTCCTTCCCCTTGGACGAGTCGTCGTTGACGCCTTGAGCGATGTCAGGGCTTTGACGGTCCAGGGTCACCATGACGGCACACGTATCGGCGTTGAAGCCCATGCCATCGCTGGTGTAACCGATGTCGCGAATCACCTGGCGAATCACGTCTTGATAGTCGATCGTTGCCTTGGTGGTGATTTCACCAGCGACGATGGCAACGCCGGTGGTAACCATCGTTTCGCAAGCAACGCGGCTGTAAGGATCTTGAGCGAGCAGTGCGTCCAAGATGCCGTCCGAAATTTGGTCGGCCATCTTATCGGGGTGACCCATGCTGACCGATTCGCTAGTGAACAAATACTTTCCAGAAGCCACCGATAGATTCTCCTGAGATACAGTGCCGCACTGGTGCGCGGGGGAGGAATGGTTGCACCAACACACGGCCTCAGCCTGTTGGCGAATAGGGCATTATAGAGACAAGAGAAGAAGACGAACAACCGGGTAAATCAGTCGAAATTGACTTTACAGAGCGGAATTCTGCCCCTGCGGGATCAGATTGCCGCAGCACGCAGGGTTACAGTCTGCCTGGGGCCGCGCAAGGTCAGGCCGCCGTGCGGAATTTAACGATCTTCGGCGGATCTAAAAGAGGCTTCAGGCTTTCGATCGTTCGCCTGGTGGCTCCTTGCTGGGCGAGGACCACTTCTTTGGCCTGCTGGCCTTGTTGTTCCCGCCAAGTGGTGTCGAGGGAAGCCTTTACGACAAACGCTGCCAAGCTCTCAGCGTCTCGAACAACGGTCAAGGCATCCGCCGCGCGAAGCCGCTCGACCACATCTTTGAAGTTCCAGGTATTTGGCCCAACGGCAACCGCCGCACCATAGGCCGCTGGTTCGATCATGTTCTGCCCACCACGATTGCCCAGGCTCCCCCCCACGAACGCGATATCTGCGGTTCCCCACCATGCGGAAAGTTCGCCGACACTATCGATCAGCAAGATGCTGCTGGTACCGCGACTTTCGCTGGTGAACTGACTGCGACGCTGAAAGGGGACGTTCTGTGATTGAAGGTAGGTTGCTACTTCATCGAAGCGATGCGGATGACGCGGCACGAGCAAGAGCTTCAGCCCAGGAATCTGCTGCTGAGCGGCTTGGAAGGCTTCGAGAATGATTGGCTCTTCACCATTTTGCGTGCTACCGGCGAGCCAGACGATCTCCTCATCGTTCAGGCCAGCCAGTTCGCGGAAGGCTTGCGTTTGCGAGTTCTGACGATCTGGCGTGATGCCGTCGAACTTGATCGAACCGGTCACTTGAACTTTGCTGGGATCGGCTCCCAGGTCGGTGAAGCGGCGTGCGTACGAATCGTCCTGCGCTCCGATCCAGTCTAGCTGCTGTAGCAGAGGGCCCACCAGGAAGCGAATGCGACTGTACCCGCGATGGCTCTTCTCGCTCAAGCGACCATTGACCACGGCGATCTTGGCATCGTGGCGATCGGCGAAACGAATCAGGTTCGGCCACAGTTCCAGTTCGGCCAGCAATACGGCATCAGGCTGGATGTTCCGATAGGCCCGGTCAACGGCCCACGAGAAATCGAGCGGGGCGTAGCTGACTGTGTGCTGGGCGTACTTGGTCTTTGCCAGTTCGTGGCCAGCCTTGGTGGTGGTGGTGATGTGAAAGGTAATGCCAGGGTAGATCTGCTGAAGCTCGCCGATCAGGGGAGCCAGGAGATTCACTTCCCCCACGCTCACGGCGTGCAGCCAGAGATGCTGCGATGTCCCTTCAGGGCGGCAGGCAACGTGCCCCAGGAACTTTTCGGCGAAACCTTCGCGGTACTTGCCCTTGGTCACGGCAGCCCACAGCAGGTACGGACTGGCAACGATAACCAGCGCCAGGTAGACGAAATTGAGTAGCCAAGTGAGCATGGGATCCATCCCGGTGTGGCGACTTGTCGGCAGCTTCCCTCGCGGTTTGCGACACGAGGGAAGGCTACGTGACTAGTTCGCTTGTTCCTGCTTCATGCAGCAGGATTTGTACTTCTTGCCGCTGCCGCAAGGGCACGGATCGTTGCGGCGGATCTTTTCGCCGACATTACGAATCGGTGCGGTGACCTCGGTGTCTCCCTGCGAGTTGTTGATGGCTTCTTCCTGCTGACGAGCCATGTCGGTCATGCTGGAAGCGGAGTCGTGTCGAGCTTCCGATTCCTTCCAGGTGGAACTGACGAACTCTTCGTTCAGATTTTCGATCTTGTAAACCAGATCGGTCACGCGTTCGCCGACGCTGCGCCACATCTGTTCAAAGATACGCATCCCTTCCCGCTTGAATTCGACCTTGGAGTCGACCTGGGCATACCCCACAAAGCTGACGGCACTGCGAAGATGATCCATCGCCAGGAGGTGGTCTTTCCAGGCGTTATCGATCAGTTCCAGCAAGACGCTGCGTTCCATGCGGGTCATTTCCGGGCGGTAACGCTCGTAGACTTCGCGGATCAGTCGTGCTTCCAACTGGGCCTTGTCGAACTGTTCCAGTTCGGCCTCGGGGATCTCGGCCTCGATGTATTGCTGGATCCACGCGTTGAGCGATCCCATCTGGCCATTGCCGCCGCTGATGACCGAAAGGGTTTGGGTTTCCTGGTTGTCCTCGTAAAGCTGCTCGACCTTGTCGTGGACGGCTTTCATCTTTTCGAGGGCAATCTTCTTGTGCTTCTCGCTCAGCGGAATAAGCATCTGTTGGATTTCTTCCCGCTGCTTGCTCTTGTATTGCTCGGGATCTAATGGCGTTTCAAAGCGGTTGGCTGCCCATTCCAGAAGGCCGTCGCGGTTCAAGCGAGCATGCCCGCCGCTCTTGTCGCTGAAGCGATAGAGTCCGGTCAGCACGGGGTACTCGGCTTCCTTCTGGTCGTAGACGGCGATCGCCTTTTCATTGACTTGTTCGATCACGGCCTTGGCCGGCTTGTCTTGCAGCTTCTCGACGTCGACGTTGAAGCCGAACTTGTATTTGCACCAATGGTTCAGCGTGTTAAGGCCGAAGTCTTTGTCGAGGAACTTCTCGCCTTCGCTGAGGTCGACCTTTTCGATCGCTTCGCGAGCCTTAGTGATCAGGAACTCATCGACCTGATCGCGACCGACCTTGCGCAGGTCACGGTCGTTCAGGTTCAGCTTCCACAAGCTGTTTGCGAAGCGGGCCATCGCGCCCCAGTTCCATTCGCTTTCATCTTCGCTGTCAGGCAGGTTCTCGTCGATCGAAGCCATGATGTTCGATGCGGCGGCTCGTTCGGCCATGTCTTTGGCGTACGTTTCTGCTGCGGCGAAATCCAGGCCACGCAGGTCGCGCGTGTTTAGCTCGCACGACAGTTCACTGCCGGCCCACTTGGCGAAGGTTTCGATGCCGAAGTCCTTCTCGAGGAACATGCGAACGTGGTAGTCGATCTGCTCGCGGACCATATCCATGATCAGATCGCGGCTGTCGCCACCTTCCAGGATCTGCTGGCGGAAGCCGTACACGCGTTTACGCTGCTCGTCCATCACTTCGTCGTATTCGAGCAGGTTCTTACGAGCCTCGAAGTTTTGTTCTTCACGCTTCTTCTGGGCACCTTCGATACGACGCATGATCATCTTGCTTTCGATCGCGTCGCCTGGCTGCGGCCGCATCGCGGCTGGCATCCGGTTAATGAAGTTGGCTGCCCAGTCGCCGAAGTAGATTCGCATCAGGTCATCTTGCAGCGAGAGGAAGAACCGCGAGCTACCTGGGTCGCCTTGACGACCACAACGACCACGCAACTGAAGGTCGATACGACGCGACTCGTGCCGCTCGGTACCGATCACGTGCAGGCCGCCCAGTTCCTTGACCTTCTTGCCCATCGCTTTCATCTGTTCGCGCTGCTCGATCTCGTTGACCAGCTGGTCCCATTCGTCTTGCGGGACATCCAAACGCGTGGCGTACTTGTGCTGCAGCTGCGCCCAGGCCATCGTTTCGGGGTTGCCCCCCATGATGATGTCGGTACCGCGACCGGCCATGTTAGTGGCGATGGTGACGGCTCCGATGCGGCCTGCCTGGGCCACAATGTCCGCTTCGCGCTTGTGCTGCTTGGCGTTCAACAGGTCGTGCTTGATGCCGCGTTTGTCGAGCAGTCGCGAAAGGCGTTCGCTCTTCTCGATACTGACCGTACCGACCAGCACGGGTCGACCTTTGTACTGGATGGCCTTGATCTTGCCGCGTTCGATCTTGGTGGGCTGCTTCTGCCCCTTGGGGTGGATTTCGATCGAGTCCTCGTTCTCTTTGAGGATGTCGCCCCACATTTCGTCGCCGTTTTTGAAGGTAACGACGTCCCATTTGACGGTGCGTTCGATCTCGTCGGCGACCGCTTCGTATTTTTCGTTTTCGGTCATGAAGATCACGTCGGTGTACGTGATACGCTGCATGGCCCGGTTGGTGGGAATGGCGATCACGTCCAGCTTGTAGATCTTCCAGAGTTCGCCTGCTTCGGTCATGGCCGTACCGGTCATACCCGAAAGCTTGTCGAACAGCTTAAAGAAGTTCTGCAGAGTGACGGTGGCCAAGGTCTGAGTCTCTTCCTTGATCTTGACCCCTTCCTTCGCTTCGACGGCCTGGTGCATGCCGTCGCTCCACTGGCGGCCTTCCATCTTACGGCCGGTGTGAACATCGATGATCACGATCTTGCCGTCTTCCACCACGTAGTCGACATCCAACTGGTACAGGTAATGGGCACGCAGCGCGTTATCGATCAGGTGCGGCCATTCCATGTTGCCCGAGGTATAGAAGCTTTCGACGCCTGCCAGGCGTTCTGCTTCGCGCACACCATCTTCGGTCAGGTTGGTGGTGCGGTCTTTTTCGTTGACGACGAAGTGAATGTCCTTCTTCAGCGTGCGAGCGATCTTGTCGGCGTCGCCGTACTTCTCTTTGCTCATGTTGGCCGGGCCGCTGATGATGAGCGGGGTCCGGGCTTCGTCGATCAGAATGTTGTCGACTTCGTCGATGATCGCGTAGTGCAAACGCCCTTGCGATTGCTGGTATTCCTTCGGGAAGCGACTGTCGCCGCGCGCGGCGGGACGCATGTTGTCACGCAGGTAGTCGAAGCCGAACTCGTTGTTGGTACCGTAGGTGATGTCGCAGCTGTACGCCTGTTGTCGATCGCGGACCGACATGTCATTCTGGATCGCGTTTACGGTCAGGCCGAGCCCGCGATAGAGCGGTGCCATCCATTCCATGTCGCGGCGAGCGAGGTAGTCGTTCACCGTGATCACGTACACCCCTTTGCCTTCCAGGGCATTGAGGTAGGCCGGCAGCGTGGCCACAAGCGTTTTACCTTCACCGGTAACCATTTCGGCCACGTTACCGCGATGCAGAACGATACCACCGATCAGCTGGACATCGTAATGCCGCATGCCGAGATAGCGTTTGCCTGCTTCACGGCCGACGGCGAAGGCCTCGACCAATATGTCATCCAGCGTTTCGCCGGAGGCAAGTCGTTGCTTGAAGATGCGGGTCTGGTCGCGAAGTTCTTCGTCAGAGAACGCTTCGTACTTCGATTCCAGCTCGTTGATTGCGTCAACGGTGCTTTGCAGCTTCTTGATATATCGGGCGTTGGACGAACCGAACATCGACGTGATCAGTCGTTCAAAGCCGCCTAAAAGACCGCCAAAAAAGAGGCCGATCTTTTCCCAAATCTGTTCCAGTTTCTCCATCGCTGAATATCACCTGGGGGTGGGGGCGTATCGAAAGCACTAGTTGCGGCGAAACAAGACCTTATTTGTAGACACCGCCACAACTTAAGCGTGCGCGCAAACCCTTCCCATATCGTAGATTATAGGGATTGCTCAAAGGGGTCAACCGCGCTTGAGCACGCACCGATCGTCGGCTCCGCTATCATGGTATTCGATCCCACGACCGTTTCCCTTGCCCAGCTAGCGTAGATTCCGTGAAGATTCTCGCAATGACCAGGCCTGCACGCTGGATGGGACAAGATTGCGTAGCTTCTAAGTTTACGCCGTTGCCGTACATCCTCTGGTTAGAAGCATAACGAGGCGAACAGGTTACGCCCAAGTTGCCGGGTTCGGGCCTGCGGGGTTGCATCGACTGCCCCCATTTGCGATTCTCAGACCAGGAAAAAGAGACCAGAAAGAGGAAGAATGAGCCAGCCCCCCCAGTCTGCACCACCCAAGAAGAATATCGTCACGCGAGACATTCGCGGGCGGCTTCTCTTTTTGGGGACAGGTACCTCGATGGGGGTGCCAGTGGTGGGGTGCGGCTGCGATGTCTGTCAAAGCACCAATCCTAAGAACAAGCGAACCCGGTGTAGTGTTATCTTCGGCCTGCCCGAGGGGAACCTGCTGATCGACACGCCGCCAGACCTGCGAACGCAACTGCTGGCCAATGGGATCGGCATCATTCATGCGGTCGCGTTCACGCACAGCCACGCCGATCACCTGTTCGGGCTGGATGACATCCGCCTCTTTCAGTTCTATATCGGTCACGCGGTTCCGATTTACTGCGAGGCGAACGTCGACGCCAAGATCCGCCGGGTATACGACTATGCGTTCAGCACCGAGGTACAAACGCACGTCGGCTCGCGGCCTGCTCTCGACATGCGTCAGATTGGGCTCGACCCGTTCGAGGTGCTGGGAGCGAAGGTCACACCGATCCGCCTGCAGCACGGCCCCCGCTTTGAAGTGCTGGGCTTCCGTGTCGGCAACGTCGCTTACTGCACCGATGTGAATCACATTCCCGACGAAAGCTGGGCCAGGCTCCAGGGGTTAGACGTGCTGGTTTTGGATGCCCTAAGGCCAGAACCCCACCCGACTCACTTCTCGATCGAAGAGGCCGTCGAGGTCGCCCAGAAGGTTGGTGCCAAGCAGACGTACTTCACACACATTGCCTGTAAGATGGAGCACGAACGAACCAACGCCTGGCTGCCCGATGGAATGGAACTGGCGTACGACGGGCTGGAGTTGCCGCTGACGTAGGTGCGCTTGTCACTCCCGTGGAATAATCCAGCAAGAGTCATGCTTCTCCATCCCGATGTGCGGATAGTAGCTGACCGCTTTGGGTGCCGCCAACAGTAACAGGACCGTGTGTTTCCCAGCGGCCAGGTGCGTGCGGGCAATCAGTTCGCGGCCGATCCCTTGTTTCTGAAACGCTTGGTCAACGGCCAGGTCGGCCAGGTACGTTGCGTGGGCGAAGTCGCTCATGCTGCGGGCAATGCCTACTAAGCGCCCTTCACTACGAGCCGTGCAAAGAATATCCGCGTTGCGGACCATCTTGGTCAGCTTCTCGCGGTCGTCGACCGGACGACGCTCGGCCAGTTCCGAGCGAACTAAGACTTCCAGGTATTCATCGACAGAAAGATTTGGCTCGACTTGGTACTCGATCATCGGCGTCTTGATTAGGGTGCTCAAAAATAAAACCGCTGGCAAGGACACGCGTGCTTGCCAGCGGTTCATCATAATCTTTCGCAGAGCAACCTCCCAACAGGGTTACGTTGTGACCGATTCGGTAGGTGGTGCCGATGTCCGATCAGCGAACTTGGGAACGAACATCCCCACGGTGCGTTGATATTCCCGGTACTGCTCTCCGTAGATGTTGACCAGGTCTCGTTCTTCTACGATCGCTGCCAGGCCCATGTAAACGGTCATGCCGATGGCGAACAACAGGTGCCCAGCGGTCATCGTTGGGGTAACCCAGAACGCAGCCGCCCAGGCAACGTACAGTGGGTGACGAACCAACGCATATAACAGCGGCGTGCGGAATGGCAGCGGGTGGTATTCCTTGTCTTGGAGGTGCAGCCATGCCTGACGTAGACCGAACAGGTCGAAGTGATTGATCATCAGGCTCACCGCCGGCACCATCAGAAACCCGATCACGTACAAAGCCCACAGCGTCATCCGCAGGGCCGGCTGTTGGATGTCCCAGATCACCACGTCGATCCCTTGCCAGCAGAGCAGAACGATCGCCAGGACGATGTTCGAGGCCCAAATGTACGTGGCTCGCTCGATTGGCACTGGGACAATTTTTGTCCAGGCCTGCTTAAACGCTGGCCGCGCCATGATCGAATGCTGGGCAGCGAAGAGCAAAACGAGCCCAATATTGATAGCGATCGCCGCCCCCAATGGCAGACTGGTAGGTGTATCAACGGTCACTGGAACGAAGGCTCCGGCCAGGAACGCGATGAAATAGGTGACAACGGCCAGGAAGCCCAGGTAGGCCGCCACAGCGTACAGGAAGGATAAAGCTCGGAGCATGATAGGGGGCCTTTCTCAGTGACCTAGGGGGTGTTGTGCTTCTACGAATGGTGCTCGTTGGGCACCGTTACAACATTATCGTGTTCAGTCCCCAAGAGTTGCGTTTACTTGTGGTACACTCTGGGTTGACTTGTGGTACACCTAACAAGTCGGGGAAGCACTTTCGGGGGACAATATGGTCAAAGTACCTACGCGCGAGCGATTGATCGAAGCGGCCAGCAGTCGGTTCTACCGCGATGGATTTCGTAACGTCGGGATCGATCAGATTCTTACCGATGTCGGAATCAGTAAGACCGCATTCTATAAGCACTTCGAGTCGAAGGACGACCTGCTTCTGGCCGCCTTGGATGGCAAGGGAGACTGGCTGACCGGGATATGCAAACAGGTGATCTGGGAGCGGGGCGGAGGGACGCCGGAAGGGCAGTTGCGTTCTGTTTTCGACCTGGTCGAAATGTTTCTCGTGCAAGAAGATTTTCATGGATGTTTTTTCGTGCGGGCAGCCATGGAGTTCCCTATGCCCAGCGAACCGGTCTTTCAGGTCGCTGCGCAAAATAAGCACAAGTTCATCGAGTTCGTCACCGTGCTGGCGAAGAATTGCCAGGTGAAAGCACCGGACGAACTGGCACGCAAGCTTTGCCTGATCATCGAAGGGGCCTATGTCACCAAGCACGTGACGCAGAATCCGCGCACGATCGACATTGCCAGAGAACTGGCCGACATGGCTATCGACGAGGCCCTGCGTCAGGTTCGCGAGGAAGCCGAAGGTTCATCCGCCGGGGAAGCTGCTCCACTGTCCGATTCGTAGACGGGGCGATCGGGGTTGATAATCGCGTGGGAGGATCGTTGGTCGGCAAAGACCTCCTCCCAGAAGTTCAAGGCCCGCTGTTCGTACTCTTGCGGCATCACATGCCAACAGTTGGCATGCGCCGCACCACGCACCTTCCAAAAGCGTTTCGGCTCGCCGGCGGCATCGAAAACCGTTTGCGAGGTATCGACCGGAAAGAGCTGATCCTCCTCGGCATCGATGATATAGATCGGCCGAGGGGCGATGTTCTTCACTGCCGCGTGTGGTTCGACCAGGCGCAGTTTGGCTTCGAGAGACCAATCCAACAGCGTCTCGATCACGCGTCCGATCAAAAACTTCGGTAGCCGCGTCGTCTTGTTGGCCACGTGAGCCAGCATGATCGGCATCGATACGAAAGGACTCTCGGCCAGCACACCACGCACCTGCTCGTCTTTCGCGGCGGCCATGATCACGCAGGCCGCCCCCAGAGAAAGTCCGTGCAAGCCGATCTTGTCGTCGGCGATACCAGGCTGGCTGCGCACCCAGCCGATGGCATGCAGAACGTCGCGCCATTCGAGAAAGCCGAGCGTCGAGAAACCGCCGTCGCTATCGCCTCGGCCGCGGTTGTCATAGAGAAGCACACTGTACCCAGCCCGGTACAGGTACGACACATGTGGCAGCATTTCGATCGAAGGGCCATCGATGCCATGCACGACGATGATGGCCTTATCGCTCGCTCCTTTCCAATAACGCCCGCGAAGGATGGTTTGCTTCTCCCCTTCGAACTCGACTTTTACGGGATCCGGGATCGAGAAGTTCTTCGGGCGATACGGATCGACCACCTCGCCGGCTTTGTACGTTCCACTAAGCAGTTTCCGGACGAGGACACGCAGCCCCAACACCAACCCAATCAGGGCGACTAGCAGTAAGGGAAGCGTAACCCAAATACCGTTCATGATCCATTGCTGACGTTCTTGACCGGTGCCCGGCTGCCATCGGTTCGCTGTACCGGTTCAAAGATCTCATCCGACTCGAACAGTTCCTGAGGGGTGATCATCCCCGGCTGCTGCTCGAGCACACCGATTCCGTCGAACTCTGGCTGAGACTTCAAGCAATAAGCCCCCAGGGCGCTGCATAGCCAGCGGCTGTCGTCTTCGACCAGGGAATCAGCCGCGCGGTTCACTTCGTCGGAAGTCAGCCAGTTGATGATCCAGCCGAAGAAGTTCTTTTGCAGCGCCAGGTTCGCCGTCGTGTGGAAGTCGAACTCGGTACCCAGTTCGGCTTCGGCTGTTTCGGCAATACGATCGGCAAGCTCAGGCGTGAGGCCCTTCGGTTTCCGAAAGATGACGTACCGGTCATCCTTTGGCCAATATTCGACACTCAACCTCGAACGCACGACTCCTTTCGGGTAGGCCGCTTCCACGCACTCATCTTCGCCGGTCACCACGAATACGTGCGAGACCGTCACGTCCGAGATTTGTTTCCACTGTTCTACCTGGGCGATTCCTTGGGAAAACCAACTACCGGCGTGGTTGAAACCAATCCAACCACGCTCGTAGTCTTCGCCATACGTTGCCGGGGTTGTGTTGAAAATCTTGATGGGAGCCATGGTCCTATGTTGAAGTAAAAAGTGGTGTGATTGTTAACTTTCCGTGGTCGGTGTTTGCTCATTCGCGGGAAGTTCCGCCGTGCAGTGGGCACAACGCGTGGCGCGATAGGGAATTGTCGATAGGCAGTAAGGGCACTTCTTGTTCTCGGGATCGCCTGGCTGCGGCTTGTCTCCGCCGAAGGTATCTTCCAGCCGCTTATCCAACTGGTTGATCAAACGGATGATCAGGAACATCGCGAAAGCCACCAACAAAAACGCAATGATGTTGTTGATGAACACGCCGTAGTTGATCGTTGTGAGACCAGCTGCCTGGGCCTGGGCCAAGGTGGTGTAGGTCTTCTCGGGATCAGGGGAATTCAGCACGATAAACAAGTCGGAGAAGTCACTCTTGCCCAGCAGAAACCCCAGCGGCGGCATGATAATGTCGCTCACCAGCGACTTTGCTACCGAAGTAAAAGCAGCCCCCACCGTAAAGCCAACGGCCATGTCGATCAGGTTGCCACGAAGCGCAAACTTCTGAAAGTCGCCAATGATACCCATGGTGCGCATTCCTATCTCAGCGTGCGGTTGTTGTAAGTTGCGAAGGTGCAACTCTCATGCCATTTTGGCATTCACCGCAGCCACGATCTAGTAGCAATTAGGGGGAGAGGTTACGCAGGGAGAAACAGTCGTTTCGCCGATGGCTTGAGAAGAACGACAATCGTCAGCACGCCCAGGATGGTCCCAAACGGGAAGATAAGAAGGTTGATGTGCGACACCAACATGCAGAATCTCCAGCGGCGGCACGTGGCCAGCGACCTGGCGGTGATGACCAACAGTAATGCTTGAAGTAGGTACATGACTCCCACGGCGATGATGAATCTCGTGATGTTGGCCGACATCTGTTTCATGTCGGACGAGGCTAACTCTCCGAGTTGCGGCTGGTCCAGCATGTCTTGAAGAAGCCAGACTTGAAAATACGTTCCCCCGGCATACAGCATGACGACCCCTGCCAGGACGTAGTGGTAGATCGATAGATTCGACAGGGTTTGCTTCGTGGAATCTTGATCGGAGGGAGAGTCGTTCATGTTGCTGCACTTAGTTGGACTGATCGATCAATCGACGCCAAACAGCCGCTTCACGCTGGGGCGAACCAGCACAATAATACTGAACACACCTAGCGTCGTTCCCAGGGGAAACGAGACGCACATGATGACCGACATCACCAGGCAGAACATGTGATTCTTGTGCGCCTTCAAATAGCTGCCGCTTAAGTATAGGCAGAACGCGATCACCCAAAACGTGATGATGATCGCGGTGCCAACCATGATGAACAGAACGCCTACTAGCACGCCCATGCCGCGGGCTTCTGGCTCGGGAGTGGCACCGGCGATACTGGCCGCAATGGCGATGAAGCCAAACACGACATGCAGGATCGGGAAGAAGCCTGCGACGGCGCAGATGCCTGCAAGCACCCAATGAAACGTGCCCAGCAGATCCAAGTGGTAAGCGTCTTCACTGCCGGGCGTGTTGGCTTCTACCTCGGTCGACATTTAATGCATTTCCGTGGTGACGGTGCCGATGCCGCCGCGGTAGTAACTGAAGGTCACGCTGGGGTGATCGGCCAGCAGCGACATCGGAACGCTCGTATCGGCAATCCCTTTGCTAATCATCAGGGCCGATAACCGCATGCCGAAGGGGTTGTCGTGATGGCCGGGATGCCAGATCGAAACGCGTTCGGCTTTCCAGGTTTCTTTCGGCCCGACGGTACATGCCCTGGTGGGAACCATTGGCACGTAGCCACCACCACTGGTGCGTGCGTTTTGAATCACCGTCATCGGGTGCAGGTCGGTCACGCGGGTACCCAGCGCTCGGTAAACTTCTGGCGGTGGTGGTGCGTCGACGTATTCTCCTTCACGCTTGGGTGGATCGTTGAAAGCCCAGTGCTTCACTTCGCCTTGGCCCCCTTGCATAACCAGGCAGCGGATTTCGTCGTACGACTTCGAATACGCCTGGAGGTCGCCGGTGGGGAAGTGCAGATTGGCGCTAGGCATCGAATACTTCGGATCGATCCGATCGAAGCACAGGTCTTTGTCGGCCTTGGCAAACGAAAGAGGGAACTCGACCGGTACCGGCTTGTCTTCCGCGTCGACCCATTCGTCCATGCCCCAGAAGTGAGCGTCGAGCTTCTTCAGGTCGATGCCCAGGGCGTTGACCATGCGGGCGACCAGTGGCAACTGTTCGGTAGGACCGATCGGTCCGCAGATTCCGCACGGATTGTCCGGCGTACTCTGCTGCCAGGCTTCGATGTATTCCAGGGCTTCCGCGCAGTACAGTTCTTCGAGCGTGTCGAAGATGCGGACTTCAAACCCTGGGCGAGAGAGCTGAAGCAGATCTTCCGGAGTCAGCTTGGCGGCATCGGCCAGCAGTTCTTCGTCGAGCGTTGTGTAGTCCCACCACTGCGGTGCCACTTTACTAATCGGTCGGGCCATTCTGACTTGTCCTTGCGTCTAGGAGGGAGGTTCGCACTTGGTGCGCAATCAGGGGAGGAGTTCAGCGAGGAGATCGTTTTGGGGAAACGCGTGTCCCAAGTGTTGGCGAAACGATTCGCCGTAGTTGGTACCAATGAGCGTGCCGCGTTCGGCACTGTGCCGCTTCATCGCGTCCAGGTATTCGTCCATGCCGTGATGTGCCCGCAGCCACTCGCGCTGCGAAGCATGGCAGGCCAGCATCTGGGCCTTGGTCTCGATCACATCGCTGATGTCAATGGTAACCGTTGGCATGACCGGCTCGCCAGTATACGGATTGCGGCCTTCGATAGGGTCGGCGTAATACAAATGCGGAATGTGAACGCCAGGCTTCAGCGGCAGGCTCGAAGCGTTAGGGATCGCAAAACTGAACGCCGCACTTCGCGCCAGCAAATGCGTTTGCTCGTGATCGAGCATGTAGTCTTCACGCGGATGGGTGATGACCAGCGTCGGGCAAACCTCACGAAACAAGTCGATCGCTTTGCGGTTGGTCGATTTCTCAAAGATGACGTTCACATCCGGCTCGGCCAGGGTGTGATAGGTGCCGCCAATCAGCTTGGCCGCGGCAATTCCTTCGTTCTTACGAATCGCGGCGATCTCTTCTCGTGGCAGCTTCTCGGAACCACAGTCACCGGCAGCCGCGGTGGCAATGTGTACGTCCCAGCCCAACTGCGCCAGGCGAATGAGCACGCCACCACACAATATTTCCGCGTCGTCTGGGTGGGCCATGAAACACAGAACAACGTTCTTCGCGTCGCTCAAGGATCGCTCCCGATTCAAGAGGGTGAATAGTTTGCAGGTAGGAGGGGCAGGGGAGGGTGCGAGGAAAGTTTACCAGAAGAGTAGACGTTTGCCGAAGGAAATTTTTCGATCAGGTGAATTCGTGTCTTACTAAATCTCAAACAGAAAGTCGAGCGTCTTCCAGCCTCCATGTGTTTGGTCGACCACTCGCGGATCGAATTGCTGAATAAGACCACAATAGTGGCAACTGGCCACAATGAACTCATGGAGCTGCCAATTCATGATCCGTGAATATCCTGTTCCGGTCGTCGCTATCCGCCTGACGTCCGCACCATAAGATCGACAATTAACGCAGCGATAGGAGCGTGCAAGTTTGGTGTCGAAGCTGTCCTCTCCTTTGTCACCGATATATCTGGGCGGGCGACGACCGGTAGGGGCAGCGACGGGGCGAATTCCATAATTGCAAAGGGGGCATCGGTGGCGTTTGTCATCGACATCTGCTTTACAGGCAGGGCATTCCATGAAATGTATTCCCTATCGTCTTTTACATGATTACGGCGGCACCATTTATTCGTCCGCGAAGCCCAGATCTTAACGCAACTTGTCCCGCTCATTCCACAAAAAAAGGGTCTGCCGAAGCAGACCCTTTTCTGTGGTTATCGTTTCGATCGACCAGCGAACTTAGTTGTTCGAGGCGACCTTTTGCTGTTCCAGCAGGCGAACGTAGTCTTTGGTGATGTTGATCACTTCGTCGAAGTAGTAATCGCGGTCAACCACTTCGTTCGGATCTTCATCCGCTTCACCGACCAGGCTTTCGATTTCCTTTTCGCGTTCGCTCAGAGCTTCATATTCGGCCATGAACTTCTGCTTGTTGAGATCGACCTGCTTCTTGTCTTTCTGTTCCAGGTAGGTCGCAATCATCTTGTTCAGCTTCGAGAAGCCTTCGGACGATTGAACGCGCTGGCCCGACAGACGGTTCAGTTCGGCAACCAGTGGTGCGGCGTTGGCGTTACTAACCGGGTAGCGAGTGGTCTGAACGGTGTCGAATGGAACCGGGTAATCGAGGTCCCCTTCGGCGATGTCCATGTTGGCGGTCAGAGCCGGCAGGGACACGTCCGCTTCCACACCCTTGAGCTGCGTGCTCTTGCCGCTGGGGCGATAGAACTTCTGCAGCGTGATCTTCAAAGCACCCAGCGAAGGTGGATTGACCGGGTTGGCACCCATCAACTCTTCGCGGCCCAGGTCCAGCAGCGTTTGCACGGTACCTTTGCCGTGGGTCTGTTCGTCACCGACCACGATTCCGCGGCCGTAGTCCTGGATGGCACCCGCCAGAATTTCACTGGCACTGGCGCTCATCTTGCTGGTGAGCACGACCAGGGGGCCGTCCCACAGCATGCCGCGGTTCATGTCCTCGTAAGGATGCACGTTGTTGTCGGCGTCCTTCACCTGAACGACCGGGCCTTGGTCGATGAACAGACCGGTCAGGTCGATCGCTTCGGTCAAGCTACCGCCACCGTTACGACGCAGATCGAGCACGACTGCTTCGACACCCTTTTGGCGGAAATCCTCTAAAAGGCGAGCGACGTCGATCGTGCTTCGCTTGACATTTGGGTTGCCAGAGCGAGCGGCTTCCATGTCCAGGTAGAACGACGGCAGGTCGATCCAGCCGATCTTCATCTTCTGCCCATCGGCGGTGGTCTGTTCGACGATCTCGCCGCGGGCTTCGCTATCCTTCAGTTCGACCTTGGCGCGGGTAATGTTGAAGATCTTGGTTTCCCCTTTGCCCTTCTTCTTTACGCCCAGGCGAACGACCGTGTTGGCCTTGCCGCGGATCATGTCGACGACATCGTTCAGCTTCATGTCGACCACGTCGACCATTTCGCCATCGGTGCCTTGGCCGACACTGACGATGAAGTCGCCAGCTTCCAGCTTTTCTTCGGCGTTCTTCTTGCCTTGCTTATCGGCGGCACCGCCAGGAATCACCTTGGAAACCTTGCAGAAGCCATCTTCCGACATCAGGGCCGCCCCGATGCCTTCCAGGTTCAAACGCATTTGAATGTTGAAATTCTCGAGCGTGCCTGGGGACATGTAGGTGGTGTGAGGATCGTAAGCCGAAGTGACCGAGGTCAGGTAGACTTCCAGCAGTTCGTCTTCGCTGGTCTGGCCGATACGGCGAGCATAGCTGTGGTAACGCTTGCCGATGCGTTCCTTGGCTTCTTCCAAGGTCTTGCCGTCGGCCAGCTGAGTCAGCAGGTCGTACTTCAGACGCTTGCGCCAACGATCGGTCGCTTCGGCGGCATTGGCCGGATACTTAACCTTATCGCCGTCGGTGACAAAGACTTCGTCTTCTTCGAAGTTGAACTCGTGGTTGGCCAGCAGGTCGTCCACGGTCTGCACGCGTTCCAATGTCCGCTGGATGAAGCGTTCAAAGACCTTGTGGGCGAACTCGGTGTTGCCGCTACGGATCTGATCGTCCAGCAGGTTACGATTGGCCGAGAACTCGGCGATATCGGCCTCGGTGAAGTACAGTTTCAGCGGGTCCCAGAATTTCAGGAACTTATCGAACGCTCGCTGCGAGATGGTGTCGTCCAGCGGAGCACTCGAAAGGTGATCGCGAAGTAAGAGTCGAGAGACCATTCGCGAAATGTGTCGCTCGGGAAGATGACGGTCTGGGCCCGCAAGTGGGCCTTGGGCAGGTGCGTCCTTGGGAATCAAGGATGCTACCACAAGCGTGGCAAAGGTAGCGGCTACGGTAAATAGGAAGAAAATGGGATGGCGCAAGTTAGTCCAAGTCCCTCGAACGTTTGCCATGATGAATCCTTATCGCAAGATGTGTGCGTGAATATGTAGCGAATAGCAGATTTGGGGGTATGCAGGAAGGGCACGTGTAATCCTATCGAGGTCGGCAACTCGACTCAAGGCGAATGCTTGCAACCACAACGGATCAGCGGGCCTCTATCTAATACGTGGGTTCGTTCACGATAGTTGGTTCGCTGGCGAAGCAATTCCATCTTTTCCTGCTCGTTTTTCATGACCCGACTGGCAGGTCGAAGCGTAAATTCCGTAAGATATGACAAGTGCTGAATTTAACGCGGACCACCCACGATGTTGGCCACCAAGAGGGAACCCAGGGGGGATTTCGGCCGAGCTAATGGCAATTTACAGCTACCTTAAGACGATCTCAGGCAACGGTCCGGGGAAGAACTTTCCCTTAGATGACTCGCGCGACAACCTCATCGGGCGCGGCCTGGAATGCGATGTCACCCTGACCGACCCCCTCTGTTCGCGGGTACACGCTGCCATTTTTCTGCGGAATGGCAAGTGGTTTGTGAAAGACCGCGAAAGCCGCAACGGTAGTTTTCTCGACGATCAGCCGATCGACGAGGCAGAACTCAAGGATGGTTGCCGTCTGAAGATCGGCGACACCGAGTTCAGCTTCAACAATAGTGCCCAGCCTCCCACTTCGCACGACGAACTGCCACCGAGCATCACGCAGACGATCGTCCGCAACATGCCGGTCAATCCGCAAGATACGAACCTGATAGCACTTAAGGAGCTAAAGGACTACCAGCAGGCCCAGCGGCTGCTCCTTCTGCACCAATTCGCCATCCGGCTGCTGGGAGAAGAAGACCCCAATACCATCATCCAAGTCACCTTGGAAATGGTGAAAGAACAAACGAAGGCCGTCGTTGTCGGATTTTTGTGGCTCAGCGACGATGGACAGTTGCGTGCCAAGCGTGTTTTCCCCGAAGACACCGAAGGCCCAGCCCCGCTGAGCGAGGCATTGACCGAGATCGTCACCCAGAAAGGGAACGCCGTCTGGATTGCCAACGAGGCCCAAGGGGACACCAGCAAGAAGCTGACCCACTTTGCCGATGCGATCTGCGTGCCGCTGATTCACAAAAAGAAGGCCTTCGGGGCCTTGCACCTGTATCGCAAGCAGGAACGCTTCTGGCATAACGAGCTCGATTTTGCGATTTCGGTCGGTAATATCCTGACCATTGCACTGCTTCGGGCCTGGAAGGTCACCCAACTTCAAGCCAGTTATCAACAACTGGTTGATAAATCAGCGGCCTTCGACGAGTTGATCGGCGAAAGCCCGGCCATGGGCGAATTGAAGCAAAAGATTGCGCGAATCTCGAAAGCAGGCGGATGTGTCCTGGTTCGCGGTGAAAGTGGTAGCGGTAAGGAACTGGTTGCCAGGGCCCTGCATAAGGCTTCTAACCGAGCCGATCGACCGATGCTCAGTGTCAACTGCGCGGCCTTGCCCGAGAATCTGATCGAGAGCCAACTTTTCGGCCATAAGAAGGGTGCGTTTACCGGGGCGGACTCCGACCATATTGGCTTTTTCCAGCAAGCCGATACAGGAACTTTGTTTTTAGACGAAGTCGGAGAACTGACGCTCGATGGCCAGGCCAAACTGCTCAGAATCTTGGAAGGGCATCCGTTTCTTCCCTTAGGGGCTACTAAGGAAGTAAGTGTCGACGTTCGCGTGATCGCCGCCACCAATCGAGATCTGGCCGAGTTCGTTCGCGAGAAGCGTTTCCGGGAAGATCTCTATTACCGTTTGAGTGTTTTTGAGTTATACATTCCTCCGCTTCGAGATCGCGGGGGGGATGTTACTCTGCTTGCCGAGCATTTTCTGGAGCACTTTCGCAAGACGCACGGGCGACCCCTGCTAACTCTTTCGGACAGTGCCAAACAGAAATTGGCCGACTATAACTGGCCTGGCAATGTCCGACAGCTTCGCAACGTGATCGACAGCAGCGTGGTATTGGCCGATGGCGAGTCGATACAACCACATGATTTGGGCTTACGAGACGCTGGTCTGAATGAGCCAGAGTCGTTAAGGTTTGACTTCTGGGAAAAGAAATTGATTGAAGAAGCCCTCTCAAGAACTGGAGGGAACATCCCGGAAGCCGTAAAATTACTCGGTACGAGCCGTGCGACCCTGTATCGCAAGATCGAAGAGTACCAAATTCAGCGCTAGTTAGACGCAATGCATGGATGGCAGGTTAAACGCCTGTAGCTGAACGATGTTGGCCCGATCTCCTTACGTTCTGACCTCGGTGAGGCCCTTCAAGCCTCATCCACTGCTGCGGAATTCCCACGCGCAGACCATCCTCGGTGCGTACTGGTATGGCCACAATATTCCGTACACCGCGCGGCAGCACTTGGTCCTTTTTGAAGACGGTGACCAAATTGTCCTGCACGATGACTGCCCAAAAGACTGGAAGCCAGGAGATCGCACCGTCCTGATGATTCACGGCCTGGGGGGCTGCCACAGCAGCGGTTACCTGGTGCGAATCTCTCATAAGCTAAACTCTCTTGGCATCCGTACTTTCCGGGTCGATCTGCGAGGATGCGGGGCAGGGCATCACCTGGCCAAACGTCCTTTCCACGCCGGATGCAGCGACGATATCGCCCACTGCGTGCAGACCATCAGTGCACTGTGTCTCGGTTCACCCCTGACCTTGTGCGGCTTCAGCATGGGGGCCAACATCGTCCTCAAGCTCTCCGGCGAGATGGGTAGCGGACGCATCGGCGGGGTCGACAGCGTGATCGCCGTCGCACCACCGATCGACCTGGCCTACTGTTGCCGGAATATGAACCGCGGTTTCAATCGTCTGTACGATTGGGACTTCTCGCGAAGACTGGTCAACCTGGTCGAAGGACGTCTGGCCAAGGACGAAAACTTCTACGACGGTTTCCGCTTCACCGAGAAGCCTGGGCGTATCATCGAGTTCGATTCGATTTTCACGGCTCCGCAGTGCGGCTTTGAATCGGCCGAAGATTACTACGCCAAAGCGAGTTCGGCCAGCGTACTACCCAACATCAACATCCCGGGACTCATTCTCACCGCCGATGACGACAGCGTCGTCCCGGTCGAGATCTTCGACAAGCACCCACGCAGCGGCAGTGTCGAACTCGAAATCACTCGCGGCGGCGGCCACCTGGGCTTCATCGCCCCGAAGAGCATCGTGCCCGATCGCCGCTGGATGGACCACCGCGTCGTGCAATGGATCGCCAGCCTCGACTCGCGCAAGGTAAGTTCTGAATAAGTGCCGCGGGTCCTAAATCTCGCGCTTCTATCGCCGCACGCCCAGTAATCGGTCGTTTTACCCGTCATTCCGCGCTTCCTCCGTGGAAATACGCCGAAAAACCGATTACCATCGAAGGCGATTGCTCCTTCCTGAATTCCTGCCTTTTTCTATTCGGTAGAAAACCATGTCGACATGTCGCTTAATGCTCGCCGTTGTTTTGACGAGTGTCGTTGCTTCTTCCGTCGTCGCCCAAGAGTGGACACGTTTCCGTGGGCCTAACGGAGAAGGCATCGCGCCGGACGCGAACATTCCTTCGGCACCGACCGAGGCCGACTTCAATTGGAAGGTTAAGTTGCCTGGCATTGGCCATTCATCCCCAACAATCTGGGGCAACCGTGTCTTTTTGATGAGCGCCGATCCCGATACGGGGCTGCGGTACGTTCAATGTCTCGACGCCAAGACCGGCAAGACCATCTGGCAGAAAGAGTTCGCCGCCGCGGCCAGTCATCTGCATACCAAGAGCAGCTATGCCTCGTGCAGCCCGGCCGTGGACGAAGTGCATGTCTACGTGGCCTGGGCCGATGACGATCACACGCAACTGGTGGCGTTGAACCACGACGGCGAACCTTCCTGGCAAGTCGACCTGGGACCATGGGTCAGCCAGCATGGCTTCGGCACGTCTCCTATGATCTTCGAAGACAAGCTGGTCATTTCTCTGATGCAATTAGGGGACGAACGTAAGGTGAAAGATCGACCGATCGGAATCAGTCGCCTGGTGGCGTTCGATCGCAAGACCGGCGAGAAGCTGTGGGAGACCAAGCGAGACAGCGACGTTGCCGCTTACTCGGTTCCTTGCGTTTACCAGATGAAAGATGGCAAGAAGGTGCTGATCGCCAACAGCAGTGCTCATGGCATCGCCGCACACGATCCAGAAACGGGCGAACAACTGTGGGCCGAGCAGGTCTTCAACATGCGCAGTGTTTCGTCGCCGGTGATCGCAGGAGACTTCATTCTCGGCTCCAGCGGTTCAGGCGGGGGCGGCAACACCGTCAGCGCGGTCGATCCCAACGGTGGCCAACCCAAACTGGCGTGGCGTCTCTCGCGCCAGGCCAGCTACGTACCGACTCCTGTTACCTACGACGACAAAGTCTTTGTCTGGTACGACAAGGGCATTGTTAGCTGCCTGGATGCCAAGACCGGCAAGGTGCTCGGTCAGAAACGTATCGGCGGCAACTACTATGGGTCACCCATTCGCGTCGGCAACCGATTGTTCTGTCTTTCGGAAGAAGGGAACCTGATGGTTGTCTCGGCCGATACAAACCTGGAAGTTCTCGGTGAAACGAACCTCGGTGAAGGAAGCGAATCAACGCCTTCGGTTTCCGATGGCGTGATGTACCTGCGAACCTACTCGCACTTGATTTCGCTGGGCGGGAAGTAGCCGGTATTGGTTGTCACAATATTTTCGACACTCAAAGAATGAGCGTTTGCCTGTAAGGAAGCAGTTTTGACAAGCGACTTCTCCCGCGATCCGCAGCCGGAAAACCCTTTTTCGTCTCCTCAATCCGAAATCGTCAGCGCCCCGGTCATGCCTGGTAACCGCTCGGGGATGGTGTGCGATGGAACTTGCATGGGGGCACTCAAGGTCGGCTGGGAGTTGATGGCCGCTTGCTTCTGGCCGTTTCTAGGGTACACGCTGGTTTGTATGATCGTGCGAGCTCCCGCGGATCAGCTCGATAACTTTGTATCTCCGTCCGATCAAGAAACGGCGATCGGGTTGTGGGTCTTTTCGCAGGTCTATTCTATCTTTGTCGCAGCGCCGGTCTCGATGGGGTTGTCGTGGGTCTTCCTTAAGGCGGCTCGGTACGAGCCATTCACATTGAACGACATTTTCGGAGCGTTTGCGCGCAATTATCTGAATGCAGTGGGAGCAGGATTTCTGAAGGGCATCCTGGTCGTGATTGGCCTGTTTTTGTTGATTGTGCCAGGGCTCTATTTGTTGGTGAAACTAGCCTTCGTGGAGTACCTGATTGTCGATCGCAAGATGGGCGCGATCGATGCGATGAAGGAAAGCTGGCGCATAACCGACGGCCGCGAATGGATCTTGTTCGGCTTGATGGGAATGTCGATCCTGATTGGAATTGCCGGGTTACTGCTGTGCTTGATTGGTATCGTGCCGGCCATCATCTGGCTGAGTGCCTCGTACGCGGTGCTTTACCATACCTATTGCCTGGCCGACAGAACGGAGATGCCTGAGCCGACGACCAACTCCGACAATCCGTTTAGCGGATAGCATCCTCCCTGGGTGTTGGCTACACGAGAAGGAGATCCGCGGGTTCGTTGCCTCCGCCAGGGCAGTATCGCCTTGGCATAGCAAGCCGCAGGTTGGGCTGTTCTTGCAGAAGCCACTTTTGAGCGCGTCCCGCAAAAGCCCTACCAGGTCAAAGCACGCAGGTTGGTGGCTTCCAGGCCAAGATGTCTACAGGCCGCTATTGCCGAGAATATCGGCCAGGTTGGTCAGAATGCGAGTAAGCGAAGGATAGCTGTTGTCTTCCAACTGCGAGTTCCGCTCGTTGATCGTTTCCCGTAGCGAAGGGTGGGTCAGGGCCTCGGTGTCTTCACGATGCAATGCGTCGTTGATCGATTCCATGACCCCTTCCAGACGCGACTTGGTGTCGGTGTCTAGTTGGTCGACTTCACGTAGTTCTCGCTGCAGTTCGGCAAGGGTTTCGCGCAGCTCGGCTAGTTTGTCTTGCATGATAGCCTGATTCTAAGGTGCTCAGTTTGTCGCGTTCCGCTTCCGTAGTAGCGGAACACTTCTAACTGAAAACTTCGCTGGTAGTTTGGGGTAATCCTCTTAGGACTTCCCTATTCTACTTCGACGTCTCGCGTGGAATCCAGCGGGTCTCGCCAGGTGCCAGGGCAGATTCATCATTTTCAGAGATCACCGGCTTGGCACTCAGACGCGATTGGACGAGGTCTTGATTCTTCGTCGCTCCAGCTGCGGACAGCATCTTGGCGATCGATTCCGACAACACCGAGCCAGGAATCGCGTAGGTAGCCACGCGGCCAGCACGAGCGATATTCAGCCCGACGACCTGGCCGTCGAGGTTAACGACCGGTCCACCGCACTGCTCAGGCTGCAAGTAGCTGTCGTGCTGAAAGACCGAAGGGAAGCCGCTACGACGCGTGCTCAGTTCGCCTCCCAGGTGATTCTGGAACTCGTGACGAGCCTGGTTCGGACCGGCAACCCATTCCCCCAGCACGACGCTCAGCAAAACTTCTTTGTCGGCTCGCATCAGCTTCACGCGAAGCGAATCGCCTGGCTCGAAGGTCCGAACCGTTTCGATCAATTGGCTGCCAGAATCGATGACCAGGTCATTGAGTGAAACGATGATGTCCTGGGCCAGGATGCCGGCGTTGGCGGCGGCACTCTTTTCGACCACCATGTCGACCGTTGCCGGGCCAGGCTCACGCGAGAGCATCACGCCCAGCATGGCGTTCTTCATGTCGACCTTATGCGGATCGAGACCGTACACGCCAATCGCGACCGGCTCTTCGGCCAGACCGGCCGTGGCCAGCAAGCTGCCCAGCGACAGCTTATTGGTCTGGGCGATCTCCATCACCGGCAGGTTCTTCCCATCGATGCGGAGCAGAGCCAGGTCGTTTTCTTTATCGATCGCGGCGACTTCGCTCGTCAGGTATTGATCGCCGTTGGATAGTTCAGCGACCAGAGGAGCATCGTTGTTGTAGGTGTTTACCAGGCTGGCCTTGGTGACGATCAAACCGTTGGGATCGACAATCCCACCCATGGCAACGCGCTCGCCGCCACGCTTGAGTTCGACGGTCGCTCGGCGGGTATGGCTCACCACCGAGTTGAACGCACCCAGAACTTCGCTGCTGCTGCGCTGGTGGACGCGTTTCATGAAACGCATCGCGATGCCGTCGCTTTCAAAAACCTGGCCGATGACCGGTGTCGGGGCTACTAGCGCCAATGACAAAGTCGCCATGACCGAAAAGGACAGCAAAGTATTCAAACGAAACCGGGGCATGTGGTCACTCCGTTGTTTCGTCGAAAGGTGGTACGGTTGGCAAGCCAGCAGCAAGGCTGTGCTTACTCTAGTGATACTCTAGGCAAATAAGTGGCTGTAAGCCTGTTTCTTCCCAGGGTTACTCTAGTTCCGGTCCAACTCGCGACGATCTGCAAGTTCAACTTCAAGAGTAATTACGCTGCCCGAGCTGCGCCGTATCCGTACCTTAATGCGATCGCTCGGAGAATACTGATTTACCATCAGCTTCAAATCATCGAAGGTTCCGATCTTGCGCTCGTTGAGCTGCAAGATCTCGTCCCCTTCTTGGATTCCCGCTACTGCTGCCGGGGAACCCGGGGTGACGTGTGTGACAACGACTTCCTGCCGGTCAGACTCACAACGTACACCTAAATAAGGTTGCGTTCCTCCCAGTCGACCCCAGACTTCCGACTTTTTCAGTCGTTCGATGTCTTCGAGGTAGCGTGTGGAAGGAACGTGTAAGTTGGCCGTGATTCGGTTGCCGATGCGGCTGTTGATGCCGATCACGTTGCCTTGAATATCAAGCAGTGGGCCGCCACTGTCGCCACCCACCAGGGTCGCGTCGGTGGCAATCACGTCGCGGCTGGAAGCCAGTACTCGTCCCAGTCGCAGGGCCGGCAAACGATCTTTCACGATCCCGCCGGCGTGCCCCATCACCAAAACCCATTCTCCTTCGCGCAGGCCGCTGGCCTGGCGAATGGGAAGGTAGTCGTACTTACCAGGCGTGGTGATTTGAATCGCACCGGAATCGATGCTGCGGTCGGTGCCCAGGGTCACCCCCTGCACGCGCTTGCCGTTGTTCAGAATAATCGTCACGTCGCGGTTGGGGGCACCAATCACGTGGCCAGCGGTCAGGATCAGTCCGTCTTCGCTAACGATCACGCCCGAACCTTGGGCCGGGCCGACAATCACACCAACAGTCGCGGCCAATGCTTTTTTGCTCACCGATTGAATCTGCTGTTCCATCGAACGCAGATCGGCAACGTTATCCGGAGCGTCTCCGGTCAGAATCTCGGCGAAGTGGGCCGTGCGTTGAGTTTGGGGAGCGCCCTTGTCCTGTGCTTGGGCCAAAAGCGGCATGCACAAGATCAAACCACAGACGATCAGAAATTTTCGGAAGGATGCTGCCACGCTACCGGAAAGATAAGAGGAGGGGAGGATCCGTTGTTTCATGATGTGCCCTTTAGAACTTCAACTGATAACCTCAAATACGTAGGGGTCGTATCGGGGTTCGGTTTTATTCTAGGAATACGATCAAGAGTTTGTCACGTTCTTGGTGGCTAGTGCCGAAGGTGGGGCCAACTTCGGTAGGCATTGCTGTCACCGCATTCCTACCACCATGTTAGTCAACCCCGAACCACTTTGGTAGTCTCGCTTTGGAATTGTTAGAATTGTCAGAAACGTCAAGCCCGTCAGAGTTTAGCGTTTGCCTGGACTACTCCGTTTAGGAAGGAAAATCGTTGCCAACACGCTCAAGAATGATCATTGGATGTGGCTATGTCGGAATCCCTTTGGCCGCCGCTTTTCACGCTGCCGGCGATGTGGTTTTCCCTACGACAAGGTCCCAGGATCGAGCCCGACAGTTTGAACAGCAGGGCTACCGCGCGAAAATCGCCGACGTCACCCGCCCGGAAACTTTACGCAGCTTGCCAGAAGCGGACACCGTCGTTTTCGCCGTCGGCTACGATGCCGGCAGTGGTGCCTCGCGGGAAGATGTCTATGCCGAAGGTCTCAACAGCGTCCTCGAGCATCTGCCCGAAACGACCCGGCGGCTGATCTTCGTCAGCACGACCGGCGTTTTCGGAGATGCCGAGGGGCAAACGGTTGACGAGGAAACTCCGTGCGACCCGGCTCGCCCTGGCGGAAAAGCATTTCTGCAGGCCGAACACCATTTGCGCAGCCATCCGGTGTGGTCGCAGCGCAGCGTCATCCTGCGGATGGCTGGCATCTACGGTCCCAAGCGGATCCCGCGTTCAGCCGACATCCAGGCCGGCAAGCCCATTCCCGCCCCTGGTGGAGGCGCGCTCAACTTGATCCACGTCGACGACGCCGTCCAGGCCATCCGCCTGGCAGCCGACGCCGAGACGTTTTCACCTTTATATATTGTCAGCGACGGCAGTCCCGTCGATCGCCGCGACTACTACCGAGAAGTCGCCCGGCTGCTGCACGCCCCCGAGCCCACCTTCGAAGAGCCAGACCCCAACTCCCCAGCCGCCCTCCGAGCAGGCTCCGACCGCAAGATGAGCAACCAACGGCTAGTCACCGAACTGGGCTTTCAACCAAAGTACCCCAGCTACCGCGAAGGGCTGGCAGCGATCTTAAGCGAGGGGGCAATGTAAACTAGCCGGCACGTTGCGCCGATCGGCTAGTTCGAATAGCTCTGGAGCAAATACATGTCCTTGGCGAATTGGACGACCAGCAACAAAGGGAAGTCGATAAACGGAAACAAGATGCCGAGCCAATGGTATCGATCTCGTCGAACTCCATTCTGTTTATCAAGGACGATCCCCACGAACATTGCAATGAGAGAGATAACAGGAATTGCGAACGAGGCGAGCATAAGAATCAGGGCCGTCATCGTCCAAATATCTTGATTCGAACTTGAAAAGAGGCCCACCAGAGCAATCAATACAGACGCCGCGAAACTGGCCAGCGAAAGCCACGCGTACATCTTCCATGTCCCCACCTCGCGTGTCGTGAGAAGAATCCAGCCAAAGAGTATGACCCCCAAGATGTCGCGGGCATAATTCGTACGAAATCGTTCCGGCTGCCAGACGAATTCTGTTAAGCCATATTCGTCGAGATCACTCCACGGCAGCATCACCAAAGCGCCGATCAATCCGATGCCGTAGACCATCAGCCGCCAGTGTCCCGGTTGAAACTGGTCGACTCGCTTCTTGAACACGTAGTCCAGCAGGATAGCAAACCCCAATCCGGCCGCGATTGCCTCCATAACAAACAGTACCATCGAACCTAGCTTGGTACTTGCCGGGGCATCGTAGTTCGCGTAACGAGCGTAGACAATGGTCGCCTCGAGGATAGCCGCCGTGACCAGACCGATAGCCAGCACTGAGGAACGGATCCCTTGGTCTTGCGTTGCCTCATCAGGCGAACTTCCTTCCACGCTGGGAGAAGCAAAGGGATTGTTTTCGGGTAATGCCGAGTCGTTCATCAAGAATCACGCGTGCTGACAGGTGTCCCGTAGGGATAGGCAAGCAAAGCTTATTGGAAGGGCACACACCTCTCAAGCGATTTTCAGTGAGAAGTAGAGAATATCAGTGTCGTGCAATTTCGCGCATGGCGGTTACAATAGACCCTGCCTCCCCCTAAGACGCGAAACCTCCCTGCCAAGGAACGCCTGCTGATGACTCGCCTGAACGCGCTGCTGTTTGTTCTGCTCCTCGTTTCGCTGTGCGATGCGGCCGACAAATCGATGAACGTGCTGTTCATCATTTCCGACGACCTCACGCCAACCGCATTGTCGTGTTACGGAAACCAAGTCAGCCAAACGCCGAACATCGATCGCCTGGCAGCGCAGGGGACACGATTCACGCGTGCCTATTGCAATGCGACTTACTGCGGGCCCAGCCGAGCGTCGTTTCTTTCTGGCTACTACCCGCATGCGACCGGCGTGTTTGGTTACGTGAGTCCTCGTCCGCAGATTGGCGAGCGAGCCATGTGGCCGCAGCACTTTCGCAGCAGTGGCTACTACACCGCTCGCGTCAGCAAGATCTTTCACATGGGTGTCCCAGGCGGAATTGAAGAAGGGGGTAACGGTGCCGACGATCCCGCGTGCTGGGTCGAACGTTTCAACAGCCCCGGCCCTGAATGGAAAGCCCCAGGCGACGGCGAAACGCTCGAGAACAACCCCGACGGCAAGAAGCCTGCGGTGGGCGGCAACACGTTCGTGGTGGTCGAGGCCGACGGCGACGACGAGGTCCACAGCGATGGCAAGACAGCCAAGAAGGCAGTCGAACTCATCCAGCAGCACGCGAAAGCCGACAAGCCGTTCTTTCTGGCCGTTGGCTTTGTGCGTCCGCACGTGCCGTTCGTGGCTCCTGCGAAATACATGGAACCTTACAAGCCGTACGCGAAGCAGCAGTTGCCCGAGAAAGTCCCCGGCGACTGGGACGACATTCCCAAGATGGGCATCAACTACAAGACCAGCAAGAACATGAAGATGGACATTCGCCGCCAGAAGAAAGCGGTCGGCGGATACTACGGCGCGGTCGCGTTTCTCGACGCCCAGGTAGGTAAGGTGTTGGATGCATTGGAAGCAAGTGGCCAGGCCGACAACACGATCGTCATCTTCACCAGCGACCACGGCTTTCATCTGGGCGAGCACGACTTCTGGGCGAAGGTGAGCCTGCACGAAGAGTCGGCCAGCGTTCCGCTGATCATCAAAGTGCCTGGGCAAAAGCCTGCCGTGTGCCACTCGCTCGCGCAGCTATTGGACCTGTACCCCACCACCGCCGCGCTCTGCGGACTGGAAGTACCAGGCCGGCTGCAAGGGAAAGACATCACGCCGATGCTGAAAGACCCCAGCGCCAGCGTTCACGAAGAAATCTTGAACGTCTCGCCGATACAACAAGGCTTCCTGCTGCGAACCGACCGCTGGGCGTTCATTCAGTACAAGGAAGATGGCACCGGCGGCATCGAGCTGTTCGATATGGAGAAAGACCCGAAGCAGGTCACCAACCTGGCCAATGATCCGCAGTACCAGGACGTAGTGGCCGATTTCAAGCAGAAGCTATCCGCGAAGCTCGCCGACCTGCGGGCGAATGACCTGTAATCGCTCAAACGTGGCCATGACCAGAGGTCTGGTGTTTACGGCCAGTATGCTGATCAACAGCGCGACCATTCACCATGCGTGTAAAGATCCTTAGCCTCACGCCGTTGGTCGTTGCCATAGATAGTGTGGGGGGAACTCGGTTTCGTATCACGATCGAATCAGCAGCGAGCAGGTGTCTCGCGATAGTTACTCTTACTCCACAGGAAGTAAGCAGGGCTGCGTAAATTCAATTCGTATCTTTTCTTACGAGAACGCTCATAATGTGAGCGTAAGGAAACATAATGCGGCAATCTCCCCTCACCGGGGCTACGTAGTTTGCTTAGTGGGTTTTTCACATGTTTTACCTATTTTTTGGCTGAGGGTCGTTTGACTGCGACAGGAAGATGACCGATCTTCTGTGTAACGCAAAAGACTGGCATATTCACAGAATCCCGGGACAGGGGAAGATGTAATGTTAGATGAAGAGCATATCCACCCTACAGGCCATCAAGTGTCTGTCCGATAAGCTTGGGCTCCATGGCTTTCCAGAAGCGAGCGCTATCCCTGCCAAGCTCGCGGTATTGAGATTGCGATTTGCAATCCACAAGAAGTACGCCTTTTCTGAGCAATCTCTGGAGATCGATTCCAGTTCGAACGAGTTCGCTGAACTCGTAACGGCTAAGATTGAATCGTTCCTTACTCTCGGCCGCGAACTCGATCCGGTCGAAATGATCAACGCCAACAACGCGATCCAATTTATCGCCCAGCTGTTGATGGAAGAAATTCCGATTCACCAGCGAGACGTTACTCCTCCCACCTTATCGAATTGCATCTAATGGATGTCGATTCTCGCCACACCCACCCCTTTTCAACTGATCAGCAGTCACGTTGCTGTTTTGATTCTCACGAATAACATGCTCGTGAAGTGTTGTTCAAACCGTGTTTGCTTCGGGGCAGTTCATTTAATTGAAATGAAGAAGCTCCCCAGGCACTTGTGTGCCAGGGGAACGATCCGAACATGGGATTCAGCGCTCTCATCACGATCAAGCATCCCGCGAGATCTCTGTCGAGAAATCGCGAGATTGCCCACGATGCGTTAGGCCGCTTCGAGGTGGTACGTATCTGTCCCACGACTTCCTCGGGGCAGGCCGGAGGTTGGCCGCAGCAATGCGGCCAGCCTTTTTTTCTGAACCTCACGTTCGATACTTCAGGCCAAGTAACTTTCCCGCCAACGTCGACCATGTTTCTGCAAAAACGCGAGCCGGAGTCTCGCGCGAAATCTTGCCGTCAACGGTTTTATTAATAGCAAGTTTCGGCGTTTTCCTGGGGATCTTTTTCGAATTAGGCTTCGCAATAGTCCTTCATTGCGGCAATCCACCGGGGCTCGTTGCTCTAGAGACTTCTTTCTTGCGCCTAAATTACCCAGGCAACTGCGGTAATTACTGTCGTGGCGAAATCTCAAACACCCAATTGGCTTTGGAGAACATAGGTATAGGCATTATGCAATGTCGGTGTGATCACTATCAGAGCCAAACCCAGATAGTGATAGGTATCGCGAACCACTTCCTGGCGAATGTCCTTGCGGATTGCCATGATCATGACGAGAACGATCACAAAGTTCGCCACATAAATCACCCAGTTGACGCCTAAAAGAGCGTACCAGAGTGCGGCATATTGCGTAGTGATCAAAACCGCATCATCGACCGACATGGTTTGTAAACTCAGCGACAAGTGCTGTGCGCCGTAGTCGGCCAGATACACAAGAATGCACAACCAGGTATGCAGCTTCCAGTTCTCCGATTCACGGCTGTTGAGTACGAAAATTGCGAGCAAGATCGAGATAACGATCCATGGCAGGTATTCCGAGACATACTCGCTGAACATTCCCAGGTAGGTGATCAGCCGCCAGTGTCCCGGCATCAAGTCAAAAAGTCTCTGGTAATACAACGCATGAATTAGAAGTGTCAATCCAAGACTGTAGATAAGGCCATAGCAAAGATCGGCAGGAAGCCAGCCCAGTCGAGCTGCCAGTGAGTATTCGGGATCGAAGTAGAACGAGAACGAAGTGGCGAAGTTAACCACGTTGCCAATCACCAGGCACACAACAAGCAGCGCCAGCGATGGCTGCGCACCGTTTGAAGGAGGTTCGGTCTCTGGAAGGACCGGCGATTGAAACGGATTAGAATTCACGAAAATGCCCCCGCCATAGCGGCCAGAATCAGCACAAGGACGCAGGGACCATAGATGCCCAGCCAGTGGTAGCCATCACGTGTTCTGACGCGTGCCCTGTCAAAAACATATTCGATGATGAACAACAAGAGCAGAACAACGATCAGCCCAGGCCCGCCAAGAGTACGAGCCATATGGCCAAGCCAGGCGATTCGGTTGACGAAGTGATTATTTTCGAGAAACGGAATCAGCGGTAACTGAATCAGCGTCATCAACGAAACGATGAGGCACAGCCATGCGAAGATCTTCCAGCGAAGTGGCTCGGTCGTCGTCCAGGCCACCGGCAGGAAGAAGAGGGCCATCATGCTGCAATCGACCAACAACGTGACCCAGTACCACGATGACGAACGGATACTGCCCAGCGAACCTGTTTCGATCTGTTGCCAGATTTCCCCGGTCAACTGCGAAGTGAACGTAGCAAGCACGATCATCATGACCCAGTGCCCCGGCATTAGCTTCGAGAACTTCCCCTGCCGCAGGGCATCGACGACGATCCCGGCACCCATGCCACCTATCGCCAGGTTGGCCGCCTGGTAGAGATTTCCAAACACGTAAAGTGGTATGCTCGACAAGTTCGTATCGAGCACTGCCATTAGAATCACTTTGGTCAGAACCGCAACGCCCGCCCCGATCCACGGGTACTGCCAGCGGACGACCATCGGCGGTTCGATCTCCGTTGTCACCACGTCAGCAGTTTCCGCCTGGGGTGCAGCATACGGATTGCCTGGGGCAGGGGGCGTTTCGCTGTTCGGTTCGGGCATCATGTCATCAGGCAAGTGGGAATCAGAAAGCGAACACTCTAACAGAAACTTTTCCCCAAATCGAAATCTTTCTTCCCCTGATCTTCGTCACCCTGGTAGGCTGGACCCATCTCATCTCCTCGCGCCGTAGGTGATTTATGCGACTCACTGCTTTCTTAGTCGTTCTGCTGACACTTCTCTGTCCTGCTTGTACCTGCGCTTGTTTATGGGATAGCGATACGCTCGAGCAGGAACGTTACCGCTTTCCCGATACCCACGAATTGATCGTGGGTGATTTCGTGCGGCATAGCGATGCCTACTATCGCTGGCGAATCGAAAACCGCCTGGCCAAGCCGGTCGATGAACGCACTCCGATGGACTACGACGACATCGCCGTCGCCTACGACAAGCTCGGCCAGCAGGACAAAGCCATTGAAACGATCTACGAAAAGATCCGCCGCTTCTCCAGCGAGTCGGTCTACGAGTCGGAGGCGAACCTGGGGACCTTCCTCATTCATGCCGGCCATCTGGAAGAAGGGCTCGTCCACATCGACAAGGCAATCGAGATCAATTCCGACGCCCACTTTGGCCGCGAGATCTACCAGAAGCTGTTGGTCGAGTACCTCTTGCAGCAGCGTGCCGCCGGCAACCAAGGGCTTCCTCTGGCTACCGACGACAAGCAGAACTTCGCCACGTTTCTTGCGGAACATCTCGACTGGTCTGTCACGAGTCGGCCGGAGGAAACCCAAAAGGCAATCACGGGCATCCTGGGGATGATGCGGTTTGGTCATTACGATTCGCCCATTCTGCTGGAAGCCCTCGGCGATCTGCTGATGACCCAAGGTCGCGATGCCAACATGCTCGCTGCCCAGGCCTACCTTCGCGCCACGATCCTTGCCAGCGATCAGGAAGGGGCCGCGGCCGCTTACTACGCCAAAGCCGAAAAGGCGATGGAGCTTCAGCATAACACCACGCTGCAGAAGCTACAGAAAGATCTATCGGTGGCCGTGAAGCAGGCCGATAAGAAGTTCGCCCAGATCGAGGCCGACGAAATCGCCTGGTCCGCCGCCGACGAAGACCTCGATCAAAAGTTCGCCAGCAAGTACTACGAACAGCCCCTGCTGCGAACGGCAACGCTGGGCATCGTTGGCTTCTCGCAGTGGCTCGCGAACTATGCCTGGATGTTCGGCATCATCGCGGTGATCCTGGTCTGCATCTGGGGCCTGTATCGCTGGCTGAAAGCCGACCTGGCCGAAGCGGCGGTGAACCCACCTAAAGCCTGACACGCGTCAGGCTTTAAAACGCGCCTCCCCGCGGCATCAATCGCACGGCGAAGTTGATCAGCGGAATCGCGACGACTTGAGACAGGCCAATCCCCAAGCCGATCCATAGCAACCTCGCATCGCGCGCCACACGCATCGATTCTTCTTACATACTGTTGTAGATCATCAGCCGTTCGACGAATCGATCGATGAACCCGGCCAGGAACGGCACGATACTCACCAGGTAAACGCCCAGGTAATGGTTTATGTCGCGAGGGATCTTTCGCTGCCAATCCAAAATCACTCCCACAACCAGGACAACCAGCAGGGCAAAGTGCAACAGCAGCGTCGCAATCCCCAGGCCGGCTATGGTTTCGTGGACGTATGCCTGATCCGCTGCTGTCGCCATCAGGCGGGTAACGATTCTCGAAATCATGAACGCCGAAGCCAGGACACTCAAAACCGCGTAAGTCCTCCACCTAGGCCCCTCGCTGGTTGTCCATAAAACGGCCGCGTAGAAAACCATGGTCAGCACGCCTAAGGTGATTGCTTGGATGGAAATGGCCGTGCTTAAATCCCACGACCCGCCAGCCACCGAGTTGATGATCCCCACGCCTGTTTCCAGCGACAGTGTCAACCCGAAGACGATCAACCGCCAGTGCCCCGGCATCATTTGGGCAAATCGCTGGCGAAAGATCACATGCACCAGCATGGCGATTCCCAGCCCCATCAGCGCGGCCATGGCCAGTTCAGGCAGCCCGTAGCTGAGTAGCTTCACCATGAAAAACGGATCGGACGCAATCGATTTCCAAATCAAAAACCCCTTCACCACCATCGAACAGACGATGCACGTCCACAAAAGCATGGCCGACGGCTGCAGCGGGTTAGGACCGGTATCGACGTAAGTCTCGCCGACCACAGTGCTTTCCCATGGGTTGATCTCGGTCTGCGGACTCTCAGGCTGGTTCTGGTTCATTCGTCGTCATATCGGCACGAGGAGCGGGGGCTAGGCTGGCCCAAAAATACCAGATAGGGGGCACTCTTCAAGGTGAAAACTCGTCAAAACGGCCCCTTGTCACCACGGCCCCCCTAGCTGAAAATAAACCTCTTGTTCCGGGGCTTTCTCTACTTGGTTAGGGGAAAGCGTATGCCTGGTTCGCCCCCTCACCGTAACTCTCTCCCTGCTGGGGCGAGGGGACAAGAATTGAGGTTGGGGCGTTCTTTACTTCACTTCATGGTCCATTCGCTTGCGAGCATCAAAAATGCCTAGCTGTGTTCTTGCTTACTCTGGGGGTCTCGATACGTCGGTCATTTTGGGATGGCTGCAAGACGAAGGTTACGATGTGCATGCCGTGTACGTCGATTTGGGGCAGCCCTGCGAGGACCGTCAGGCCATTCTGCAGAAAGCCAAGGACTGCGGCGCTGTATCGTCTCGCATCGTCGACGGCCGTGAAGAAATGTGCCGCGACTTCGCTTTCCCCGTTCTGCAGTGGCAAGCCAAGTACGAATCGATCTACCTGCTGGGTACCTCGATCGCTCGCCCGCTGATCTCGAAGCTCTGCCTGCAAGTCGCCAAGGAAGTCGGTGCCGACGCCTACGCGCACGGTGCGACCGGCAAAGGCAACGACCAGTGCCGCTTCCAGCTGGCCGCCGAAGCCCTTGACCCAACCGTGCAGGTCATCGCTCCTTGGCGTATCAAGAAGTTCCGCGACGCCTTCCCAGGCCGCACCGAACTGATCGCCTACTGCAACGAAAAGAACATCCCGGTCAAAGCTTCGACCGCCAAGCCCTACAGCAGCGACGAGAACTGCCTGCACATCAGCTACGAAGCTGGCGAGCTGGAAGACCTGAACGTCAACGGTGTCGAGCTGGTCGACTTCGGCATGACTGTCAGCCCTCAAGAAGCACCGGACAAGCCCGAGACCGTCACCATCAAGGTCGAGAAGGGGGTCCCCACCCACGTCAACGGCGAGAAGTGCACCGCGCTGGAAGTGGTCACCAAGCTGAACGAAATCGGCGGCCGTAACGGCATCGGCCGGATCGACATGGTCGAGAACCGCTTCGTCGGCATGAAGAGCCGCGGCGTGTACGAAGCCCCAGGCATGACCATCCTGTACGATGCCTTGCTGAACGTCGAGCAGCTGACCTTGGACCGCGACCTGATCCACCTGCGTGACCAGCTGAAGCCGATCGTCGCCGAAGACGTTTACAACGGCTTCTGGTACAACGCCAAGATGGACGCGATGCTGGCCTTCATCCACAACGCCATGCAGAAGTGCACCGGCGAAGTAACGCTGCAGCTCTACAAAGGCAACGTTATCGTCGCCAGCCGCTCCAGCGAATTCAGCCTCTACGACGAAGGCATCGCCACCATGGAAGGTGGCGGCAGCTACAACCAAGACGACGCCGAAGGTTTCCTGCGTATCCAAGGCCTGCCCAGCCGAGTCCAAGGCCGCGTCACGCCACGAGCATATTAATCGCCTGACGACCAGAAACGGTGTACATTACAAAAGCTACCGAGCAGTTTGCTCGGTAGCTTTTTTTGTGATGCGGGATCTGAGATGAGGATCGAACCAGTAGAACTATTCGGGTACGTTGCCCACTTGGCGATTTGGATATCCTTAACGCTATGGATGAAATCGCAAGGGGTCCCAATCTTCATTGCGATTCCCGCCGCATTCTTCTTTGGATTCATACTTCTATTCGCGTTGATGATTCCGATTGGCCTACTTATCAATTGGCTCCTCGACCGAAAATGGTAACTCGCGAAGCGGGGACAGGGATTTGACCCGCGACACGGAACATTACTTGTCATCAATTGGAACCGCGATGTCGCAACTTTTCGACTACTACGCATGTACGCAGGCTCAAATACAAGAACTGGCCGAGGCGATCAGCACCATGGATGAGGAACGCCAGGAAAACATCGAAGCGGCGATGCCTGCCATCGTGAAACTTAAGAATCTTAACCAAGATGACTTCTCCTTTCTGGCTGCCTGTGCCAGCGGAGATGATTTCGACCTGGTCGAAGAAGTGGGCGCATCCGAGCTATTCATGGCCATAGACGAAGCAGAGGGTCCGTTCATCCTGACCTATACAAGTTCGGCCACCCAAGCCATTGCCGAGCTAACGGTAACCGATGCCTTGCTCGAACGATGGATTCAGGCAAGTACAGAATTCAGCGGTACCGATTCGCAGTACGCTCGTGACCTGTTAACCAAATCATCCGCCGAGCGACTGCAAGGACTCTGTAAGACGGCCATCGAGAAAGAACTCGAAGTGTTTGTTTGTGTCTTCATCTAGGCAGTGCCACACGCTCCGGAAAAACTTTTTCAGAAAAATACTGGACATGTGTTCACGTGTTCATCTATAACTAAATCTCACGCAGGGACGCTTCCCTGAAACGCACACCATCACGAGTATTCCCCCAATGTCTTCACCCAGCGCACAACCGAATCCCGACGGAACGTTCTCGCCAGAGAACCTTCCGCAGGCCTTCGTGCGCGCGGGGAAGGTTTATTTGTGTTCGTCGTGCGGAACACTCGTCGAAATCCCGGCCGACGTCGTCGGGAAGCTGGGCTGGGCGGAACAGCAGTTGCCCAAGCAACCCTCTGCCGAAGATGGTGCCACCGGCGAAGCGTCCTCCCAAGGATGCGTCCGCGTGATGCCTGACTTCAGCTTCCCCGTACGAACCCCAGCGCCGCCTGCGGCGACCCAACAACGGCCCAAACGACCGCCGCAACCCCAACGTCCCCAGAAGCCGACACTTCCCACATGGGCCGGCAAAGCAGTCGACGGAATCCCCGTCCCCACCGGCAAACATCTCGACCAGGCCTTCAAGTGGATCACGTATCACCTGAAGGTGATCGACCGCCAAGAGAGCGAACTCAAACGGCTGAAGAAGCTACTGAAAACCGAACGACGCAAAACCGAATCAACCATCCGGGTGCCATGCCCACGTCCGCGTGGGCGTGCGAGTGGAGCCACCACAGCAGACCCGCGCAAACCATCCGTTCAACCCATCGAAGAGTACGCCCAAGCGGACTTGGGCGTGGCCCCCGGGGTGTTGTCGGGAATATCATCCGAAGCCAGCGAGCGCGGACCACCCTGACTCGTCAGATCCAAAGGAGCGACCGTTCATAGCCAGGGGTGGAAACCCCTGGAAAGTGATCGAATTAAAGACATCTTAAGCCCTGAATGGGCGGCCGAAATGCTGCGCGCACTCGGCCGCCCCCTTGGGGCTTAGGACTCATGGTTTGTGACACGGGTACCAGGGGCTTCCGCCCCTGGCTATTAACGGTCGCCCCGTTGGGGCTGGCAGAAGATTGCGTTCGTGAGCGTTACGCGTTCGTGAATGTTACGCGTTCGTGAATGTTACGCGTTCGTGAATGTTACGTTCTCACGAACGCGATGCTCTCGTTTCGCACCGAATGCGGTCTCTATTTTGATTGGTATGCGTGAAGGCGCTGCTTGGTGCGATTCGCTGCGCTACTCACACCCTACGGCACATCAGTAAAAAGCTTCCGGGTGCCACCCTCAAGTCTTCTTGGGTGTGTGTTTGCCATGTGCATTCATCTCGCGCAGAAACCCCTCAACCTAACCCTCTTGTGCGCAGGGGCGAGGGGACAGGATGTGTGCGCGCTCGCTTCCGCAGCGGCATCAATGCCGAAAGGAAACGAGCCCTCGCTGCTTGTCCAGGCACTCCTTCAGCGTCTCGGCGTAGGCCTGCATGTCTTCGGCGATCTCTTCAGCGTTGGGTTCACGACCGATGACCCCTCCGCTGAGTTTACGCAGCATGAAGCCCACAAGCGTCCACTTCGCTTTGGGCCTGGTCTTGGTCGCCAGGTCGTATTCCTGTTGCAACTGGTCCGGCGCGAGGTAGCCGATTTCGGGGAAGTCGTCGGTCGTGTAAGGAATGTCGATCGGCGGGCCGTTGGCAATCAATTTTGATTGGTAAGGATGATCGCGAATGGCAGCCACGTCGTCACCGATCATCTCGCCGATGTGCTCGCACAAGGCTTTCAGCGCGTACCCATACAGGTACTCGTCCCCTTCTTTGTGCTCGCAGCGGCCTTGGATAATCCGCTTCAGCGCACTTTTTTCCGCTCCGTCCAACGAGTCGCACTCCGCCGCAATGCGGTCGTACAACTCCCGATCCTGCGATCCGGCAATCCGCCGCAGCTGATCCAGATCGACCGCGTAAAACATGTGGCAATAGCTCATGAGCCGTACTCCTGAAAGAAGCCGCGTCGATCACTCCTTTGCCGCCGCCGGTGGAAAGATTTGATAACCCTTCGTCGCCAGTTGAATACGGAACAGGCCGAAGCTTGTTTTGCCTTGCGCGTCTGGCTCGGTCTGGGCGGTGATGTACAACGCACCTGGCTCGCTCGGTCCGCCGAAGATGCAGTTCGTCGGCAGGTCAGGCACGCGGATCTTGGCCAACTGCTCGCCGGTTGGGCTGAAGATATAGACGCCAGCGTCGATGCCACTACCGGCGGTGGCGTAGATGTTCCCCACGGTATCCATCGCCATGCCGTCGATGCCGCGGCGTCCCATGCCGAAGTCGAACAGCCTGGTCGACTGGCCGAAGGTGCCATCCTTTTCAATCACAAACTTCAGCAGCGAGCGGGCCCCGCCAAACTCGTTGTTGTTATCGGCCACGTACGCCGTGCTGCCATCCTGCGAGATCAAGATGCCGTTGGGACGCTCGACCTTGTCGCTGGCAACGATCGCTTTGCCATCGCGGACGAGATAAACGCCTTCAAAGTAGATCTCCTTCGGCGAGTTCCCGCCGTAACGCGGATCGGTGAAGTAGACGGTGCTATTAGGGGCGATCGCCACGTCGTTGGGGCTGTGGAAATGCTTCCCTTGCCAGTTGTCGACCACCGTGGTGACTTCCCCATCGAGCGAACGAATCGAAACGCGACGCGGGCCTCCGCCGGCTCCTTCGCACGAAAGCAGGCGTCCCTGGGCATCGTGCATCATGCCGTTGGAGTTATTCGAATCGGCTCGGAAGATGGTCGTCTTTCCGGTCTTCGGATCGTATCGCAGTGTCTTGCTTTCCCGCACGTCGCTAAACAGAATCGCTCCGTCCGCCGCCACGGTCGGACCTTCGGTGAATGTTCCTCCTTGGTAAACCACTTCCAGTTTGCTACCGGCCGGGACGAACTCGGTTTGCCTGGTCGCCGTGAAGTGCAGCGGATCACGCGGGGCTGGCTCGGGGTTGCTCATCTGAGCGAGCACGGTTCCCAGCTCTTGGCGAGCAGCCGTAGCAGCGGCTGGTTCGTGTGCCGGATCAAGCGGGCTACGTTCCAGCGGATCGGCTGGGACGTCGAACAGCTTGCCGTCGTCGTACAACTTATAGCGTTTGTCGCGGGCAAATCGCACGTGGGCGAATTGATCCTTGTCCCAGCCAGGTCGTGGATCGTAGTGACAGAAAACCCATGGCCGAGCATCCGCTGCCTGACCGATCAGTTGCGAATAGAAGCTGATGCCGTCGATGCCGCCAGGGGTAAGCTGCTTCCGCTGGGCAGCATCCAACAGGGTCGGCAGGAAGTCGGTCGAGTCGACCAGGCTGTCGCTTTTGCCTGGGGCAATATGACCTGGCCACCGCACAATCAGCGGAACGTGCGTGCCGGCATCGGTCGTCAGTCCTTTGCCGCCGACGACGGGTCCGTTTTCGGTTTGCGAAGTGATCTTCGTGTTCGTACCGTTATCGCTGTAGAAGAGAATGAGCGTGTTATCCTTCAGGCCCAACGCATCGACATTGGCGACGATCTGCCCGACGCACTTGTCGACGTAGGCCACCATATCGGGAAAGTAGCGGGTATCCTCTTCCAGGCGGCGACTGGGGTCGCTCCACTCCTTACTATCAGGCGTTGGCACCATCGGCCAGTGGGGCAAAGCCATCGGGTAGTAGACGAAGAAAGGTTTGTCCTTCTGGCTGGCCTCGCGAACAAAGTCGTTAATGAAGTGGACCCACAGGTCGGGGCCGTACTTGCCGTCGATCGCTTCGTGCAGGGTGCCGTTGATGTTGAGCGTGGGGTTGGCGTAGCGCGAACCCTTCAGTTCGGTGTGGCCGCTGTGATACATGTTGTACGTATCGAAGCCAGCGTCTTCGACCTTCATGCCTGTATCGCGTCGCATCTGGGCACCGGGGTAGTCTGGCGGGTCGTAGCTTTGCAGTTGCCACTTGCCGGCCATGCACGTTTGATAACCGGCCTGCTGCATGAAGTGGCCGATCGTGCGTTCGCGTGGATCGAGAATGCCGAAGTACTTCCAGTTGCGGTTGTTGTACTTGCCGGTCATCAGTTGCACGCGGGTATTGGTGCACAGCGGCTGGGCATAGGCATGCGTGAACAGCTGGCCTTCACCGGCCAGGCGATCGAGATTGGGGGTGGCATAACTGGTGCCGCCGTAACAGCCAAGCCCTTCGACGCCCAGGTCGTCGGCCATGATCAGAATGATGTTGGGACGTTCGTCGGCCAGAACCGTGGTGGCAGCCAGCAGAACAATACCAAGGATAAGTCGCGAGAAGTGCATGGCGGATGCCTGAAACAAGGAGTGGTTCGGGGCAGGGGAGTAGGGTTCACGTATGATAATTTACCTCTGCGGCTCGATCTACGGATGTCGGAAGTGGGGCTGCTCGCGGCGGGAAATTTGAGGAAATTTTGTCCAAGATTCAATCATCGTCGGCGAATTACCTGTTAGGAAACCGTCTGCGCGGGGCTTTTCCGCTGGGCAATTGCCTGGACATTTGCCTGATCGTGGATACGATTCCTTGGAAATTGGAGGTATCCCCTGAATGAGTAAAACCGAAGCCTACGATCGCCTGCACGAGTACGCTCAGAAGGCGTCGCCGGAAGATGTGCAGAAGATTCGCGAGAACCTGATCGACATGAATCGTGGTCCCATCAAAAAAATCTGGCACGACGTTTTGACCCTCTGGAAGATGATCACCGATCCCAACGCCAGTTGGACATCGAAAGCGATCGCAATGGGAGCGGTGCTTTATTTGATCTCGCCGCTGGATGGTATTCCGGATCTATTACCGCTGGTCGGTCTGACCGACGACGCGGCCGTGATTCTGGCAGCCGTCGCCACGTTGGCGTTTGAACTGAAGAAGTATCGCGACGCGAAAATGTCGAACACGGTCGACGGCAAGACAGCTCCAGCGGCGTCGTAATCGGTAGCGAGATCGTCGGAACAAGATTTGCTCTCCTTCGTGGCAAGCTTTACGCTACAAGAACCACCACGCAGGAGAGAAGCCGATGATCATCGATTGCCATACGCATCTGAATAACTATCACGAAGAGCGAGTTCGCTCGATCACCGAGTGCCTGGATCATCTGCAGAAGGACATGTCGGACAATCGTGTCGACTATGCGTTGGTGCTCAGTTCGTACAAGATCACGCCTCACCGGCCGGCCACGCGCGACGTCGTACAGGCCACGCGTGATCTCGACAACATCGCCGTCGTCGCCGGCATCAGCTATTTGCATTACAAGGAACGCGACCTGCGCGAAATGGCCGACTTCCTGGCCGATGGTTTGGTAAAAGGGTTGAAGCTGTACCCCGGGTACGAACCCTTCTACCCGCACGATAAACGTTTGCAGGTCATCTACGACCTGGCGATCGAGTTCGACGTGCCGGTGATGATCCATAGCGGTGATACGTACAGCCCGACCGGCAAAGTGCGGTTCTCGCATCCGCTGCATATCGATGACGTCGCGGTCGACTTTCCTGATTTGAAGATCGTCATTTGCCACGTCGGCAATCCATGGATTCGCGACTGCATGGAAGTCGTTTACAAAAACGAAAACGCCCACGCCGATATCAGCGGGCTGGTGCTCGGGGACTTCGAAGACCGCTTCGAACAGTTCATGCTGCAAGAGATTCGCGAGATGATCCTCTACGCTGGCGAACCAAAGTACCTGCTGTACGGCACCGACTGGCCCATCTGCGGGATGAAGAGCTACCTGAAATTCATCCGCGGTCTGGGCCTGCCGGAGAAGAGTTTAGAATTGATCATGTGGCAAAACGCGGCCCGGCTCTTCAAGCTCGAGGTGAAGGATGGTAAGGTCGTGAATTAATCGACGACCACCTCTCCTGTAAAAGAAGATCATGGAAGCTCACCAGCACGCAGCCGAGGCACCACCACAGAAGAAGTCTCGACTGCGATTTTCGTTAGGGACGATGTTCGTTGGCTTGATTGTTCTGGCCTTGGTAGCCTCGAATCTTTTTACGTCGTGGCACCTGTATCATGCTCAGCAGACCACCCGCGTGCAGCAGATGGAAATCGCGATGCTGCGGAGAGAGTTGCGTTTTCTCGATACATCTGATCAAGAGAACGTCCACATCATAGCGTTGGAGACCCACCAAGAATTAACGTGGAAGTGGCGGATCTTTATACCCCAGGGAAAGACGCAGGCACTGAAGTCGGTCGTCGGGGAACTTCCTCAGGGCGATTTTCCGGAAACCTCCCGGTTGATGTGGCTCCACCCCGGCGAACGAGAGCTCACTTGCTATGTGTCACGCAGTGCTAATGGCGAGTGGATGCAGACGATTCGCACCGAAGTCGATGGAATGGTCAGTGATTCAAGATCGAAGATCCCCGACGAGCAAATGGCCTGGGTTACGCAGCAAGGAGCCACGCACACCTCAGGCGTTTTACCCGTTACCAAACATCAGCAGACCATCAGCGGAACCGATAAATTCGGACTCATCTGGTATCGCAGGTACGTCGGCACGAAGCCCAATCAAAGAGTCGACACCACGCAACCCAGCGAAGGGATTGTCTTCTGGTTAGAGCCGTTCGAAGAAGCTTCGCCCCGCAAGGCCGAATAGTCATCCGAAGCACCAAGGGGGCGACATGAAATAGCCAGGGGCGTGAGCCCCTGGTAGCGAATTGAAATGAAGCCAAGCCCCAACGGGGCGGCATAGCAAAACGCAACACATCCGCTATGTCGCCCTTTCAGGGCTAACGACTGATTGAAGACATCGTTCCAGGGGCTCACGCCCCTGGCTATTCCATGTCGCCTCTTCGAGGCTAAGACATACCGAGCTTCAACCGCTTAGATCAGTCCAACAATCCGCACGCATCCTAATCGAGTTCAAGTCGTATAAAATCATGCCACCGCACTCCATCGGGCAGCATGGGGGACGGGGCGAATTCGAGGTGGACGATTCGGCGATGGGCGGTGACTCCTTCTTTCGACATGCTACTGGCGTGCGAAAGGAGCGGACGCATGGCGAGGACGTCGCCGGCCTGGGCGCTCAGGACGATCGGCGGTTCTTCCTTCGCCGTGTCTAACAGGTGCGAGCCGGGGATGACCGACAAGGGGCCGTTCTCAGCGGTCATCGCGTCGAGGTGAATCCGCAGGGTCAGCATGTTGGCCAGTAACTGATCGGAAGCTTCCAGGTGGGCGATGCCAGCTTTCTGCGTGGGGTTGTGGAACTGCTCGCTTCGCAGCTGATTGTCCTTCACGGCGATCGTGCGGTCGCGATGCCATGGCAAGGACCAGCTACGTTCCGGCGGCTTGTCGAAGAACAGCCCTCGCACCAGGCCGACATTCGGTCCCAGCGTTTCGCGCAGCACGCTGGCGAGCTGCGGCACGCGGGGCAGATCGATCAACCAACGAGCCGCGGCCAGCAAATTGCGCGAACCATAAATACGTCCGCGGCTCCTTAAAACGGCCGGTCCGGGGTGGGCTTCCAGGGCCGAGATCAGCCGCGTGCCGAGCTCTTGCATTTCGCCAGCGGCGAAGATGCCTGGCACCATCGCGTAGCCCTCTTTTTCGAGCGATTGGTGAAAGTTTGTCATGGTTTGGGGCGAAGTTTGAGAATCATTCATGTGATCGACTGTAAATAATTGACACCTGGGGATCGATCCGATATTTTTTGAGCACTTACCCCCCTTATAAGAGCCCCATATTCCATCTTCTCGAAGGTCGTTGAAATGAGTCAACTTCAAGACAATCCATTTTCGTCTCCCATGGTCGAAGCACCGGCTCTGCCGAAGATGAACGAAGGGGCACCTGTTCCGGCTCGCAAGGGATTGCGGTTCGCCAATTTCTTCATCGACAACGTTATCCTCAACATTGTCACCTTTGGAATTGGAATGGTGATGGGGGTGATGCTGATTTCATCCGGCTACGAAGTCGACTCGCAAGGAAATTTCGAGGGGGTGCCGTTATGGGTCAACCTCGTGATTAACTTCGTACACATTCCGATCACGCTCGCCTACTACATTATTATGGAAGCGGCCTTGGGACGCACGGTCGGCAAGCTGATCACTGGAACGAAAGTGGTTAACGCCGAAGGGGGCGATGCTTCGTTCGGTCAGGTTGTGGGACGCTCGTTTGCCCGCTACATCCCGTTCGAGGTCTTCTCGTTCCTCGGCCAAACAGGCCGCGGCTGGCACGATTCGCTCAGCAAGACCTACGTGGTGAAGACCTAGTTCGATTGCGTTCGCGATTGAATTTCAAGAAACGAGCGAGGCCCGGAATTTTTTTTCTGGGCCTCGCCTTTTTGAGTTCGACAAGAGGACGCTGGCTCGCTAAAAACTACTGGGCTGAGCACTCGTTCAAGAAGGGTTCAACTCGTTCCTGGATCAGCTCGATCAGCCGGGGGTCCATGAATTGGTACTTGTCGGGGATCTCCAGCACATGCACCGGACGCTTGCCGAGGGCACTTCGGTAGAGCGAACGCAGCTTGGCCAGTTGTTCGTATTCCATGACGAAGACCACGTCTGCCCAGTGCAAATCGTTTGGCGAGATCCGCCGCGCGGCCTTGGGGCTAAGGCCGCGCGAGCGAACCGCGAGTCGCGGGTCATTGCAATAGACCCGCTCTGCCGTTGGACTTCGCCAAAGGTTCTTCGAGCAAACAAATAAGACGTTGGTGGGGGACGACACGAACGGTTCCTTCTACGGGTTACTTAACGCCGCGGTGGCGGACCCAAGCCCGGTCGACCACCTGGGGGGCCAAAGCCTGGCCCGCGACGAAAGTCATCAGACGGGGTCCCGCGATAGTTGCGGGGAATCACCGGCCAATGATTGGTCAGGTAATAGGCATACGTTCCTTGGGGATACTCAGGAGTCACGCCGTAGCGTCCGTTGCACTCGTCGAGGTTGCCATGCCCGGGGACATATTCATAGTCTTGAATGAAAGTGCCGTCGTAACGCCCGCCGGGTTGGTTATCGGTACTGGGGCGACGTCCCTGCTTCAAGCGATACGAGCTTTCGAGCTGGACAATTTCGCTTTGCGGATTGTTCGGGTCCTGGTAGCCATACAGCGCATAAATCGGAAAACCATCGGCCGCCCAGCCGACGATCGGCGAGTGCTTCCCCGGTTGCACGTGCAAGCTCTTCAGCAGATCGCTCGGCAGGCCGTGGTAGTGATAGGCACCGGTCGGCTGCACGTGAGCATGGTTCGCATCGATTCCCAGGGGCACCGCACCTGATAACGCTTCGTACTGCCAGCCGCCGCGCGGGTCGCCGTTGTACCATTCGGCAGCCCCGGGATCGAAGGGAACTCCGTTGACGCCGATGCCGAAGTCTTGCATCCGCAGCGGTGTAATCCGACTGGCAGGCTTCGGCTCGGCAGGCACACGAAAGACATACTTTTGCTGCGAAATTCCGTTGGGATTGCCGTGGTTGGGGAACGCGCCGGTGCGGTGATCGGGAATGCCGTTCGAGCGAATGATTCGCTGATCGCCGACCACTTCAATCGAGACCTGGTTCTCGCCTGGGGGCTGGCTGTCGGCCGGTATCAGCCGCAGCGCCTGGGCTTGATTCACCAGGTGCCGCCGCATCCGCGGGGCCAGCTGCGCGAGCATCGGCCCGGCCCCAAGTACGGTTGCAAGGAACATGATGATTACCAGGTGATATTTGCGCGTCATAGGTAAATCTCCCGTAGATTGACTTCTACTGGTTTAGCAGTATATCGGTTATGAAACCGGGACGCGAGAGATTTGTTCCGCCGCATTGGGTAGAAATTGGCAGAAAGTCTCTTTAAGATCGGCAGCAGACTTTTCCCATCCCTCGCCCCCGTGCATTTCGATTTGCCGTTTCAGGAACCTGCCATGATTTGTGCCTGCCGTACGTTCGCGGCTTGTGTTGCCGCTTGTTTGCTGCTGACGACTTCCCTGCTACAGGCCGAGCAGGAAAAGAAGAGCATCAAGAATATCGAGTTCGCCAAGGTCGACGGCCATAGCTTGAAGCTCGACCTGTATTTGCCGAAGCAGAAGGACGCACCACTGGTGGTGTACATCCATGGAGGCGGCTGGCATGCTGGCAGTAAAGATGGTTGCCCGATCACGTGGCTGAACGATCATGGCATCGCGGTGGCCAGTATCTCGTATCGCTTGACCGACAAGGCCACCTTCCCCGCCCAGATTCAAGATTGCAAAGGGGCCGTGCGTTGGCTGCGGGCACATGCGAAGGAGTATGGTTACTCGGCCGACAAGATCGGCGTCGCTGGCTCAAGTGCCGGTGGTCATTTGGCCGCGCTGATGGGAACCTCGGGCGATGTGAAAGAACTGGAAGGGGACGTTGGTGGGAATCTCGAGTACTCGTCGCGCGTCGACGCGGTAGTCGATTACTACGGAGCGACCGACTTCATCCTCCGCTCGAAGACGCAGCCGCATCGCGCCAACGAGAAAGGCTCGGTCGTTTACAAACTGCTGGGTGGTGGTGCGAACGAGAAGGTCGACCTCGCCAAACAGGCCTCGGCCGCGTATCACGTGACGAAAGATGATCCTCCGTTTCTGGTCATCCACGGCGATAAAGACAAAACGGTTCTGCTCGATCAATCACAGCGGATTCAAGAAGTGTACGGCGAAGCGGGCCTCCCGCTGGAGCTGATCGTCATCCAGGGAGGGGGCCACGGCGGAGCGGAGTTCTACAAAGGGGAGCCTCGCCAGCGCGCGATCGAGTTCTTCCGGCAGCAATTGATCCATTCCGCGGAAGAGAAGAAGTAGTTGCTTGTCGTCGCATCGCACTTGGAAAGAACCCATTGGCAACTGTCATTGATCCGCCTTGCTTTACGCCCAATAAAGACTGGCTGAAGCTGAGTCAGGCATTCCAGGGAATGTTCTGGCCGATGTTTTTCATCGGCTTGGATCTTCACTTTCGCCTGAACTCGGTCAAGTTCAGCCTGTTGCCGGCGGCACTGGGTTGGTTTTGGATGTACAGGGCACTCGGGCCGGTGGCACCGCTTTCGCCGATGCTGCAATTGCTGCGAAGGTTGGCGTTGTGCCTGATCCTTTTGCAGTTGCCGTATGTCATTCAGTTCGTTGAAACGCCGATCCGTGGGGGCGTGCGGTTCAACCTGCCGGAACTTCTCTCGATGGATTACTGGACGTGGGGCTGGGGGCAGTGGGCATCGCTGACCACGTTGATGACCGCGTTATATCTGTGGTGCCTGGCAGGCGTGATCATCAAGCTGGCCGTGTCGAAAGACAACCGCTGGCTCGCTGGCAGAGCCCGGTTTCGGCGCATCCTGTATGTGGTTCCGGTCGTGTTGATCCCCTGGCTCACGGCGTTGATTCACATTTCGTGGACCTCGTTTGTGAGTGTGTTGATTATATTTGGGCTGGTCGTTGTGGTGGCGGTATTTCTGTACGCGGCGATGAACTCCCTCGCCGCCAGCTTTTGTCGCCAGCAGGCCTTCGCCGCCAACGGTTTGCCCCCTGACTTTTCCGGGAAGGAGAGCAGTGCTTTGGAAAACGCATTACGCACGGACGATCCGCAGAAGCCGTTTCGCTTTTCGCTGTGGACGATCATCCTGTTGATGACGGTCATTGGGATGGCTTCGTCCCAGATCCATTTGATTCGGGCGTCGCAGAAGTCAAGCCAATCGCTGGCAGCAGCTCAGGAAGAGGCTGCGTTTTATCGAGAGCAACTTGAGAAACTCCGCGTCTATGACCGGGAGCAAGTATTCGTAAAAATGATTCCCAATCGAGAACCTTTGTTATGGGATTGGCGAATCTATGTTCCCCCAGATGGGCTTTTCGAGGTAAGGGCCAAGTTCAATGATATTCCCCGTGAGGGAATTCCCGAAGGGGAACCAGATCTGGCCGTTCCAATTCCTGGCGGAACGTCGAGTGTCTCACTAAGGATCGATGAAGACGGCGGCCAACATGGATCCGCCAAACTCGACGTACTATGGGAAAATGCGCACGGTGGGCAGCGGGTTACGATTAATCGTGGTCAAACAACGACCGAAAAGATCAATACAAGATTGTATGCCGACGAACATATGCTGACGGCCGAACAAGAAAGGTTTTACGTCTCTCTCTCGTGGGGCACAACTTCTGACATCGATTGGGATGGTCGCGCTCCTGGCGGAGTCGACAAGCCAATCGTCTTTTTACGATTCATTAATCAAGACAAGTCACCCCCGCCGCAAGGGAACCAATCCTCTTCAGGTAAGGGAAACGTTGGCATGGTCCTGTGGATCGAGAAGGTGGGATCTTAGTCGTTCTTCGAGTGCTTGTTGATGAACTGGGTCATCAGCAGCACGCCGGGCTCGACCATGTTGCCGTGGGTGAAGCCTTGCAGTTCGTACAGCTGCACGTCGGGGTGCTTGGCTGCTTCCAGCATCTTGAAGAGCAGGGCGTTCTCTTCGTAGCGGAAAGGGAATTCCAGGTTGCGATCGCCGGTGGTCAAGAGCAGCGGCGGCGTATCCGCGCGAACGTGATACAGTGGTGCCAGGTCGTCGGCGACGCCTGTCTCGCGGCCGATGCCGCGTTCTTTGCGGATGGTGAAGTGCGTCAGCGTTTGACCGCTGTGCGGGATGGCACCGGCCAGGTCGCTGGGATCGATTCCGTGCGGCTTGAGCCAACGCTTATCGAGCACGAGCATGCTGGTCAGGTAGCCACCTGCCGAGTGGCCGCTGATGAAGATCTTGCTCGGGTCGCCGCCGTACTTCTCGATGTTGGCGAAGGTCCAGGCCACGGCCGCGGCGGCATCTTCCAAATAGACGGGAGCTTTCACCTGGGGGCTGTGGCGATAGTTAGCCGAGACGACCGCGTAGCCGTTATCGAGCAAGTACTTGGGGATCTTCTTGTCGCCAGCTTCCAGGCCGCCACCATGAAACCAGACGACGGTGGCAAACCCTTTTTTCGCTGGAGTGTGCACATCGAGTCGGCACTGTTTTTGGGCGTAATCGTCGAGCCCTGCTTCGGTGCGATAGGGAATATCGGTTTCCAACTTCGAGGCCGCATCTTGGGCATGCAGCAGTGTAGGCACCGCGAGAAGTAAAAGCGTGAGAAGCAAGTTCAGGCGAGTCATCATGATGTCGTTCGGTGGTAGGTGTCGAGCAAAACGGGGTGAATCTCTATGGTAACACAAGCAGGCCGTGCGTGCTAAAGCTGGTTGTAGGGGAGGCTGAAGGTATCTCCCTGATCCATGTCGCCGGTCTGAAGACCTTTGTAGAACCACTTGGCCCGCTGCTTGGACGTACCGTGGGTGAAGGACTCGGGCACGACGAACCCGCGTGATTGTTTTTGCAGGCGATCGTCGCCGATGGCGGTCGCCGCGTTCAAGGCTTCTTCGATGTCTCCTTCTTCCAGGATGTTCCAGTTTTGCTGGGCATGATGGGCCCAGACGCCGGCCAGGAAGTCAGCCTGAAGTTCCTGCCGCACGGAAAGCTCGTTGGCTTTTTCCTCGCTGACCCGCGTTCGCCGGCGATGGACTTCCTCGCTGATGCCCAACAGGTTCTGCACGTGGTGGCCCACTTCGTGGGCGATGACATAGGCCTGGGCGAAGTCGCCACCGGCACCGAGGCTGTCGTTCATCTCGTCGAAGAAGCTGAGGTCGATGTATACCTTCTGATCCAAGGGGCAGTAGAAGGGGCCGGTGGCGGCTTGCTGAAAGCCACACGCCGACTGAACGGTACCGCGAAACATGACCAGCGTGGGGTCTTCGTACCGCTTGCCAACCTCTTGAAACTGCTGGCTCCAGACATCCTCGGTGTCGGCCAGCACGACTGAGACGAACTCGGCTCGCTCGTCATCTTGGGGATTGACGGCCGCCGGAGCACCACCACCACCGCCCCCTGGCTGCGGAGCCGGCAGCCCACGCAAGATCGCCAGGGGATCGCCCCCGAGCAACCATACCAGCAGCATGATGAGCAGAATTCCTAAGATACTTCCGCCGCCGGCCATTGCCGGTCCTCGGGAAGATCGCCGATCCTCAACGTTCTCGCTGCCGCGTCGTCCTCGCCATCGCATGCTTCAATCTCCTGAGCATTTCTGCATCCCCAATATTCCCCGCTGGCAGTCCAGGTGCCTGCCATTGATTGTCCCTTAGCGGAAGAGCAAATGGGACACCAAAACGCTGAAATTCAGAAAAGCTTTGCCAAACGAAGTTGGGGTGATCGCCGCATCATTACACGCCGCTTTGATCGCAATTTTGACATGAATTGCTTCGTAAAATGATGTGAACGCTCGGTGGTGCCCCGCAAGTGAAGAATGTTATTCGGAAAATGTTGCATCCCTTTTTCAATGTGGAAGCAACTTGATATAAACCTATCATCTTCGCGATGAGTATTATCAGCGAGGAGCACTCTATTCATCTTCTTTTCTAATGCGACGGGGCAGACGCAGCAGGCGATATTCTAGGAGTATGCGCTATGGTTAACTGCAGAGGGAAATGCCGCAGTCAATGTGTTATTTCGTGCGTAATTCTTTTGGTCGCGGGCGGGGCCATGTCGATTTCCGGCTGTACCCGAGCAAGCTTTGAACCGCGGTATCAAGTATCCGGAACGGTAACTTACGACGGAAAGCCGGTACCGTCGGGGCTGGTTAAGTTTCAGCCCGATGTCGAAAAGGGAGGCTACGGCCCCGGTGGCTACGCGCCGATCAAAGATGGCGAGTTTTGCACCGCAGAAGGCATTTGTGCCGGGCCGGTCAAGGTCTCGATCTGCGGCTTCGACGGGATTCCTCTCGAGGTCGTCAACGAAGATGGCAAGACGGTGATGGAGGAAACGAACCTCTTCAAAGAGTATCCGACTCTGGCCGAAATCAAGCACGCGAACACGGTCATCGATTTCGCCGTTCCCGAGTTGTAGGCACTACGAACCAGGACGCCGGGCAGGGCTCGGCGTGCTGGCTTAACCCAATGCAGCAGTGCAGCGGCTAAGGGGTGGTGGCCTTGGCTGGGTTGAAGTTGGGGACGAAGTTATTCCAACTGTTGAAGTCCCAGATACACAGCCGTCCCTCGTCCGAGAATACGTCGCGGTTGCCACCAAAGAGCCATTTCGGCGGCGTACCAGATCGGACGTATGAAACCTGGGCCACGATCGCTCCGATGTAGCAGCTTGAGGAAGGATCGTTTTGGTCTAAGCCGTACCATTTGCGTTTCAAGACGTTACAGCGTTCCGAACTAGGGCGAAAGTTTCCCTGCACGATATTCACCTTGCCGGGGCTGACCGAGGTCACCACTTGGACGTGGCCGCCTCCGGCGTACAAGATGATCAGGTCCCCTGGCTTGGCCAAAGGAAGGCTCACGTTGGCGTTACCCTTCTGGGCTCCTTTCACCATCACGACGGTATTGTAGGTCAGAAGATCGCTGGCCCCGGTCGATGGAAGCACCGCATCCAGGTAGGCCGCTTTCGAGTTGTACTTGGCCGGATCGAGGCCCTGCGGATTGGAGTTATTGCCGAAGAAGACCGGTAGCCCGTGCTGCTCGGCAAAGTCGACCACCATGCGAATCGAAAGATCTTCGCAGGTCGAACGCAGGTTGCCTGCCCGGTGGGGGCCATTGGTGCCCGCGTAATTGCGGTAGGTTTGAATGGTGTTGGCAGTCCACGCATTTTTTACGGTCCAGGCCGGCATTGCTGTTCCCTCCCCGATAAGATTTGTGCGTAAGAAAAGCGACAGACGCCGCGCAGAGCCTGGCGTCTTCCCGATTAACGACACATTTCGGAGAGGGTTGCCACAATTCTGAGAGATTGTGGCTGGAATACATTCGACCAGCGGGAATCCCGAGACGGACTATTCCCCCTCGGATTTCGAATGACGCTGCTGTTTGCGGTATTGGCTGGGGGTGACGTTCAATTCGTCACGCAGCAGCTTGTTCAAATACGAATAATGGCTGTAGCCCACCATCGCCGCGATTCGCTGCGTCGAAAGATTGGTCGATTCGAGCAAGTGTTTGACCCGTTCCAGGCGAACCTCGCGGATGACTTCCCCCATCGAGCGTCCGATCTGTTTTTTGAATTCGATCTCGAGCGTGCGAATCGGAATTCGGACGTAGCTGGAAACATCCTTCAGGCGAATACCGTCGCAGGCATGCTCGCGAATGTAGCTCACAGCCCGGTCGATATCGGTCACGGCGGCCCGCTTCCAGCCGGTGGTCGAGCGCCGGACAGAAACCTGCTCGACTGGGATCTCGAAGACCGTTTCCTTGGGTGGGTTCCCCAGGATCATCGAGTGCAGCAGCGACGCACAGCGGTAGCCAATTTCTACGCCGGGTGTGTGCACGCTGGATAGGGGCGGATCGGTCATCCGAGCCCGTTCCGAGTCTCCCACCCCCAGCACGCCGACTTCATCGGGAATCGAGAGTCCCATGTCGAGGGCGATCTTGGCGACAAACTCGGCCACGGCATCATTCAGAGCGACAATCGCCAGGGGCTTGGGGGACTTCTCCAGCAGCTGCTGGATCTTCTCGACAGTCGACTCGGAAATCTCCTTGTCTTCTTCGACCGTATCGACCGGAATCTCCTTGAGCGCCACGGCTTTAAGCTTGATGCCCCGCTTGGTGAGTTCGTCGGCCAGCCCGTCGCGACGTCGCTTCGATCCGTCTGACTTCTGATATCCCACGAACGCGATGTGCTCGAAGCCCGCTTCCGTTAAGTGGGCCGCGGCCAGGCGCCCAACCGAATGGACATCGGTGAAGACCGAGACGAAGCCGGAGTCGATCAAGTCGCCACTGGCCAACACCACCGGGACTTTGCCGCGTTTGAGCCAAGTGGTGATACCAGCGTTGCGGCCAGCAGAAACAATGGCTCCATCGACCTTGCCAGTCCACGGAGGATTGCCGATCAGGTTGGGGTCGTTGCTGGAAAAGCGGAAGTCGCGAACTTGAATGTTGGGATATTCTTCGACGTAGTTGAGCAGCCCTTGCAGCACGCGTCGCGAATGCTCGGTCCAAGAAGCGGAATGGATGCCGATCGTTATTTTTTCACTCATATGCGTCCAGGAGGTCAGGTTGGCCCGTCAAGGGAGAGGACGTCGACGTGCGCGATCTTGTATGGTGTATTGCGCAAGGTTTTACGTGCAAACGGTCGTTTTGGCAATAGTCCAGGGGGTGGCTGACGAACAAGAAAATGCCGCATTTCGCAGAAAAAGGTGGCAGATATGGCCCGCGATAGTCGGTATGCTGGATGTCGTATGTGTGCTTGATATTGGTATTTACGCTGATTGTCCCCCGGCTCTTTCAGGTGCCGTGGTGGGGCGGAAAGAATTCTCTCATGCTCCGAAATTTTTCGTTTCTGTTAGCCGTCTTAATGTGTCTTTTTGCGCAGGGACGAGCCGTTGCCGAGCCGTTTCAGTGGGCTTCTCCCTTCGGCGATCACATGATTCTGCAGCGCGATATGCCGATTCGGGTCTGGGGCTGGGGGACGCCAGGCGAGAAGGTCACCGTGAAGTTGGCTGACGCCGAGACCATCACTAAAGACCCACAGGCCAGCGCCACGGTTGCCGCCGACGGAAGTTGGAGCGTCGCGCTGGAGCCCATGCCGTACAGCAAGAGTTTCTACGATCTCGTCGCCACCAGCGGCAAACAGAAACTCATCGCGAAGAGCGTGCTATTGGGTGAAGTGTGGATCTGCAGCGGACAATCGAACATGCAGATGGGGTACCAGGGGATCCCCGAAATTAAGAAGTTGGCAGATCAATTGACGGGGGCTCCGGTTCGCTGCCTGCAGATCACCCAGGACGTTTCCTTCGAAGAGCAAGACCGCTGCACGGCCAAGTGGATCGTCGGTCCCGGCAATAGCGCTGTGGCCACCACGTTCGCGTACGACATGTATGAATCGTTGAAAGTGCCGATTGCCGTCATTGAAACGTCGTGGGGAAGTTCGTCCCTTGAAGGGTGGATGCCGCGAAGCATGGCCAAGGATCTGCCTCACTTTCAAGCGGCACTCAAGCAGTTGGATACGGAAGAACACGACCGCGTCGCCAGCTTGATCGCCAAGCAAGCAGGCGGAACGCGCTGGACGCGTGATGAAAACATTTACCTGCGAACTCGCCCCAACATTTTGTACAACGCGATGCTGCACCCGCTCGAGCCGCTGAGTGTTCGCGGGATGGTGTGGTATCAGGGGGAAGCCAACTCCAAGTCGATCGAGTCGATGCAGCAGTATGGCGACACGCTCTCGGCATGGACCACGCTGCTGCGCGAGCGTTTTCAAAACGAAGACTTCATGATGCTGGCCGTCATGTTGCCACGCTTCGGCCGGATGGCTGCCTCGTCGCCGACCAAGGATGTCGAGTCCCCTACGGCGCACGGCTGGGCCTGGATGCGCCAGTCGCAGGCAAAACTCTTACAACTGCCCAACACCGGGCTGGCCAACACGATCGATCTAGGGCATCTCACCAATATTCACCCTACGGACAAACGCCCGATCGGTAAGCGGTTGTCGATGATCGCCGTGAACTTTCTTGAGCCGGGCCGAGTCGACCCATCGGGACCACAGTTGAAGAAGTTGGAGATCGATGGCGCGACCGCCGTTGTCTCCTTGAGCCATGCCCGAGGTCTGAAGACCACCGATGGCAACGACCCAAAAGGATTCTGGATTTGCGGCAAGGATCGCCAGTGGAAGCGGGCGGTGGCTAAGATCGACGGCGAGACGGTTCGGTTGACGAGCAAAGAGGTGCCTGCCCCGGTGGCGGTGCGTTATGCATTTGCCTCGTTCCCGCAGGTGAATCTGATCAACGACTGGGATTTGCCTGCGGTGCCGTTCCGAACGGACGACTACGCCCCGTAACTTGATTCCAGGAAACTTGGGGAAACATTCAATTTAGCGCGACAGAATTGCTGTCACGCGGCTGTTTACTGATGAGCAGGGGCCATGATGCCCGCTGCTCGCTTTATTTCCGTTTGCTTGATCCCGCCTCAACTGCTTATCGAGCCTGAGCTTATGAAACGCCCTATCTTGTTGGTTGCTGCGCTGCTGCTGTTCGTTCATACCGCGACCGGCGTGCTGGCTGCCGCTGAAAAAGATCGTCCCAACATTCTGATTCTGTACGCCGACGACCTCGGGTTCGGCGACCTTTCGTGCTACAACGCCAAGGGAAAAATCCCCACGCCCAATCTCGATAAGCTGGCCGCTTCGGGCACACGCTTCACCGACGGACATTCTTCTTCAGGCATTTGCACCCCCAGCCGTTACGCGCTGCTGACCGGGCGACATCACTGGCGCGACTTTCATGGGATCGTCAATGCGTTCGGCAGTTCGGTCTTCCAGCCAGAGCGTTTGACCATGCCGGAGATGCTGAAGGAGCAAGGTTACGCCACCGCGTGCATCGGCAAGTGGCACCTCGGCTGGGACTGGGACGCGATTCGCAACAACAAGGGAATTCAGCCTGACAGCTTCGACTGGACGAAGTCGATTCCCGACGGACCGCTGGCCCATGGCTTCGATCATTACTTCGGCGACACGGTCATTAACTTCCCGCCGTATGCGTGGATTGAAGATGACAAGTTGGCCCAGATCCCCGACACGATGAAAGACGAGTCGAAGTGGAAGAAGATCAAGGAAGGGAGTTGGGAATGTCGCCCCGGTCCGATGGTTACCGGCTGGGATCCGTACGCCGTGCTGCCCACCCTGACCGATAAAGGGGTGGCATATCTGGAATCTCGTAAGGACGAGAAGAAGCCGTTCTTCCTCTACTTTGCGTTCCCGTGCCCGCACGCTCCGATCATTCCCAACGATGCCTACGACGGCAAGAGTGGTGCTGGTCCGTTTGGTGACTTCGTGGTCGAAACCGATGCGATGGTGGGCCGGCTGCTGGCCGCGCTGGAAGCTTCCGGCCAGGCCGACAACACGATCGTGGTCTTTACCGCCGACAATGGGCCAGAGCATTACGCGTATGCTCGCGATGCGAAGTATGGTCACTGGTCGCCAGAGCCCTTCCGCGGTTTGAAGCGAGACATCTATGAAGGGGGCCATCACGTGCCGTTCATCGTTCGCTGGCCCGGCGTGACCACGCCTGGCACGGTGAGTGACGCGTTGGTTTCGCAGATCGACTTGATGGGAACGTTCGCCGCCGCACTCGATTTTCAACTGCCTGCCGATGCGGCCGAAGACTCGCACAATATGTTGCCCCATCTGCAAGGGAAAACGGAAGACGTGCGTGCGTCGCACGTGCATAATACATTCGCCGGGCAGTACGCGATTCGCGAGGGCGATTGGCTGCTGGTCAATGCCAAGACCGGCTATCGCTCGAAAGGTTGGCAGGCCTGGGAACCGCGGCACAATTACCCAGGCGACGACAAGCAGCCGGTCGAGTTGTACAACCTGAAGCAGGATATCGGCCAGCGTCACAACGTGGCCGCCGATCACCCTGAGAAGGTCGAAGAGATGCAGAAGCTGTTGGCCAAGATTCAAGAGCAAGGACACTCGGCACCTCGCCTGGCGAAGTAGCGATTAGGAGCACGGATATGAACGATCGAGCAACCTGGTTCTGCCTGGCTTTTCTGTTATTGATTCCGCAAGCGTTAATGGCGGCGGAAAAGCCGAACATCGTCTTTATCATGTGCGACGATCTCGGCTATGGGGACGTCCACTGCTTGAACCCCAAGCACGGCAAGATCGCCACGCCGGGTGCCGATGCGTTGGCAAAGCAAGGGATGACCTTTACCGATGCTCACAGCGGATCGTCGGTTTGCACGCCGACTCGTTATGGCCTGCTGACGGGGCGGTACAGTTGGCGGACGAAACTGCAAAGTGGCGTGGTGACTGGCTTCGCCCCGTGCTTGATTGATGAGAATCGTCCGACGGTGGCCAGCTTTCTGAAAGAGCAGGGGTACCAGACGGCAATCATCGGCAAGTGGCATCTGAACTTTCAGTACTGCAACCCCGACAGCGGGCAGCCTTACTCGGCGAAGCAGTTCAAGTCGCCGCCGGTGGGATCGAAGATTCCCGATGGCCCCGTGGCTCGCGGGTTCGATTATTACCACGGCTTTCACCATGCCCGCGATATGCAGACGGTGATCGAGAACGACACGGTCATCGAGCACTCGGAACCGATCAACATGCTGCCTCGGCTGACGCGTAAGAGTGTCGAGTACATCGACCAGCACGCTGGTGGCAAGCAGCCGTTCTTCTTGTACATTCCGCTCGGCTCGCCCCATACGCCGATTTTGCCGACCCAGGCCTGGCAGGGGAAAAGTGGCCTGGGGGATTACGGCGACTTCGTGATGGAGACCGACCATGTTGTTGTCGAGGTGAACAAGGCGTTGGAACGCAACGGCCTGACCGACAACACGTTGGTCATTTTCACCAGCGATAACGGGTGCAGCAAAGCGGCCGGCATTGAGAAACTGGCCGAAAAGGGGCACATCGTCAGCGCCCATCTGCGCGGGTCGAAGGCCGACATCTGGGACGGCGGGCATCGCGTGCCGTTTCTGGTGCGTTGGCCAGGCAAGGTCGCCGCCGGCTCGACGTGCGACCAGTTGATTTGCCTGACCGACTGGTTCGCCACCGCGGCCGATCTGATTGGGACCGAAGTGCCAGCCGGTTCGTGCGAAGACAGCGTCAGCTTTCTACCGGCACTTTCCGGAGAGACCATCACGTCCACCCGGGCTGGCGTCGTGCATCATTCGGTGAGCGGGCACTTCGCCTATCGGCAAGGTCCCTGGAAGCTGGCCCTGGCCCGCGGTTCCGGCGGTTGGAGTTCGCCCAACGAGAAGCAAGCTGGTAAAAAGGGACCCCAGGCGCAGCTTTACCACATGACCGACGACATCGGCGAACAGGACAATCGCTACCTGAGCGAAACCTCGATTGCCGAGCAACTGCTTCAGCAACTGCAAGCCGACATCGAGCGCGGCCGCAGCACCGATGGCCCTAAGTCGGAAAACGATACGAAAAAGATTAACCTTTGGAAGAGTGAGAAGAACTAAGCAAAGTCCCTTCGTTTCATCCCAAGGGCCGGAGGCCCGGCCGAATGTAGCCAGGGGCGTGAGCCCCTGGAAAGGGAACGCAAAAGATGACAAGCCCTGGAAGGGCGACCGAAAACTCGATGCTTCTTTTCGGTCGCCCTTCCAGGGCTTAGAAGGTTTTTCGATCGGATACCAGGGGCTCACGCCCCTGGCTATATTCGGTCGGCCTTCCAGGCCTGAAGAGTAATCCCATTGGCTGTAGAGGCGGATGCAGAGGTTAATTTCAGCATCCTGCTGCGGCACTTATCTGCTCCCCGTGTTAGGACTTTCCATGATCATTGCGACTCGAACCATCCTCGCATGTCTGCTTCTCGCCGTGTGCTTTGGCGCTACCGCTTCGGCGGCCGAGCGACCGAACATCTTGTTTATCATCGTCGACGATCAGTCGCCGTTCGACTTGAAGCTTTACAACCCGGATTCCAAGCTCGATACGCCAGTGATCGACCAGTTGGCCAAAGACGGCATGGTGTTCGATGCGGCGTACCAGATGGGCTCGTGGTCGGGGGCGGTTTGCACGCCGTCTCGACATATGGTGATGAGCGGCCGGACCGTGTGGCACATTCCCAGCCGACTCAATCGCAAGCGAAATCCGAATGAAGGAGATGGTGAACTCGTGCCGGAGAACCTGCCTGATTACACGATGGGTGCGGTCTTCAATCGTGCCGGGTACGATACGATGCGAACCTGCAAAACCGGCAACAGTTACGACGCGGCGAACAAAAAGTTCACCGTCGTCAAAGATGCCATGAAGCGGGGCGGGACCGCAGAGACCGGCAGTGCCTGGCATGCCAAGCAGGTTCTCCAGTATTTGGACCAGCGCGAGAAGTCGCAGGACGAAGATCCGTTTCTGATTTACTTTGGATTCTCGCATCCGCACGATACCCGCGATGGTACGCCAGAGCTTTTGGAAAAGTACGGTTCAATCAATCACACGAAACAGACCACGCTGCCCCAGCCAAACGACAAGCAGCCGCAGATGCCGCCCAACTGGCTGCCGAAGCATCCCTTCGAGAACAGTCACTTGAACGTGCGCGATGAAGTGGCGGTCAGTGGTGTGTGGACCAACCGCGACGAAGCGACCATTCGCAACGAACTGGGACGCGAGTTCGCGTGCAGCGAAAACATCGATATCCAGATCGGCAAGGTACTGGCCAAGCTGGAAGCGATGGGGGAACTCGATAACACCTACATCTTCTACACCTCGGATCACGGAATGGCGATCGGCCGGCATGGTTTGCAAGGGAAACAGAATTTGTACCAGCACACCTGGCGCGTGCCGATGGTGGTGAAAGGCCCTGGCATTAAGCCTGGCACGCGGGCCGAAGGGAACATCTACCTGCTCGACGTGCTGGCGACGCTGTGCGATCTGACCGGGGTCGATGCTCCTGAAACCAGCGAAGGAACCAGCTTCAAGCCGGTACTGACAGGCCAGCAGCAGACCGTTCGCGACGTGCTGTACGGCGTGTACTGCGGCGGCGAGAAGCCTGGCATGCGATGCGTCAAGAAGGGAGATTGGAAGCTGCTGAAGTACGACGTGCCCAGTGCCGGCGTGCAAGAGACGCAGCTGTTCAACCTGGCCGAGAACCCGCACGAGTTCCTGCCGCAGCACCACACCAAGGAAGTGATCGCCATGACCGGCATCACCCCCGAGAAGCACCAAACAAACCTGGCCGACGACCCCAAGTACGCCGCCCAGCGGAAAGAGCTGGAGGCCTTGCTGCAAGCAGAAATGAAACGCCTGGACGATCCGTTCGTACTATGGGATCAAGCCAAGTAGCTCCCCCCGGCTACCATAACTTCAAGTCGGGGCGTGCCTGTTTGAGCGCCTCGACGTCGCTCTTTTGGTAGTAGCTGTGCTCTGCCGGGAGCGTGGCGAATGTGTCGAGGTTCACGCTCTTGATGTTGGGCATGTCTTTCAGTTTGAGCAGTGCTTCGGCGGAGATCGTCCGCGGTAGGCTAAGGGACTCAAGTGCCGGCATTTCTTTCAAATAGACGAAGCCGGAGCCGTCGATCTGATCGCAATCGCTGATGCCCAGTCTCTTAAGCTTGGTAAAACGCTGTAGCTTTTCCAGCTGCGCGTCGGTGGTGGGGGTTTCGCCGAGCTCGAGTGACTCGAGCGTATCGACATTGATCGCGGTCAGCGCGTTAGGCGTGATCTGGGTTTCGATCGCGGCCAGACGTTCGAGATTGGGCAACGCTCCCAGGGCTGCCAGGGTAGCCGGCGAGAGGTGTGGGCTCTTCGATAGATTGATGTAGTTGAGTTCGCCCAGCTCGGCCAGATGCTGAAGTCCCTCGCCGGTGAGTTGGTTGTCGTAGAGATTCAACTGCTTAAGGTGTTTGAGCTTGGCCAAGTGACGAAAGTTGTCATCGGTAAGGGGCGTCGAGTGAAGGTCAAGGTTCGACAATTCAGGAAGGTTCGCCAGGTATGCCAGCCCTTCGCCGGTGATTTGTGTTTCGCCCAACGATAGGGTTCTCAGGTTCTTCAGGTCGGCTAGGTTCGCCAGCCCTTCATCGGTGATCAACGTGCCGGCCAGATCAAGCGAAGTTAGCTCGGTTTTGTCTTTCAGATAGGCTAGACCGGCGTCGGTGATGTCTCCACTTGAGACATCCAAGCGAGCTAGTTTCTGTTTATCCTGAAGCGCTTCGAGTAGCTTGTCGGTCGCAGGCGAAAAGCCATGTCTTACGATTTCGAGATTCTTCAGCGGGGCGATAAACTCGTAGCCGGCCTCGGTGAAACGCTCGACGACGTCGAACTTCAGGGTATCGATTTCAGCCGGGTCGTCGACATCTTCGACATCGACACCCCGCGCGGCGAGTTCCTCGAGGATCGTCTTGGGCTCGCTGGGGTTGGCCTTGAGCGATTGGAAGATGTGCATCGCGAGTTGCAGCTCGTCCATCTTCGGCGTGTCGAGTGCACTTTCGCCGATGGTCATCTTGTAGTCGAACTTGCCGACCGCGCGGGTACCCCAGGCCATGTAGGCCTTGCCCGGTTCGCCCCATGGGTCTGGGCTGCTGATGGCCAGCACCGATGGGTCTGCAAAGCGGAGGAACTCTTTGTCTTGCATGTACTGTGCTGCGGTTTTGCCTGACATCGACGCGCCCAACTCGAATGCCTGACTTGCTCGCCGCAATAGGAAGCGAAACGTGGGCTTGCCGAATTCGATCTTCAGCAGAAAGCGGTCATTGTTGGTGTCGGTGATCTCGACCTGGGGAAGGGAGAACGACTGCTCCACTTCCATCGTCGATAGCAGGTCGACCGTAACCGGCAGGCCGTACTTCGACAGATCGACCGGCTGAAACTTCTGGCCGACGTACTTCTCGGGGAGCTGCGCCGGTTGCGGCTTCAAATCCTCCCACTTTGGCATCAGATCGTTGGCCGTATTTTGCTGGGCCGGCAGAGGCGACGGGGCTGCCAGAAGCACAGCAGTGACCAAAGCGAGAACGCTGTTCGTGATGACGCAGCGGAAATCTATCAGCATGAGGCTTCTCCGATTTCGGTTCCATTTAGATGAGGCCCCATTTTAGGCGTGTTTCCAAATCACAACCACATACAGGTAACGCTGCGCGAAAGATGCAGGAAAGAGCGTGGTTTAGCGGGGCGACGCATTCCCAGAGCGAACAATCGATTTCGTGTGCGCGAAAGGTGCAAGAATCGGTTCCGATTGCGGCGATCGTCGTGGTTGGTCGTCCCCTCGATTGGGCTCCCGTGATGCCGCTTGGAAACACGGTTGCCAAAACACCACAGGCCGCGTTTGGCCTGCGGACAAATCGCATCGTGCGCAAGTTCCATACTGATGGGGTGTTGCGAGTAGTCTCTGGGGTTGGACGCAGGTTTTGGCATGCCTCATGCAAACTGCTGGGACTCTGGATCACTCGATTTTTTTCATGGGGCAAACCAATGCAACGAACGATTCGCGAGATCAACGATCCCGCTCGATTAAGTGAACTGGCCATCGCGTGGGATCGGCTGCATCGACGCACGCCAGGAGCGACTTTCTTTCAAACGCTCGAATGGCTGACGATCACGCTGCGACATTTCAAGCGTCAGCAGAAGCTACGAGTCTTGGTGGTTAGCGAAGGGGACGAGCCGGTAGGTATCGTCCCCTTTACGGTTCGAATGGAAAAGTTTCGCTTGGGTAGCCTGCGTGTTCTTTCGTTCCCGCTGGATGACTGGGGAACATTCTATGGGCCGATCGGCAAAGATCCTGTCGGTTTGATGCAAAGTGCCTTGGAGTATATTCGCTCGCAGCCGCGCGACTGGGATGTGATCGACTTTCGTTACCTGTGCGAGCAGGCCGATCATTTCCCGCAGCTGGCGAAGGTGATCAGTGATCAGCCTATTCCGTTTTTCGAGCGACCTCGGATGGAAGCCCCGGTCGTCGAACTGGCCGACTCATGGGAAGAGTTCACCAAGTCGAAGTCGAAGAATTGGCGGCGGGGGATGAAGCGGGAACAAGAGCGAGCCAGGCAGCATGGTAAGCTGAAGTACGTTCGGTACCGTAGCGATATCGAAACCGGCAAGATCGACCCGCGATGGGACCTGTTCGAGCAGTCTCGCAGCGTTGCCCAGCGAAGCTGGCAGGCCAGTTCTCCGCTAGAGGCTTCGTTCTGTAGTTCACGAGTGGCCCCGTTGATTCGTGACTTGCATGTCGAAGCGGCTCTCAACGGGATGCTCGACATGAATCTGCTATACCTCGACGATCGTCCGGTGGCGTTTCTGTACAACTATGTGTGCCGCGGGAATGTTTACTGTTTGCGAAGCGGCTACGATGCGTCGTGCCCGGCATCGGGGCTGGGGACGATTCTGCTGGCCGAGTTTGTCGAAGACAGTCACAACCGGGGTGATCTGCAAATCAACTTTGGCCCCGGCACGCAGGACTACAAACTACGCTTCGCCACCCAGATTCAGCGGGCTGTGACCTTTACCCACTACAGCCCGTGGGGAATGCATACGCAGATGTTGGCCACCAGAGCGATGATCGATCCGAGCATTCCCGGTTTCGATAATCGCTGCCAGAAACGGTTGGTGACTTAAAGCCTGGTCAGTGGGTTGTCGCGCTGTTTGAGTGGGAACTCGATGATTTGCCCGTTTTGACGATGCGATTCGAACACGCCGCAGACCATTTCGACCGTCCAGGCAGCTTCGTGAATATCGCACTTGGGCGCGTGGTTGGCGATCACGGCCCTCATCAAATCTCTACCGGCGGCGACGTGGTTATGCACGCTTTGAATGTCGTACGACTTGGTTTCCTCTTGGCCGACACCTTGCGAGGTAATCGGGATCCAGGTACGCGGCGTATTGGCTGGATTGTATGGGTTGCCAGGCGTGAAGTGCGCGACGGGATCGCGGTCGATGTGCCAGGTAACAACCCCTTTGCTGCCGATGATTTGAAAGCAGTAGCCGTCAGGATTGGTGCCGTCGTTAGCGACCGATTCGTAGTAGGCGACCAGGCCGTTGTTCATCAGGTAGCGGGCATGGACTTCGTTACCGGCCAACGGGCCGAGCCCTTCGTTGCCGGGCTTCACGTCCTGGGCGGTTACCAGCTTGCCGTCTTGCAGCAGCATGCCAGAGACACTTTTGGGCTGGCCTCCGCCGAAGTAGCAGAACAAATTCAAGATGTGCGTCCCCAACACCCACAGGTCTTCGCTGCCGCCGCGGTGGTCTCCTTTTCCTTTGCCACGCAGTTCGAGGACTTTGCCCAGTTCGCCTGACTCGATCAGCTTGTCGATGTGTTTCAGCGCCGGGTGGTAGCGATTGCGGTGCGCAACGGCGACCTTGGTACCGTGCTTTTCGGCCGCGGCGATCAGGGCGTCGGCTTCGGCTGGCGTCCGCACGAATGGCTTCTCGCAGTAAACCCCCTTCGCCCCTGACTCGATCGCGGCCAGCACCATGTCGAAGTGTTGATCGGGATGACGTGGGCCGACCGCAACGAACTCAGGCTTCACTTCTTCGAGCATGACCTGGTAGTCCGCAAAACCTTTGGCCCCTTCCAGCCGCTTGGTGGCCAGCGACAGCCCGCGTGGGTCGGCATCGGCCACGGCGACCACTTTCGCCGTGTCGATCTTCTGCCACATGGTATCGAGCCCGTGCCCATAGTTGCCGCGGCCTGTGTGGCCGATCACGGCAACGGGACGCGGAGGAATAATCGCGTAAGCCAGTGAAGGGGTCAGCAGAGCAGCGGACGAAGCGGCGAGAAAGGTTCGACGTTTCATGGTAGGCATTGATAGAAAAGAGTGTGCAAGAAAGGCAGGTTAGATGACAGAATTCTAACATGCCAGCCTGCGATTCGCCACGGAGTGGGTGGTTAGTCCATCTGCTCGAGTTCTGCCAGTCGTTTGCGCAGTCGGGCCTTTTCCTGTTCGACCGTTTCCTGCTGGGCAGGCGTATCGAGATGCTTCGGACGCGGTGGTTCCGATTTGGCTTGAGGGCAGCTGACAATCGTGTCGTTGGTCATATAAACGCCGGTCATCAGCGAGGTCTTCACGTGCGCCTTGTGGATGCACCCTGCGCGGTCGCGAAAACGGACGCGATAGATGCGGTCGCTCTTTTCGCCAAACCAGCCAGGGCCGAAGGGAGCCCAGTGTGTTTCCAGGAGTTCCCCGCCAGTTCGGGTGACATACTTGCGAACACGCTCGCGGTCCATGGAATCGGCCAACAGGCGAAATAGGATGCTGGCAGCAATCGAGACACCGATCACGATAAAGACGAATTCCCCGCCGTTCATCGCTGAGACTTACCTCCGAAATAGATAATAACCACGTTTTGAATTGAAGGGGTATTCGCTACGTTTTGCAGATTATTGGGCCTGCGATTCTGGATTCGGGGTGTTTCCAGGTAGGGTGCCTGGCGAGGGGCGGCGGATGATGCGATCTTCCGAAAACCAAACACCGTTTATGAGAGAGGTTTTCACGTAAGCCTGGTGTTCGCAGCCCTCCTTATCGAGGTACCGAATCTGGTACACACCCGAACGCTCTCCCAAAGCCCACGGTCCGAAGGGGGCCCACTGGATCGACAGCAGCTTGTCTCCGCGACCGTTGACGAAATACTCGACCCGCCGGCGATCGAGTTTGCCTGACAAGAGTCGTAGGCAGATACCAACCACCAGGGCGAAGGCAGCAATCACCAAGACAATGATATCACCAGGTTCCAGCGACAAGATTCTGCTTTTCTAATAGGCTTTTGATAGACCGAAGAAGTACTGCTAGTCTATACGCAGGAAACGATGAAATCTTCCAAGTAATCATTTGATGGTTGGATGGATTTCCAATCCATTTGTCTTCACTGACGATGAAGGTAGTCTAACCCTGTACCACCCATGAAACCACTCTGGCTGATCGAACACGGCGTCTACAGAGAACATGCGGTGCCCTTCCAGCGTGAGGTCGAACGCCAAGGCATGATCTGCATAGAGGTCGATTATGCACCCGGCAAGCAACCGCCGCATGACATCCTGGGTGCTGAGTTGCTTACGGAGGAAGCGTGTGTGGTGCTGTGGGGCACTCTGCCGCTGATGCAACAGATTCAGCTTCGCCGATCGTGGGTTCCAGGTGGATGGTGCAATACTGAGAATCTGGCGTGCGCCACCTATTACTCCTATTTCGGAGCGTACTTGCTCAACGATCATCACACGATTCTGCCCGGCGTCGAGGCGATCTGCCTGCAAGAGCAGCTGTTCGCTGAATTTGGTGATGGTGACGAAGTCTTTGTTCGACCAAGTAGCGTGCATAAACTGTTCGCCGGCAGAGTCGCGTACAAAGATGATTTTCGCGATGCCATCGCTGCATCGCGATATGATCCGACAACTCGGATTGTCGTTTCATCTGCGAAGGAAATCGGCCGAGAATGGCGGCTCGTTATCGTCGACGATGAAGTCGTTGCGTCAACGCAATATCGAGATAACGGTACCATGGCAATATCGCGAGGCTGTCCGGAGAGCGTATTACGATTTGCCGACGAGATGTTGCACGAAGTGCCCTGGCGTCCTGACAAGGCCTTCATGATGGATATTTGCGAATCGAACGACGAACTCTATCTACTGGAACTGAATAGCTTCAGTTGCTCGGGATTGTACGCTTGCGATCTAGCCGCGGTGATTCGGGCTGCAAGTGCGACCGCACAAGACGCGTGGAAAGCTAACCACTTTGGATGACGAACAAGGCCGCCGAAACCTGCTGGTACCCCATTTGATCTCGATGTGTTTCCTTCTCGCTACATCAGGTCACCCTTGTTGCGTCCCTGATCGTCGTAACGCATGTAGCTGAAGTAAACAAATACGACGGCGAAGATCGGAATCAGAATGACGAAGAATGGCGTGACGGCGTACGACACGCCTACGATGAGTGCGGCAAAGACGAACCATAGCCACCAGGTATCGCGCCATAGACCTTTCAGAGGTCCCATTGAATTCTCTCCGTCGCTGCATGATTGTTCGGGGGTCGACAGAGAGATTCTACGCCAAGCGTGCTGGCAACGCACGTGATAAGCGTCGCACCAGTTCGAGGGGGAAGGTTGCGTTTTACGGCTGGTGTTACTTGCTGAGATTGAACTGGAACGCGTTGTTGCCCCCTTCGGCAACCACCGCTTTCAGCTCGGACGACTTATAGTCGGAATATTGCGGCGGCAGATGCTGCACGGTCTTCGACTTCGGTGGAATGGCGGGATGGTCACTCGGCTGGACGATTGTTTGTTCGATTTTCTTCACCGAGACCTGGTACCGCCCGGCCGGAGCACCGTCGCCTGGTTCGTAAGTGGTTAGCTCGTATTGGCCTGCTTTGTCGGTCTTGCCGTACGAGGTGATCATCAGTTTTTCGCAGAAGAACATCACGGTGGCTCCCTCGATGGGCGTTCCGTCGAGGGTGATCTGGCCGCGGACAGGAATCGTGGGATTTCGGCCTGGGATCAAGGTCGGCTGGCCTGAACTGCATCCCAGGAATGCCGCGGCCACGATCAACAGAAACATGGAAGGAATGCGGGACATGATCACTCGCTGCCTGGGGTGTATTCCCCACCACTCTTGCTGCCCATCGCTCCCCACACGCCATACGGGCTCGGGCCGCTGGCGACCGAGGCGGCTCCCTGATTGCCGGCGTCGATCGTTTCGGTGATGAAACGAATCGAACCGTCGGCGAAGGTTGCCATCACACCACCGGGATGGTAGCTCGAGGCGGTGTAGAACCCGTCCTGGGCGTCGTGATTCGAGTAAGCACACTGCGGGCTGTTCGGCGGAAGGCAGGTATTCATGGCCGAGAAGGCTGAACCGCCGTCGGTCCAGCGGCTGCCGGGGGCACTGATCGGATTGCTGTACCCGCTGATCGAATCGTAGGTCAACGCACACTCGGCTGGCGTGGACGGGTCGCTGCCGTAGTTCACATTGAAGCGATCGGTAGGACTGGTCGGAAACCCGTGTTCGGATAGGGCAAGCGTGTTGCTGGTGCCGTCGGTGATGTCGGCCATGCTCGTGTGTTTGACCAGGCCGAAGATACCGCGCGGCTCAAGGGTTTCGGTATCGTACGAGTCGCCGGCGCAGAAGGTGTAGTTGGCATCGGCGATCACGTCATTGGAGACATGCTGCGGGCTCGAGGGGCAGAGCAGCGTGTTGAACGTGATTGTCCAAGGTTGAAAATCATCCCAGGGAGTCTTGGTGTTGCCATGGGCGCGGACTTCGTTGGCGGCGGCTGATTGTTCGATGTAGGGAAGCAAACCGACGAACCCGCTTTGACGTTGATACGGAGCCAGGGTTCCGCCGTTGTGTTGATGCTGGCCGCTTCCCCCTTCGCGATAAGGAAAGACGTTGAACGTGTCGTGATAGACATGCAGGGCGAGACTGAGTTGTTTCATGTTATTGGTGCAGGCCATGCGGCGCGAGGTCTCGCGGGCCTGTTGTACGGCCGGCAGCAGCAAGGCCACCAAGACACCAATGACGGCCAATACGACCAACAGTTCGACCAGGGAGAAACCACTTCGTGCGGTATGTTTCGTGGTCATGTTCTACAGCTCCAGGAGGGTCTGTCTGGCAGGAAAAAAACTCAAAGAACTTCCTGGGGTATAGAATACTCAAACGGCGTTCCAAATGGTGTTCATTCTCTGCTCACAGCCATAACGGATAGCCGAAGGGGTTTGCGCTAAATAGAACAAGTGTGGTTATCGTCCCTTAAATCTCCCTACAAGGTCTTATCCTTTCCCTAAGTTGGGAGGTGGTTTCCTGCGATATTAAGCGTTTTCTTTCTGCCAATTTCATAGTTACCTCCCTTGGCTAAAGGGGAGTGCTGTCTCCTTAGGCGGCTTCGCCTCGATCTGCTTAGTGTGCGCGCGAAGCGTTAGGAAACGTAGGAAAATCAAACCTGTTATAGAGGCAATTTGGGAAATGACGTCGTAAAAAAACTTACGGCACGCAGCAGCTTGGTCATTGGCTACCGGCAATTTGGGAGGTTTGGAAGAGGGCGCAGACTGCGAAAGATGTGTTGGTTGGTTTTGGGGGATCGAGGGGAGTCACGCGGAATCTTGTCCCAAGGGTAGCTTTGGCCAGAAGCAGACGTTTAGAATAGGCAAGCCTCGTCGGACAACGAGATGCTCATCGCCTTGCCTGGTAAGGATTTGCCACGAATGTATCTGCTTGAGAATCCGGTCTTACAGCGCGAACTGCTGGTCAACTTGCGGACCGCAAGGGCCTTTTTGCTGCTGTTGGCTTACCAGATGCTTCTGGCGGCGATCGTTTATTTTGCCTGGCCCCAGGTCGAACGTCTCGATCTTTCGGCCGATCAGGAAGCGGCCCGGCGATTGTTCGATTTGTTCTTTCTGGGGCAATTCGTGCTCGCTTCGTTGATGGCACCCAGCTTCGCTTCCGGCACGCTGACCGGCGAGAAAGAGCGGAAGACGTACGAGATGCTCTTGGCCAGCCCGCTTAAACCGGGGGCGATTGTGGTGGGGAAGTTGTTAGCTTCCCTGGCTCACTTGGCGCTGCTGATCTTTACATCGTTACCGATCGTGATGCTGTGTTTGCCGCTGGGGGGTGTTTCGCTGTATGAACTCCTCGCGGCGTACGCGATTTTGATGGTCGCGGTGGCGACGTTTGGCATGATCAGCGTCGCGTGCAGTAGTTTCTTTGCGCGGACCTCGTCGTCGCTGGTGGTTTCGTACCTATTAATTCTACCGATCGCGCTGGCGGGTGCGTTCGTGTGGCAGATGCTCGGTCAGAATGGTGGCCTGCGTCTGATTGTGCTGTTGATTACCGTCCCTGCGGCGGCTGCGGCGACGATCCTTCTGCTTTCGCTTTATACGGCTCGTACTTTGCTATATCCGCACGACGTAGGGAGCGAAGGGAAGGATGTGGTCGACTTGGAGAAAGAGGCCCGCGAGGCGGTCGGCCTGGTGATCCAGCGCGACCAGTTCCCCGACCGGTTGTTCGCTCCACCGAAGCGAACGCAGCTACTGGACGACCATAAGAACCCGGTTTACGACAAAGAGATCCATAGCGAAATCTTCGCCCAAGGGACGTTGATGCTGCGTCTGGTGATTCAGATCAGCATGTTCCTGGCGATTCCCTTGATGGCGGTTTGCTTGTACTTCAAACCGCAGTACGCTCCTTTTTATATGGCGTACGTGATTCTGTTCAACATCCTGGTGGGGCCGGTGTTTTCGGCCGGAAGTATTACCTCTGAGCGGGAACGTGAAACGCTTGATTTGCTTTTGACCACCGAGATCTCGCCGTGGATGATCCTCTCAGGCAAGCTGGTTGCCGGCTTTCGTGTCTCGAGCGTGCTGACCGGCTTTTTGCTGTGGCCGCTGCTGCTGGCGTGCGTGATGGTGCCGTACTACTGGACGAACTGGACGTCGGTGCTGGCGTACCTTTCGGTAATATTGATTACATGCGTGACAACCTCGATGCTGGCCTTGTTTTGCTCGGTACTGTTTCGCAAGACATCGCACAGCTTGATGTGTACCTACCTGGTGATCATCGCCCTGTTTTGTGGGACGATCGCGTTCGACTACTTCACCCAGTTGGCCTTCACGCCGGCGGCCGAGACCGCCGTGGTCGATTACACGTCCTCTTCCAACACCGAGCCAGAGCCTCCACCGATTACTGCGGTGGCTGAAGTTTCGCGTCAGTTGACCCTCATCAGTCCCTTTTCCGCGTTGTGGGATGTACCGCTGAAAGTCGACTTGGACGGAGCGACCGACAACCCAGGCGACTGGTTCCGTTTCTCGACGTTCATGGGACTGACCATCGGGATGAACGCGATCATGTTTGGCGTCATGGTCTGGCTCTTCCGCACCCGCTGGCGTGTTTCTTACTAATGCTGGCAAAACGAAAAGAGCGTACCGGAAAGGTACGCTCTTCGTGTTCGGTTGGATTGAATCGCCTGCTTAGAATGGCGACTTGTCGATCGGTTCGCGACCGGCGGCCATTCGCATGGGGCCGATGATCTTGCCCAGCAGGTCGTCCATGGTATCGGTCGGATCTTTAACGATCACAACGCGGTCGCCGGGACGCAGCTGATAGTCGTACTCAAACGGAATCTGTTCGTTGTGATGATCGTACTTCGAGATCAGCTTCTGCGGAGGCATGCCGGGGCGATCTGGTAGCCGCGACACGGCGATGTGGAAGCGATCGAATTTCTTGTTGGCTTTTACCTGCGTGATGGCGGCCTGCAAAGTAGGGGCAGACGCGAGAGGAATCTTTTGCGTCTGGTTGCCAGTTTCCGGCGACTGCATCTCGACCATGATCATGGGTTGATTCTGTGGAATCATGGCCTGGTCTTGGGTGCTCACGGCATCGGATTGAGGCACCATGCTGCAACCGCTGCCCAAAATAAGGATGGCCAGCACTGGAAGTGTGAATAGAGGAAGTTGTCGGTTCATCCTCACAATCCCTTGCGAAGTGAGTTTTCTGGGGGGAGTGGCCTGCAGCACATCCTTGCGCACAGACTCATTGTTTGGCATCGGCCAGCAGTCGCAGTCCGGTTGAATCGAATTCGCAGGAATTTCGGATTAGTTAACCTGGGAAAGCAAAAGCTTGCTAGCAGTCTCATGTCCAGGGCATTCGCGTATCCCCAAATGGGTTGCAGGCACGGGCAATTGCGCCAAAAGGTGCTATCGGTACTATCGTCAAGATTAACGGTTGAGTGACTCGTACGACCGTCAAAGTTCCTGTGCAACCTGGCGCAATTATTCCACCGATAACGTTTCTGGCGGATATCTCCTTGGGAGATAGACTATCTCGAAACGAAAAGGTTAGCTTGCGAATGGTTATGCGAAAATCAAAATCGACGAGCAAGGCGGCAGTGATCATTGGCAAGCTTGTGCTCGGTGCCGTCGCGACGGTTTCTATCGGGCTTAGCGGATGCCTGGTCGGGCCGGACCATATCGATCCCGGCGCGCCTTTCCAATGCGAATGGATTCCGCCGCTACCTCCTGGGGTCAGTCAGTCGCCCAACGACTCTGTTGCCTGGTGGACGAAGTTCAACGATCCGATTCTGACCAGCATGATCGTGCGAACCGCTCAACAAAACCTCACGCTGGGACAAGCGGCCGAACGAATTGCCGAAGCCCGTGCTTTGCGTGGGATCGCAGTCGGCGGGCTGTTTCCCGATATCGACGGCACGGCCAGCTACGCCCGTCGTAAGACCTCTGGCAGTGGTAATAGCTTTGGTCTGGCGAACTTCAATCCGCCTCCGTTTAACTTCTGGTCGGCTGGTTTCGATGCGTCTTGGGAAATCGATATCTTCGGTGGCGTGCGTCGTCGAGTTCAAGCGACCACGGCCGACGTCGACGTGGCGATCGAAGACCACAACGCCTTGCTGGTCAGCTTGCAGGGAGAAGTCGGGGCCAACTACATCCAGGTCCGCACCTTGCAGCGTCGTGTTGAATTCGTCGAACGCAATATCGAGTTGCAGCGTCAGTCGTTGAAGATCACCGAAGACCGTTTCGCGGCAGGCACGGTGAGCCAGCTCGACGTCGAACAGGCGAAGTCTAACTTGTACAGCACCGAAGCGGGCCTTCCGCTTCTGCGTCAGGAAATGGAACTGGCCTACCATCGCCTTTCGGTGCTGATGGGAGAACCACCGTCCGACTTGTCGAAACAGATCACGCCACAGCAGCAGTTCCCGATGCTGCCGCAAGATATTGCCGTGGGTCTGCCGATCGAACTGATTCGTCAGCGTCCTGATATTCGCTCGGCCGAACGTCAACTGGCGGCTCAAGCGGCACGTATTGGCGTGGCGGTTTCGGAGTTGTATCCACGCTTCACGATCACCGGTACGTTCACCGTCGACTCGACCAGGTTCAACCGCTGGTTTACGACCGACAGTATCGCCTATGCGGCTGGTCCTGCCATGCGATGGCGACTTCTGGACTTCGGACGTGTCCGCAGCGACATCGAAGCTCAGCGAGCTCGCTGGCGTGGGCTGGTTTATTACTATCAGAACGAGGTCATCACGGCCGCTCAGGAAGTGGAAGACTCGCTATCGCAGTACCGCTATAGCATTCAAAGGGCAAAGAGCCTTCGCGAAGCAGCTTTGGCGGCTCGTGCCGCGGCCGAGATTTCCGAAGAACAGTACAAGGGGGGGATCATCCCGTTCCAGACGCTGTTAGACGCTCAGCGTTTCCAGGCAGAACTGGACGACCAGGCAGCCGCCGCAGAGGGGGATATCTACCTGGCCGTGGTCTCGTTGTACAAGGCCCTGGGTGGTGGTTGGGTCGATCCATTCGCGGTCGCACCTGATCCGACCGCTGTGCCGGCTGGGGAAATCATCGAGCCGACCCCGGCCAACCCCAATGGGAACAACGACCAGGACATCCCACTGGATGACAACCTGATCCCAAACATTCCCGTGCCGAAGGACGCTTTGCTGCCTGCGGATGCTTTGCCACCGCCGGCGGCAGGGGGTAACTAAGTCGTATGACTTCAGTGGAATGCTAAATCCAAGGACGGCTGGTGCGAATTTTGCTTCAGCCGTCCTTTTTCGCGCGCCCCAGGTTGTGAGTAAGCTGCGGAATCCGTAGAATTTGCCCCAACGCAAACCGGCCCCTTACGCTTATATTATCTGGGATTCCATGGAGACGCCTGGTTTTCTCGAGCCCTTCGTGGGCCGCTGGACAAAGCGGCATCTGCTCGATTTGGAAAGTTTAACGTCAGACGAAATCAACCTTCTTCTCGACGTTGCTCAAGCGTTCAAAGAATCCACCCAAGATTGCCGCCATAAGCTGCCGCTGTTAACCGGTCGCACGAGCGTCAATCTATTCTTTGAAGACTCGACACGTACTCGCACCAGCTTCTCGCTGGCTGCCCGACGACTGGGAGCCGATGTCATCGAGTTCTCGGCATCCAGCAGCAGTCTCTCCAAAGGGGAAACGTTGCTGGACACAGCCAAGACAATTCAATCGATGTGCATCGACACGCTCGTCTGCCGGCACAAAGCCCCCGGTACGCCGCAGATGCTGGCCGAGAACCTGGATGTTTCGGTGATCAACGCCGGTGACGGTCCTCACGAGCATCCCACCCAGGGCCTGCTCGATATCCTCACCATCCGTCAGCATCGTGGTGACTTGAGCGGCAAGACCGTGGCCCTGGTCGGGGATATCGCCCACAGCCGGACCGCCAGGTCGAATATCTGGGGTCTGCAAAAGCTGGGAGCCAAGGTTATCGTGTGTGGTCCTTCAACCCTCGTTTCCCGCCGCTGGGAAGAATACGGGGTGGAAGTTTCGCACGATCTGGATGCCATCCTGCCGCGTTGCGATGTGTTGAACCTGCTGCGTATCCAGTTCGAGCGGCAATACACGCGTCCGTTTCCATCGGTTCGCGAGTACGCACTGCTGTATGCCATGGACCAAAAGCGGATGCAGCGGGCCAAGCCAGACATCTTGATCATGGCCCCCGGGCCGATCAACCGCGGTGTCGAGATTACCCCGGAGGTTGCCGACGGCGAGCATTCGGTGATCCTGCATCAGGTGAATAACGGTTTGGCGGTTCGCATGGCGGCCATGTGGCTGCTTAGTGCCGGCCGCGCCAGTTGATTTGGGCTGAATCTAAGAAAGAACCACACCTTCCTGTGCCGGTGAAGGGGGAAGGGACTGGACGTGAAACCATGCTGAAAACGCTGATACAAAACGGGCGAGTCATCGACCCCAGCCAAAACATCGACCGCGTCACCAACCTGTTGATCGAAGAGGGACGCATCGCCGCGATCGACGTCGAACCTCAGTCCGATATGAAGGTGATCGATGCGACCGGCAAGCTGGTTGTGCCGGGGCTGATCGATCTGCATGTGCAGATTCGTGAGCCTGGTTTCGAGGAAGATGAAACGATTGAATCGGCAGCCTACGCGGCGCTGGCCGGCGGGTTCACTTCCATCGCGGCCATTTCCGAAACGAATCCACCGGTCGATAGTGCCGCCGCGGTGACGTACCTCGGTCGCCAGGCATCCGAGGCCGATCACTGCAACGTCTTTCCGGTTGCCTGCGTCAGTAGTGGACGCCAAGGGGAAGAGATGGCCGAGATCGGCATTCTGCACAATGCCGGAGCGATTGCGTTTAGTGATGGGCAGCGTCCTGTTTCCAATCCGGAACTGCTTCGCCGGGCCTTGGAATACACGCTGATGTTTGGTCGTCCGGTACTCAACCGCCCCGAGATGGTCGAGCTTTCGCGCGACGGTGTGATGCACGATGGCTCTGTAAGCACGGTGCTGGGGCTTGCGCCGATGCCGGCCGAGGCCGAAGATGTGATGGCGGCTCGCGATATTCGCATTTGTGAAGCCACCGGCGGAAAGCTGCATTTGCTGGCCATTTCGTGCAGCGGGACGGTCGATATCCTGCGGCGGGCCAAAGATCGCAACGTGGGGGTCACGGCCAGCATCTGTGCATATCAGTTCGCACTGACCGACCTCGCCATGCGCGGCTTTCACACCAGTTTGAAGCTCAACCCGCCGCTGCGTTCGCAAGATCATATCGATGCCTGCATTGCCGGGCTGAAAGATGGCACGATCGACGTGATCGCCAGCGGGCATGCTCCGCGATCTTCCGAAAAGAAGATGTGTGCGATTACCGAAGCACCGTTTGGCATGGTTGGCTTGGAGACCGCTTTGGGGCTGGTCAGCACGCACCTGGTCCATGCCGGGCACGTCGACTGGCCGACCATCATTCGGGCTATGTCCACCAACGTTGCCCAGGTACTGGGTGTGGAAAAGGGGACCCTCAAGCCAGGTGCCGATGCTGACGTGACCATCATCGATCCCGATGCCAACTGGACGGTCGATACGTCGAACTTCCGCTCGAAGAGTTTCAACTCTCCCTTCGGTGGTGTCCAACTGACCGGGCGTGCCGTGGAAACGATCGTAGGCGGTTTGACCAAGTTCCGCTACGATGAAAGCTAATCCGCGCATCGTGCTTGCGTGAACGTTCCTTTCGCAGCCGAGAAGATGGCGCAGCCATGCCGCTGATCATTGATGGATACAATTTGCTTTTCGCGGCTGGTCTGGTCGGTTCTGTCGATGGCGAAGGTTCTTTTGAAGGGGAACGCAGGGCCCTGCTCGATGCTCTGCTGGCGGTGATCGATCCGAAGGAACTCACGCAAACGGTCGTTGTTTTCGACTCGGCCAAGGCTCCGCCAGGTTTGCCGCGAGTATACAACTACCACCAGATCACCGTGCGGTTTGCCAGCGGCTATGCCGACGCCGACGAGATGATCGAAGAGTTGATTCAAGAGCATCACGCACCCAAACGGCTGACGGTTGTCTCTAGCGATCATCGCGTGCAGCGTGCGGCCCGTCGCCGGAAGGCCAAGGCGATTGATAGCGATAGCTGGTACCGCTTGATGCGGCAGACACGTGCCCGTCGCCGCGAAGCAGAAGCCCAGAAGCCACCCCCTTCCAAGCAGCCAAGTACTCCGGCGATACCTGAGTCGGAGGTGAACCAGTGGGTCGAGTTCTTCGGCAAGATCGATATTGACGCGCTGGCACCTCGGGAAGAGACAGCACGCGTTTCTCCTGTAGCCGAGCCACCATCAGAGCCGAAGGCAACGCCTGGCAAGAAGAACTCGCCAGGTGCGAAGCGATCGGAGAAGCCCGCGCCGAACGTCTTTTCAGACGACTATCTGAAAAAGATCGCCGAGGAATTCTTCGGCGAATCGTAAGCAGGTACTGTTGTCCCGGCGTTGAATTGATCAGGCCGTGAATGCGCTACCATGGCATCTATTCGGTGAAGAGTTCACTCTTTCGATTGGTATGTGTCGATCCAATTTCGCGCGATACGGCAACTGGCCTCTCAGGATTGGCTGCGGCAAGTCCGCACCTGTCGGCAACGTAGGTAGAGCGAAACAACGGAAAACGTAGGCGTTTGCCGTCTACAGTAAGCGGATCACCCGCATCAGATCTCTGGTGTGAAATGAAAAAACGGGCGCAATTGATCATTTGTTCCAGCCTCTCGTTCGCGGAAAAAACAGACGCAGGAATTTGAAATCGCTAGATGGCGTAGTTAGGCTATCCCCCATGAGTGGTCGTGGTGTGGTTTGCCGTATCGCGGTCTTCTCCAGGCGGGAAGGGAAGCTCGCTGCAATGACTTAATCTCTCTCCGTTTAGCATTGCTTCAGCGAGGTGCTTCCATGATTCGTTCTTTCGGGATCGCGATGATCCTTGTCGCCGCATTCTGTTTGGCACTGCCTGAGGTGTCGCTGGCTAAAGGGGGTGGTCGCAAGATTACCGGGTTTGCGACGGCAGGTGCGTTGCCACTGGATAGTGCCACAGTCGAGTTGTATTCAGCGGGCTGGGGAAGTGCGCATTTGCTCGATACGAGTACCACCGACGAGAACGGTTTGTTCAGCGTCAACTATCGCGGGGCCAGTCATGGCGACCTGCTGTATGTCGTGGTCTCTGCTGGAGAGCCAGGCGATAGCGAGCTAGTGCTGGTCGCGGCGCTGGGGCAGGTCGGAAAGAACCTTTCGATCGCCGTTCAAGTGAACGAACTGACGACGGTGGCCACGGCGTTTGCTTGTGCCCAGTTTATCGACGGGCACAAAATCTACGGTTTCTCGCCGGGGCTCGATAACGCGTTCGGCACGACGACCAACCTGGTCGACGTGCAGACCGGCGAGGCTGCGGCCGTCGTCTCGAATCAGAACAACGGCAGTACGTTGCTCGAGTATCCACGAACGACCCAGGCTTTGGTCACGATGAACGCACTGGCCGATATGATTGTCGCTTGTGCTACCGACAATACCGGCACCGCTTGCGATACGTTGTTCGCGCTTACCACGCCAGTAGGTTCGCCGGCACCGACCAACACCTTCGAGGCCATTCACAACATTGCCCGCAACCCGGCTTCGTTCGATAACAGTTCGCTGTTGGCCCTGGCGCAGTCGTCGCCGCTGTATGCTCCGCTGTTAATCGAGCCGCCGATGGCCTGGATTTTGATGCTGCATTTCACGGAAGGTGGATTCAATGCGCCGGGACGCACGGCCTTCGATTCCAAGGGGAATGTGTGGGTCAACAACAACTTCAACAACTCGCCACCCGATGTCGATCCTGGCCAGCAGGTCACCGTGCTGAGTCCTTTGGGGCAGCCGATTCTCGGGAGCCCGATCGTCAGTCCGCTGGTGAATGGTTCCGGGTATGGTACCGCGGTCGATCGCTTCGACAACGGCTGGATCGCCAACTTCGGTAACGGCGATGTCGTCTCGTTCTCGCCACGCGGGATGCTGCGTCGCTATTTCCCTTCGACCCTGTTCGACGAAGATCCACCAGTGAAGTCGATGGGGATCGCGTTCGATCAGCGTGGTAACTTGTGGGTGACGAACATGGGGGACTCGTCCGACCCTCTCTCCAATGGTTCGATCACCGTGTTTTTGGGTGCCAATCGCAATCGGGCGATTACCTTCCCTAAGAAAAAGAACGACGGGCTGATTGTCCGTAAGCCGTTCAGCGTGGCGATCGATGCCCAGGGAAGAGCCTGGGTGGCCAACTCCGGTTTTGCTCCGGTTGGTGTGGGGAACGTGTGCGTGCTGGAACTGGATCGTCGCAACCGAATTCGGGTGGTTGCCCAGATCGATTCGCCGGGGCTGGGGCAGACGCCTGACCTGTCGTTGCTGCGAAAGCACGGCGATTTCTCTTCGCCGAAAACGATTGCTGTCGACCAGGGTGGCAACGGTTGGATCAGCAATTTTGAATCGAACTTGATCACGTTCATCGATGGACAAACCTTTCAGGCTACCGATTATGAAGCCGATCCCACGACCCATGGCTGGGGCCTGGCGGTCGATGGTAGCAACCAGATCTGGATTGCCAGCTTCACCAATCCGCCTGGGGGAATGCCGGATCAGAGTGTGCCTCCGACGATTACCGTGATGCAAGGAAGTGGCACCGATCGCGGCGACGTGTTGTTCAGCTACTCGAATCCCTCGTTCCAGCACATCACCGGTCTGCAGATCGATGCTTCGGGAAATGTCTGGACCTGCAATAATTGGCAGTTGGATTCAACCAAGACCGACATCATTGGTGGTGATGGCCTGGTGCAGGCCATTGGCGTGGCGACCCCGGTGAAGACGCCGCTGATCGGTCCTCCCGAAAACCCCGAGTTCTTCCACCCGCGGTTTGGTTTCCGCGGATTCGGGCCCAGCAAGTGGTTCCCGTTTAATCCTTGGTGGGGATGGTAATACGAAAAAGGGGGACGCATGTGATACGCCCCCCTTTTTCTTTTGATCGCTGAAAAGGACTTGCTCGCTTACGAGTGACGCAGGGCCTTGTCGGAAATGTCTTTGCGGCACCAGGCACCGTCCCAGCGAATGCATTTAACGGCGGTGTAGGCCTTCAGCTTGGCGGCTGAGATGGTGTCGCCGATCGCAGTGACGCCCAGCACGCGGCCGCCGTTGGTGACGACCTGGTCCCCCTTCATCGTGTTGCCGGCATGGAAGACCTTCACGTCTTCCAGCTTGGCGGCATCTTCCAGGCCGCGAATCGGTTTCCCCTTTTCGTAGCTACCTGGGTACCCTTCCGAGGCCATCACGACGCATACCGCAGGACGTGTGTCCCACTCGGGCGGGTCGATCGATTCGAGATCGCCAACGGCACACGCCTCCAGGATGTCGACCAGGTCGGACTTCAACCGCATCAGAATCGGCTGGCATTCGGGGTCGCCGAAGCGAACGTTGTATTCCAGGACCTTGGGACCTTGGTTGGTCATCATCAGGCCGGCATAAAGCACCCCTTGGAAAGGATTCCGAGCACGCTTCATCGCATGGACGGTCGGCACCAGAACCTTTTCTTCGACCATGGCCATGACTTGCGGTGTGACCAGCGGGGTAGGGGAGTAGGCCCCCATGCCGCCGGTGTTGGGGCCTTGGTCGTCGTCGTAGGCAGGCTTGTGGTCTTGGGCTGGTGGCAGCGTGAGGATGGTTTTACCGTCGGTGATGGCCAGAACGCTGGCTTCTTCGCCATCGAGACGTTCTTCGATGATGATCTGGGCGCCGGCATCGCCAAACACGCGCTGACGGCCGATTTGATCGATCGCTTCTAGGGCTTCTTCGGCCGTATCGCAAACGGTTACCCCTTTGCCAGCGGCCAGGCCGTCGGCCTTGATCACCACGTTGACGTCTTCCCCCTCGTGTGGGAAGCGGTCTTTGATGTAGCGAGCGGCTGCGTCGGCTTCGCGAAAGACGCGGTAGTCGGCGGTGGGGACGTCGGCGCTGCGGAGGGTTTGCTTGCAGAACGACTTGCTTCCTTCGAGCTGGGCGGCGGCTTTGTTGGGGCCGAAGATCTTCAGGCCTTGCTCGCGGAAGTAGTCGACCGCGCCGGCAACCAGCGGTGCTTCAGGGCCAACGATGGTCAGGCCGACTTCGTTGCGCTTGGCAAACGCAGCGAGGGCGGCGAAATCGGTTTCCGCGATGGGGACGTTCTCGGCGTCGATCTGGGTGCCGGCGTTGCCAGGGGCAACAAACACATTTCGGACGCGTGAGCTTTGTGACAACTTCCAGGCCAACGCGTGTTCGCGTCCGCCAGAACCGAGGACCAATACGTTCATAGCATCGTTGCCGCTGTGAAGGCGCTAAAACAACCGGGGTAAGCAATCTCGCAGTGTAGCAAATTTACGCCTTGTCGCTCACCACCTAGGGCAAATCGGTCATCTTGGGCGAAATCAGACGTAATTGTCAAAATTGGGGGCAGGTTCCGGCAAAAAGTGACGGTAAGTGTTAGATCATCGTGCTTGTTTCCGGATTAAGGTCTGGTAAAACAGGCAATATGCAAAAGCATCCTGCCTGACCGCTTTTTCCGCAGCCTGCCTCCCTCTGCTGTTAGCAGATCTCCCTGTTTTTGTGAACTTTTGCAGTCGTCTGAAACCATCTCCAAGGGGGTGGAACTGGCGCTGTAACTGCCGTAAATTAAACGGAATGCGCTCCCCTCATTCGGGTGCGACAGAAAACTCGGGCACGAGAAACATGAATACATATAATGTGAGATGCAGCGATACGTCCCCCCGGGCGTTGGACTTTCTCGCATCTCGTGGCCGCTAATTAACCTTCCACCTCCAGAGAAGAGTCCAACTAAGGAGTAACTTATGAAATTGACACAACTTGGATTGATGCTGCTGGCTGTTGTCGGCATTTGTGCACAAAGTGCCGTCGCTCAGGAATGGGGCACGGTCAAAGGACGTTTCGTGGTCTCTGGCGACGTTGCTGCTTTGCCGGCGATGGAAGTAACCAAGGACGCCGAATTCTGCGGTCCTAAACTGCCAGATCCGTCGATCCTGGTTGGCGAAAAGAACGGCCTGCAAAACGTGGCTCTGTGGTTGTACCTGGATCGTGGCGACAAGGCCCCGCCCGTTCACCCTGACTACGCCGCTGCCGCGAAAGCACCCGTTGTGGTAGATAACAAGGCCTGTTTGTACGACCCCCACGTCGCAATGGTCGTGGTTGGTCAGCCGGTCGAGTTCACGAACTCGGACCCCATTCCGCACAACTTCAAGGTGGAAGGTTTCGCCAACGCTGGCATGAACAACCTGGTTCCCGTTGGCGGCGTCTTCGAACACAAGTTCGACAGCGAAGAACGTTACCCGATGAACGCCAGCTGCTCGATCCACCCTTGGATGTCGGCCAAGATCGTCGTTCGCGAACTGCCTTACATGGCCGTGACCGGCGAAGATGGTTCGTTTGAGATCAAGAACCTGCCGGTCGGCGAGCACAAGCTGCAAGTCTGGCACGAAGTTCCCGGTACCATCAAGGAAATGACCATTGGTGGTAAGAAGGTCAAAGATCGTAAGGGTCTGCTGGAAATCACCGTCAAAGCAGGCGACAACGACCTGGGTGATATCGCCATCGACGCCGGCGACCTGAAGTAAGCTGAAACCTTCTCGGAACCAATCCGATGCGACGATCCATTGCTGTAATTTTGACATTGACGGTCCTGGGCATCTTTGCCCAGGATTTGTTTGCGCAGCAGTGGGGAACAGTCACGGGCCGTTTTGTCGTTAAGGGGGCCGTGGCTCTTCCGGCACCGTTTGCGATGCCGCCTGCGGTGGCTGTCGTTTGTGCTGGTCCCCTGGCCAATCCGCAACTGCGTGTTGGTCCGAAGGGTGAGCTGCAAGACGTCGCTCTTTGGCTGTACTTGGATCGTGGTCAGCAAGCCCCGGTACCGCACCCCATGTACGCTCCGCTGCGGAAGCTGCCGGTTCAGGTAGCCAACCGAGGCTGTCTATACGAACCGCATGTCGCGATGGTCCAGCCAGGGCAAACGGTTCAGTTTGTCAATGCTGATCCCATTCCACACAATTTCAAAGTGGAAGGCTTTGCGAATCCAGGGATCAATTTCCTGGTTCCCATTAACGGCATGCAGCCCCACGTATTCCAAGCCGAAGAACGCTATCCAATGAACGCCAGTTGTGCGATTCACCCTTGGATGGCGGCCAAGATCGTCATTCGAGAATCCCCTTACATGGCGGTCTCTGGCGACGACGGCAAATTCACGATCGAGAATCTGCCAGTGGGAACCCACAAGTTCCAAGTCTGGCATGAAAAACCAGGGAACATCAAAGAGATGAACCTGGGTGGCAAGGTCGTCAAAGACCGCAAGGGGGTTATCGAAATCGAGGTCAAACCAGGGCAGAACGACCTGGGAGACATCATGATCGATGCCAACTTGCTAAAATAACGCCAAACCAAATCCACTTTGAGCGTGGCGTCTTCACGGACCCGCGCTTGTTTATTTTGGGACCGAGCGATCGGTTCTCCATGTTGGGAGAAGGCGGGAAGAGACCGTTTTCCAATATCGTTTCCGTAGGCAGCAGACCGTCACCCATGTAGGTGTCGGCAAACTGGAACACACAATGCGAATCAGCCAGGCCCCTGAGTTTGGCGGGCGACACTGGGCGGGAGGCCTGGTCTTGGCCGCTCTGGTTGGGGCAATCGTCGGATGCTCTTCGGAGCCAGCCCAATTCGAGTTGAACCGGATCGCGATGCACAAGTCCGAGGTTTCGCTGGGTGCGAACTTGGATGAAACGTATCAGATCGATCCGATCGCCAAGATCCTTGACGAAACGTTCGGCACGCCTGACGATCCCAAAGTCCCGGACGTCGCCGATATTGAAGAGGTGATGGACCTCGAACATCTGAAAATGGCCGCTGGCCCCTACGGCAGCGATGAAGATGGCAGCCCGCGCGGTCTCTACCGTCAGCACTGCGTCCATTGTCATGGGATCACCGGTAACGGCGCTGGCCCCACGGCCGCGTTTCTGAATCCTTATCCACGCAACTTCCTGAGCGGCAAGTACAAGTGGAAGTCGACCAAGACCGGCTCGCCACCGACACACGACGATCTGAAACGCGTGCTGGTCAACGGCGTGCCAGGCACGGCGATGCCGAGCTTTGCCCTGCTGCCGGAAGACGAGGTCGAAGCTCTCGTGCAGTACGTGAAATACCTTTCCCTGCGAGGTGAACTCGAGCGGAACATGCTGCTGGAGTTTTCCGACCTCGATACGGCGGTGGTGAAGCCGGCCGAGAAGCGCAGCAAGGAAGAACAGGAATACGTCGCCAGTCTCTCGCCGGAAGATCTTCAGGAAGAGAAAGAAGATCTGGAAGGGGCGATCCAGGAACTGACCGATCCGGAAGTAGTGCTGGAAGAGTTTCTTGAGCCGATCGTCGAAGGGTGGGCATTCGCCATCGACAACGTGACCGAAGTCCCTGAGAAGCCTGAGTCGGAACTTGCGGCATCGATAGCTGCCGGGCGAGATTTGTTCTTCAACAAAGGTGGCTGTGCGACCTGCCACGGTCAATCGGGCCTGGGGGATGGTCAAACGGCTGAGATGTTCTACGACGACTGGACGGAAGAATATTTCGATCCGAAAGCTCCTGAGCATTTGGAAGAGTTTTTGGCCTTGGGCGCTTTGCCGCCGCGAAAGCTTGATCCGCGCAACTTGCGGATGGGTAATTTCCGGGGTGGTCGTCGTCCGGTCGATGTGTACTGGCGGATTCGCAACGGAATTGAAGGGGCCAAGATGCCGGCGGCCCAGCAGCTTTCCGAGGAAGAGATCTGGCATGTCGTCGACTATGTCCGCAAAGGCTTGCCGTACGACACCTTGAGTAAACCTCCTGAGCACGAGCAAGAAAACGTTCGCGTCCGCAATTAGTTCATACCGTGATACACAGCCAGGCAACCTGGTTTGCCTGTTGAATAAAACAGCCAAGGCTGGAAGTAGGAGAGTCCCTGGTGGGAAGATTCTGGAGTCTGCTTTTTCTTAGCGTCCCAATCCTGGGGGTCGCCATATTTGTATGGTCGGCCATGGGGTTGTATCCGTTGGAAGGCCATTGGTTTCCTGAATTGGTCGTGGCGGATAATAGCATCGATCACTTGTTCTACGTGATTCTGTGGATGACCGGCCTGGTCTTTATCGGCACCGGCCTGGCCATGTTCTGGTTCCTATGGAAATACGACGAGAAGAAGAACGATGGGCCTGTGTGGTACTCGCATGGAAGTCACCTGCTGGAAATCATCTGGTCGGTGATTCCGGCCGTGGTGATTTTGTTTTTGGCGATCTACCAGATGGATGCCTGGGCCGGGGCACGCATGCGACGGCCCATGCTCGAGAACGGCCAACCGAAGCCGGCGATGGCACGGGTTATCGGTCGTCAATTTGAATGGAAGATTCAATATCCTGGCGACGACAAGCAGTTCGATACGCCAGACGATCTTTATACGACGAATGACCTGCACGTTCCTCGCGACGAAGAAGTGGTGCTTGAGATCACCAGCGAAGACGTGCTGCATAGCTTCTTCCTGCCGAACTTCCGAGAGAAGCAGGACGTGGTCCCTGGTATGAAGCAGTTCCTATGGTTCAAGCCGGTGAAGGACGGGAAGTACGACATCGTTTGTGCTGAACTGTGCGGCTGGGGACACTACAAGATGAAAGGCCGAATCACCGTCGAGTCGGCAAGCGACTTCCGCGCGTGGCTCCAGAAGGCCTATGACGAACAAGAATTGTCCGAGTATTCGCTGGCTGAGGCAGAGTAAGAAACGATGAGCAGCATCACCGCGGATGGGCAAGCGACTCACGCCCACACATCAAACGAATTCGGCGTTGGCGAGTTCATTACCACGTATGTTTTCTCGCGCGATCATAAAGTGATCGGGCTGCAGTTCCTGTTTTCCACTTTGCTGTGGTTCCTGATCGGCGGCCTGCTGGCGATTGGTATTCGCTGGCAATTGGCCTGGCCTTGGAGCGATATGCCGGTGATCGGGCCGATGCTCTTTTCGGCGGAAGGGGGACAGATTTCGCCAGAGTTCTACACGATGCTCTTCACCATGCATGCCACGGTGATGACGTTCCTGGTGATCATCCCGATTTTGGCCGGTGCGTTTGGCAATTACCTGATTCCGCTGATGATCGGTGCGGACGATATGGCCTTCCCCACGCTCAACATGCTGAGCTACTGGGTGATGTGGCCAGCGTTCTTGTTCTTTGGGGGGAGCTTTTTCGTAGCCGGCAACGGGGCTTCCAGTGGTTGGACGAGTTACCCGCCTCTGTCATCGATTAGCGAAGCGGCACCCGGTAGCGGGCTCGCCCAGACGATGTGGCTGATCGCGCTCACGTGCGTGGGTATCAGTTCGATGATGGGCTCGGTCAATTACATGACGACCATCATTCAGATGCGTGCTCCTGGCATGACGATGATGCGTCTGCCGATGACGATCTGGGGCATGTTCATCACGGCCCTGCTTCAGGCATTCGCTCTGCCGGTGCTGACGGCCGCTGGCTTCATGCAACTGGCCGATCGTATGTTCGGAACCGGCTTCTTTGTGCCGGAAGGGCTGATCGTGAACAACTCGGAAATGGCCGCCGGTGGTGGTCAGCCGCTGTTGTGGCAGCACTTGTTCTGGTTTTACTCGCACCCGGCGGTGTACATCATGATTCTGCCGGCGATGGGTATGGTCTCGGATATCCTGGCTTGTTTTGCTCGCAAACCATTGTTTGGTTACAAACCGATGGTGTACGCGATTTGCGGGATTGCCGGCCTGGGCTTTATTGTCTGGGGACATCATATGTTTGTCTCTGGCATGAACCCCGGACTGGGCATGACCTTTATGGTCGCCACGATGATGATCGCGTTGCCGAGCGCCGTGAAGACGTTCAACTGGCTCGGCACCATCTACGGCGGCAAGATCCAGTTCACCACGCCAATGCTGTTCGCGTTGTCATTTGTATTGATGTTCGTCATCGGTGGTTTATCAGGCATCTTCATGGCCGCCACGCCGGTTGATATTTTCATCCACGACACCTACTTCATCGTCGCTCACTTCCATTACGTGCTGTTCGGTGGCACGGCAATGGCCGTGTTCGGGGCGATTTACTTCTGGTTCCCGAAGATGTTCGGCCGGATGATGAACGAACCGCTGGGGAAAGTTCACTTCCTGCTGACGTTCCTGTTTATGAACGGCACGTTCTTTACGATGCACATTCTGGGAGCGGTCGGGTTCCCACGGCGTCTGGCCGATCCGTACCACTACGAGACCTTCCGGCACTTGCTGCCGATGAACCAGTTCATGACGATCTGTGCCATCTTGATGGTTGCTTGTCAGATCTTCTTCATCGTGAACTTCTTCTACAGCATCTTCTTCGGCCCCAAAGCAGGCCGAAATCCTTGGCATGCCAACGGCCTGGAATGGCAAGCACCGAGTCCTCCTGGCCATGGCAACTTCGACTTCCAGCCGATCGTCTACCGCGGCCCGTACGAGTACAACTCGCCGGAAGTGGATGAAGACTACTACCCACAAACCCAACCACCAAACCAACGCGGCGATACGGACGAGCCTGCGACGATGGTGAATCACTAACTTATGCCCACTCCTGTTCAATCCGAGTCCCCTTGGCCACATCGCCTGGCGATGCTGTTGGTCTGTGCGACCTTTCCACTGATCTGGATCGGTGGTCTGGTAACCACGACCAAAAGCGGCATGGCCGTGCCGGATTGGCCGTCGACCTATGGATACAACATGTTTTTGTATCCGTGGCAGACGTGGGTATTCGGGCCGTATGACCTGTTTCTGGAACATGGTCACCGGTTGTTGGCTTCGACGGTTGGCATGCTGTGCATTGCCTTTTTGGTGCTGGCCATCTGGCGAAAAGACAAGTCGCTGATCTGGCTGGGGGTGATTGCCCTGGTGTTGGTCCTTTCGCAAGGCGTACTCGGTGGACTGCGCGTGGTATGGGATAAAACCACCATTGCTCGCGTGCATGGCTGCGTGGGGCCGCTGTTTTTTGGCTTCCTGGTTTATCTGGAATGCTTCACCTCGAAGCGGCTACGGTTGATGTCCCCGCTCGATTCGTCGCGGAGCGGAAGCTACTTGCGGCTTTCTATCGGCTTTATGGTCGTGGCGTTTCTGCAGATCGTGCTCGGTTCGCTGATTCGACATGTCCCTCTTTCAATGACTCACGGTGCGTTTCGTGCGGCGCTGTTGTTTCATGTGATCACGGCGTTTTTGGTGGTGGTCAGTGCGATTGCGATTTGCTTTACCGCCTGGCGAGATTCACAGGGACAGCGCAGCATTCGTTTCACTTCGACTTTCGCAGTGCTGCTGATTGTTGGGCAGATCGTGCTCGGCATCGCCGCCTATACCGTCAAATACGGCTGGCCGACCTTCCTGCCAGGCGGGGCCTACTTCGGTAGCTTTGTCGTGCAGTGGGAAAGTGCGTTGCAGTCGATGATCGTGACGGGGCACGTCGCGGTTGGATCGTTAATTCTGGCGTGTAGCGTGATGCTGGTCGCCTATTGTCTGCGGTGTTATTCCATCGCTTCCTCACAAGCGAATTCCTCCCCCGCCAAGCACACCCGAAACCCGGGCAAAGAGGTGATGGCATGAGTAGTGGTCCTGCCACGTTGACCGATCGTAAGGCCCGCGTAAAGCAGCAAATGAGCGACTATCTGGAGCTGACCAAGCCCAAGATCGCCGTACTGTTGTTGGTATGCGTGGCGATTGCCGCCTACTGTGCCAGCAACGGCCAGCCCGACGTCGCGCGGTTGATTCATGTAATCGTGGGAACGGCCTTGGTGGCGGCCAGTAGCTGCGTTTGGAATCAATGCCTGGAAGTGCATGCCGATCGACGCATGAATCGCACCGCCCAGCGTCCGATTCCCAGTGGTCGTTTGTCGCGTTACGCGAGTGCCTTGTTTGGCACCTTGCTCGGTTCGGTGGGTATCTCTTACTTGCTGGCAACGGTGGGTGTCATGCCGGCCCTGATCGGGGCGCTGACTTGGATTTTGTACGTGTTCATTTACACGCCGATGAAGCAGGTGACGCCGTGGAACACCACGGTGGGCGCTATTGCCGGGGCGTTGCCGATGCTGATGGGTTGGCTGGCCGTGAACCCGGTGCTCGACCTGAGAGCGGTTGCCCTGTTTGCGATTCTGTTCTTCTGGCAGTTCCCGCATTTTATGGCCATTGCCTGGCTGTATCGCGAAGATTACGCCCAAGGGGGCATGAAGATGTGGTCCGTTGTCGACGGCAGCGGCACGAAGGCCGGTATTCAGGCCGTCTCCGGTGCGATGGCCTTGCTGCTGGTTAGCGTGGTGCCTGGTATCGGTCAGATCGCGACGCCCAACGTTTTCTACATGCTGCTTTCGCTGCTGGGGGGCGTCTTTATGTTGGTCGCCTCGTGGCGTTTTTTCACCTCGCGCGACGACAAGACGGCTCGGCAGTTGTTGTTTGCCTCGTTGATCTATTTGCCCTGCCAACTGGCATTGCTGGTGATTTTGCCCAGCAGCGTCTAACGGAAAAAAGAACCTCAGATAGACTGACCCCGCATGTCCGATTCTCAACCTGAAGATCATCACGGTCACATTCAGCTGGAATACCACCCGGCGTTGCCGCTGTCGCTTGGCAAGCTTTGTCTGTGGCTGTTTTTGTCGACAGAAATCATGTTCTTCGCCGGCCTGATCGGCGCGTACGTGGTGCTGCGATTTGGTGCCCCGACCGGTTCCTGGCCGACACAGCACGACGTGTACCTGAGCGAGCCGATCGGCGCGTTCAACACGTTTGTGCTGATCTGCAGTAGCTTGTCGATTGTGCTCAGCCTGGAAGCCGCTCGCAAGAATCAAAGCGGCGCAGCCAAGAAGTGGCTGCTGGTGACGTTCGTGCTTGGCTGTGTCTTTTTGGGCGTCAAGGCGTACGAATACAAAGAGAAGTTCGCCCACGGGATTTTTCCGACCAAAGAAAACCGCCGGCTTTACGATCAACCAGACGTCTACTACGTATCCGCACTTAAAGTGCGGCTCGAGAACCTCAAGTCAGGCCTCTCCGACGAGCAGAAGAGCGAAGAAGTTCTCGAAGGGGTTACTCGTGTGGACTTCATCGATACGATGCTGACCGGCGGTGTCGCTCATGCCGCGCGAACGGCCACGCAAACCGACAATCCAATCGAGGCCCATGCCATTCTTGAATCGCTGGCTTATGCCGTGCAGCATCACGAAGTGTCCGACTATCAGGCCACGCGGATGCGTAACGAAAAAGCATCCATCGCAGGCCCATTGGCCAAGGTCGAAGAAGACTTGAAGGCCAAGGATGCCCGCAAGACCGAGATATCGGAAAAGCTCAAGCCGCCGGCGGATGGAGAAGAAGCACCCCCCGAGGACCAGCTGCGCGAGATGCGTGTCGAACTGGGTGGTTTGATGCAAGAGATCGCCAAACTGGAACAAGATGCCAAGCCGATGCGCGAGCGGATTGCGTTTCTCGATCTGCTGCTTGCCGACGATGCCCATCTGCTGAACCATGGTATTGGGCATGAAATGGAATGGATGAAGCTTCCCTTCGTGTTACCGAGCGGCAACATGTGGGCCAGCACCTATTTTCTGCTGACCGGTTTTCATGCCCTGCACGTGGTGGTGGGTTTGATCATTTTCGCCTTGGTCCTGTTCAGCACGCTGGATATCAGCAAGTCGCATTACCTGGAAAACGCAGGCTTGTATTGGCACTTCGTCGACCTGGTGTGGATTTTCCTCTTTCCGCTGTTGTACCTGTTTTAAAGAAGTGAATCCGTGAGCGATCCGAACACCCATCCGCCGGCGCACGACCAGCATTTGCATAACGATGAAGAGCTGCACGCCACCACCGGGAACTTGAAGTACTGGGTGGTCTTCGTGGCGCTGTGCCTGCTGACGACGTGCTCGTTTCTAACGTATTTCGATTGGTGGCGTACGGCCATTCCGCCTCATGTGAGCATGGCCTTCATGATGGCCGTTTCGTGCGGCAAGGCCCTGCTGGTGATGCTGTTCTTCATGCACCTTTTGTGGGAAGCCAATTGGAAATGGGTGCTGACTGTTCCGGCTGGCATGATGGCTATCTTCCTGGCTTGTATGCTGATTCCCGATATCGGCTTGCGAACGGAAAAGTACTCGCAGAGCCGCTGGCTGCATGCCCCGGTGCCGCATGTCCAGGTGGACGATGCCGCCGCGTTAGACCATGCACCTGCCGCTCACTAAGTTGAACTGCGAATGATCTCCCCGCGCGCCGTATCGATCGAGAACGTCTCCCATTTCTATGGGAAGCGGCAAGCGCTCAACGAGGTCACCCTGTCGATCGATCCCGGTGAAATCTTCGTCTTTCTCGGTCCTAACGGCGGTGGTAAGTCGACTTTGTTTCGCCTGCTTTCCACGTTAATGCCGCTGTCGCATGGCGAGATCAATATCCTGAGCCGATCCGTTCGTACGCATCAGCACGAGGTCCGTCAGCAGATTGGGGTCGTCTTTCAGATGCCCAGCCTCGATAAAAAACTGACCGTGCTGGAGAACATCCATCAGCAGGCCGCTTTGTACGGAATCACCGGTGCGCTGCTCAAAGAACGAACGGCATTGCTGCTCGATAAGCTGGAACTGGAAGACCGTAAGAAGGACATCGTCGAGGACCTGTCAGGCGGTCTCCGACGTCGTGTCGAACTAGCCAAGGGGATGCTGCATTCGCCGAAGGTCTTGCTACTGGATGAACCCAGCACAGGCCTCGATCCGGCTGCCCGGCAGGCGATGTGGCGGTACCTTGAGTTCCTGCGTACCGACCAAGGCGTTACGGTCATTCTTACCTCGCACCTATTGGAAGAAGCCGAGAAAGCCGATCGAATTGCGATCCTCGATCAAGGCCAGCTCGTCGCACTCGATACGCCTGATGCTTTGAAGGACAAGATCGGCGGAGCTACGATCACGATCCGTTCGCGTCAGCCCGAAGCACTCATTGAAAAACTGCGTGACGAGCTGAATCTGAGTGCTACGGAAGTCAGTGAACTGGTTCGTTTGGAAACGGAAGATGGTCCCGCGACCATTCGCATGATCATGCAAACGGCGAGCGACCTGGTCGATGCGATCACGCTGGCCAAGCCTTCGCTGGAAGATGTGTTTATCGCTATGACCGGCCGGCAGTTTACCGAGGAGGTAAAGTCATGACCTCCGAAGCTACCGCTACCCCTATGCCGTTTGCCGCTGCGTGGTCGCTCTGTCGCCGCGAGATCGTGCGGTTTTTGCGGCAGCGCAACCGAATTATCGGGGCGATTGGTCAGCCGATTATTTTCTGGCTGTTGTTTGGTACCGGGCTGACCGGTGTCTTTCGGGCGTCAGGGCAGGGAGGTGCCGACGAAAGCTTTACCGTCTACTTCTTCCCTGGCACGCTGCTGCTGATCGTGCTGTTCACGGCGATCTTCGCCACGATTTCGATCATCGAAGACCGCAACGAAGGCTTCCTGCAATCGGTGCTGGTCTCTCCCGTACCGCGATGGTCGATGGTGTTGGGAAAGGTTCTCGGTGGAACGATTCTCGCCGTCGGCCAGGCCATGATCTTTCTGCTGTTGGGTTACTTCGTGGGTATCCACATGAATGCCGTGCAGCTTGTTTCTATCTTTGGAATCTTGGTGGTCGCCGGCATCGGGCTGACGTCGCTGGGGTTCTGGCTGGCATGGCGGATGGACTCGACGCAGGGATTTCATGCGGTGATGAACTTGCTGCTGATGCCGATGTGGCTGTTGTCGGGAGCGTTCTTTCCGATTCCCACCAACACCTCTTCGCTCGGGCAGTGGGCGTTAAGCTGGGTGATGACGCTCAATCCAGTGACCTATGCCCTGGGGGCCATTCGACAAATTCTGCATGCGGAAACCGCTCCAAGCTTTTTGGGTGGGCAGACGACTGGGCAATTTTGGTTGCCCAGCGTGGGGCTTGGGGTAACGATTACCATAGTTTTTGCCATTGTCATGTTCGCCTTGGCCTGTCGTGCGGCAGGAAAAACGAGGCGAGGAGATTGGATATGAAACCCACCACTGGAATCTTTGTTTCAGCCGTACTGTTGATCCTGTTGGGGTTGACCATGTTCTGGGCAGCTTACAATCGGGCTCCTGGCGGCGGCAGCATGCCGGTCGACGATCACGCGGCCGAAGGGCCTGAGCTGGAGTTGAACCGAGAGATCGCTCCTTTCAAGTTGATGTCGGCCCAGGAAGAAACGTTCGATACGGCATCTCTGGACGGGGATGTCTGGATCGCCAGTTTCTTTTTCACGATGTGTCCATCGATCTGCAAGATGCAAAATCAGCAGATCGCGATCTTGCAGGAAGAGTTCGCCGACGATGGCGTCAAGTTTGTCAGCATCACCTGTGATCCCGATAACGACACGCCAGCCGTGCTGCGACAATACGCCGAGTCGTTTCAGGCCGAGCCTGGGGTGTGGACCTTTCTGACCGGCGATATGGATCAACTGAAAGAGATCACCGAAGGGTCGTTCCAGGTTGCCTTCGAGACGCAAACGCACAGTGATCGCCTGATGGTGATCGATAAGCAGGGAAAGCTGCGCGGGACCTTCCGAGCCACCGATGCCACCGACTTCCTCCGCGCGAAGAAATTACTGAAGCAGCTGCTGGCCGAGCCCTACGAGCCCGAGGCCAAAGAGGAACCCACGAAAGAAGTCGCTGCGAAAGAAGAGCCACGCAAGCAGACGATGGAAAGCTTTCAGTTGACCGACAGCCTGGACCAGCCGTTTGATAGCAAGTCGCTTGAAGGGGATATCTGGCTGGGTAGCTTCTTTTACACGTCGTGCCCCGGCAGCTGCATCATGCAGAATATGGAAAAGGCCAAGCTGCGAAACGAATTCAAAGATCGCGGTTTGAAGCTGGTCAGCATCACGTGCGATCCCGATAACGATACGCCGGCCGCTTTGGCTGGCTATGGCGAACGCTTCCAGGCCGATCCCGATAATTGGTACTTTTGCACCGGCAAGTTTGATGACATCCAGAAGATCGGCAACGAGTTCTTCGACATCAAGGTCGAGCCACAGTATCACAGCGACCGCGTCTTTTTGGTGGGGCGTGATGGCAAGGTGATCGACTCGTTCCGCACCAGCCAGAAAGATCAGATGGAGTCGTTGCATAAGACGCTGGAGGAAATACTGCCGCCAGCCAAGGAAGATGCTTCCACAACTGAAACCGAGAAGAAGGATTAACGCGTGGACCTGGTATCGCTGTTACCCCATGTGAACGCATCGCTCAACGGCCTGGCCACATTGCTGCTGGTGGTCGGTTTCGTGCTGATCAAGATGGGTAAAGTCAATGCACACAAATGGACGATGCTGGGCTGCTTCGGCGTGTCGGTCGTGTTTCTGGTGTGTTACCTGGTCTATCATGCGCTGATGGAAGGTCACAGCAAGACGTTTCCCGAGTATCCGGCCAGTTGGATTCGCTACAGCTACTACGGGATGCTGCTGACCCATGTGGTGCTGGCAGCGGTCGTCCCCTTTCTGGCCGTCATTACCATCTACCTGGGCCTCAAAGATCGCCGGGAAGCGCACCGTAAAATTGCCATATGGACCTTTCCGATCTGGCTTTATGTTTCCATTACCGGCGTCTTGGTTTATCTTTGTTTGTATCAGTTCTTCCCGCCTGAGGTCGCGGCTTAGGATCATGAACGCCCTGAAAGCCATCTTCGTCAAACCGATATACGCCGCAGCTTTGCTGTTGGTGCTGGGAGCCCCTTCGTGGGCCTGGGCGTGTCCTACGTGCAAAAATGGCCTGAGCGATAACTACGTCAGCGCGTATGCGTTCAGTATCTTGTTCATGATGATCGTGCCCTATGTACTGCTGGCAAGCTTTTTCTCGTACATTGTGGTTTGCTACCTGCGTAGGCCCGCGACCGAGCGAAAGGAACTGTCCGCCGACGAACTGAGCGAGATCGCACTGAAAAAAGCAAAGCAGGGTATTCCTACCCAGCCCCCTGCGTTTGACTAGTCCGGCGGGTTCTTCGTGTCTTTTCTCTAGAAATCAGCCGTTCTAACTGGCACCCTTTCCCCCAATAGTTGGTGGAATCGCAAGTTCCAGGCTGACGCTTTGCTTTTCCGGGACTGTGGCGGCTTCTATACTGTAAGGCGAAGGCAATTTTCGTCAGGAATAGCGAGTGCATGAGACCTAGGCCAACGCTGACATCGCGATCTGCAGGACTTGTTTGGGTCCTTCCCTTCTTGCTCCTGGGCGCGACACATGCCTTGGGCCAGGTTCAGGATGTATTCGCGCGGGCCGAATTCTCACTGACCGTCGAGCTTCCCGAAACCAAGAATGACACCAAGAACCTGCTGGCCCAGGTCGATCAGCAACTGCAGCAGCAAAAATGGCAGGACGCGATCGACACCCTCGAACGCCTTATCAGCAGCCACGGGAATGAACTCATTGCCCAGGGTAGCGACCAGGTAGATCTGGGAAGCGAGTATGTCTACTACGTCGAACTGAAGACGTACCTGCGTCGCCGCATCTCGGAGTATTCGCGGCAGATACCTGAGTTCCTCGAGGCGTACCGCACGCGGATCGATTCCTTGGCCAAAGATGACCTGGACGCTGCGATGGCCTCTCGCGACCCGGCCGAGCTTTCCGCTGCAATCAATACGTACTTTCTCAGTCGTCACGCCGACGAGGCGCTGCTGCAACTGGGAGATCTGCTTCTCGAACAAGGTCGATTTAACGAAGCCCGGACGGCCTGGGAACGAATCTCTCCGCGTTATCGAACTCCAGACGACCCCCAAGGTGTTTTGCTGGCCATGCCAGGGCAGCCGATTTGGGTGGCCGTGGATGGTGTCGACTGGGGCAAGCACCGCGATTACATCGAAAGCCTGTTGGATGCAAACCAGGCCTCCAGTTCCCTGGCGACCATTCCCGATAGCGACGTCGCCCCTGCTGCTGTCTGGGCTCGGCTGTGCCTGGCCTCGTGGCTGGAGGGAAGCAGCGATCGCGCAGCGGTCGAACTCGAGCTGCTACGGCAACTGAATCCCGATGCCCAAGGGTACCTGGGGGGACGCGACGTTAACTACGCTCAGTTTCTTGCCAAGCTGTTGACTTCGTCGCCCGGAGAACATGCATCGCAGTATTCTAAAGGTTGGCTGACATTTGCCGGCTCGTATGCACGTACGGCTAAGGCCGACTTGCCGAAGCAGGCCAAGACGTACAAACCCAATTGGAGCGTTTCGTTAGAGACCCATTCGTTGTCGCGTCCGTCAGGGCGTAACAGCTTTGGTGAAGAGAAGGAAACGCAGCGTATCCCCTTGGTGGCCGAATCCTCAGAGGGCTTGCTCAGTACGTATCCTGTCGTGCTGGATGGTAACGTTATCGTCGCCGATGAAGAACGCGTTCGTGCGTTTCAGCTTGAGAGTGGCCTCCCGGCGTTTCCCACGGAAGGCTCGCAGTTTTTCGATCAAGATGAACTCGACTATGGCGCGTTTCATACCAGCGGTCGACGACTCGACTTCGATTTCAACATGCGTGGCCGCCGGCGTGGTTCCCCTTTGTCGGCCATGTCGCTGAAGCTATTGCCTGCCCTCGGCCCCGATCGCTTCACCCTTTCGTCGGACGATACCAAGCTGGTCGCGCGGTTGGGAACAACTGCCATCGGTGTCCCTTACGTGCAGTCGCAGTTTCAAGATCCGGCCGATATGGTCGTATTCGATATGCGGAAGGAAGGAAAGCTCGAAGCCCGAATTCCACCGGTGACCGAGCTTTCCGGCCCATGGTCGTTTGAAGGTACGGCAATCCTGCAAGGGAACCGCCTGTACTGCGGCATGATCAAGTCGGGCGTACGCGACGAGTCGGCGGTGGCCTGTTTCGACTGGACCACCTCGCAGATGCTATGGCGTCGAACGATCTGTTTGACACAGCCCTACGGAAGCGGCCTGGTTGCCGACGGTGAGTATGGCTTTCGCTCGCACAACTTGCTGACACTGAAAGATGGGGTTCTGTATTACAACACCAATCACGGTGTCATTGCGGCGTTGGAAGCCGATCGTGGCGACATGCTATGGCTAACGCGGTATCCACGTCGGAGGTTGATTCCCGATCGGTTGGAGTTGGCACATTCGCTTGTGCAGCGAAACGTGAACCCCTGCATTGTTACCCGCGGGCTTGTGGTCACGATGCCCCTCGACTGCGAGCGTTTACTGGCTCTCGATGCGGCCACGGGGCAGTTGGTCTGGCAGACGGTGCCTGGTGGTCTTGAGCCGTTACATCTTTTGGGAGCGACGAAAGATGACGTGCTAGTCAGCGGCGAACAGTTGTTCTGGGTGCAACTGCACTCCGGCAAGATCCGGGCCGAGTTCCCCAACGTCAATCAAATGTTCCGCGATCGCGGGTACGGACGCGGAGCGTTGGTGGGAGATCAAGTTTATTGGCCGACGCGTGATAAGATATTCCGCCTCGGGGCGCAGCTCGATTCAAGCGGCGCGGTGAAAGAAGCGGCCTTGCCGGTGGATCTGCTGCAATACGGAGAAGAAGGAGGCAATATCGTTGTCGCCGGTGGGCAGATGATCGTTGCTTCTCCCAGCCGCATGACGGTTTACTCGCCATCGCTCCTGCTCGACCCGCCGGAACCTTCCTTTAAAAAAGCCCCAACCAAGAACGATAAGTAGATAGAGTCGCCTTATCCATTTCCGCAATTGAATTCATACGGACTACGATCGAATGACGAGCGAAAATGATGCCGCCGCAGCCGCCCGACTGGCCGAGGCATACGAACTTCTGCAACGCGAAATCGGCCGGGTGATTGTCGGTCAGGAAGAAGTCGTCGAACAGCTGTTGATCGCCCTCTTTGCTGGCGGTCACTGTTTGCTGGAAGGGGTTCCTGGCCTGGCGAAGACATTGATGGTCCGCTCGCTGGCCAGTGCATTGCACCTGGAGTTCAACCGGATCCAGTTCACGCCGGACCTGATGCCGTCGGATATCACCGGTACCGAAATCATTCAAGAGAATCGCAGCACCGGCGAGCGTGCCTATCGCTTCATTCCTGGGCCGATCTTCAGCAACGTGATCCTGGCGGACGAAATCAACCGCACGCCCCCCAAGACCCAGGCCGCTTTGCTCGAATCGATGCAGGAAAAACAAGTCACCGCTGGTGGCTCGAAGCATGCGTTGCCGAAGCCGTTCTTCGTGCTGGCCACGCAAAACCCGATCGAGCAGGAAGGGACCTATCCGCTGCCGGAAGCACAACTCGATCGATTCATGTTCAACGTGCGGATCGATTACCCTTCAGAACGGGAAGAGCTAGAAATCGTCAAACGGACGACCGCCGATATCAGCACCGAGATCTCGCCACTACTGACCGGCGAAGAGATCATTCAACTCTCGCAAGTCGTGCGGCGTGTGCCGGTGGCCGACCCCGTTGCTCAGTACGCGATTCGTCTGGTGCGTATGACGCGCCGTGGCAACGACATTCCATCGAAGATGGAACCGTACATTCAGTGGGGGGCCGGTCCGCGAGCCAGCCAATTCCTCGTGCTAGGTGCCAAGGCTCGGGCCATTTTGCACGGTCGCGAGTTCGCCACAACCGACGACGTGAAGGCCGTTGCTTTGCCGGTCCTGCGGCACCGTATTCGGACCAGTTTCAACGCCGACGCCGAAGGCATCACCACCGATCATGTCGTTCAGCAGCTTTTGGAAACCATTCCTACCACGGTAGAGGACCAGCAATTTGTCGACGCTTTTAGATCCTCAGACGCTGGCTAAGGTCCAGGGGCTACGGCTTCGGGCCAAGCACATCGTTGAAGGCCTGATCGCCGGCTCGCATCGTAGCCCGCATCGTGGGTTCTCGATCGAATTCGCCGAGCACCGCGATTACGCGCCGGGGGATGATTTGCGCTACCTCGACTGGAAAGTTCTCGGCCGCACCGATAAGTACTACATCAAGCAGTTCGAAGACGAAACGAACTTGATCTGCAACCTGGTGGTCGATGTCAGCGAGAGTATGCGCTACAAGAGTACCGGCACCGCGCTGAGCAAGCTCGAGTATGCCCAGTGCATTGGGGCGACGCTGGCCTGGCTGATTCTGCAGCAGCAAGACGCTGTTGGGTTGGTTACCTTCGACGAACAAGTTCGTTCACTGGTCCCACCTAGCGGTAGCCCCGTTCAGCTACAGCAGGTAATCGACGTGCTGCAATCGGTCGAGTCGAAAGAGAAAACCCAGATCGGTCCTCTTTTGCACGAGCTATCCGGGCGGCTGAATCGTCGAGGCTTAGTGATCGTGTTGAGCGATTTCTTCGACGAAGTCGACTCGATCATGGCCGGACTGAAGCACCTGCGGTTTCGCAAGCACGACATCATTTTGATGCAAGTACTCGATCCGGCCGAACTCGATTTCCCTTTCGACCGCCCGACCATGTTTAACGGACTAGAAGCCTTTCCTGAGTTGTTGGCCGACCCTGTCTCGGTTCGCAAAGCGTATCGCGAAGAGATCGAGGCCTTCATCAACGATTTGCGCAGCCAGTCGCTTGCCAACCAGATGGATTACGTTCAGATCCGAACCGACCAGCCGTTCGACGCCGTGCTGCGGAACTTTTTCAATCATCGCAATGCCCGGCTCGTGTAGCCCACTTCAACGAAACGTTTATTAGCCTGTGAACCCTTTCGCTTTATCCAGTGCGACGATGCTGTTATGGGGATTGGCCGCCGTGGCACCAATTCTCATCCATCTGTGGAATCGTCGTCGGTATCGCGAAACGGATTGGGCTGCGATGAAGTTTCTGCTGGCGGCCATGAAGAAGAACCGCCGCCGCATTCAAGTCGAGCAGTTGTTGCTGTTGCTGGTCCGCTGCGCGATCCTCTTGTTCTTTGCGATTGCCCTGGCGGATATTTCCTGCACGGGCGCTTCCGGCATCAGTGGCTTCGGCGGTCCCGGATCGGCCACGCATACGGTTCTGGTGATCGATCAGTCGTACAGTATGGCCTACGGCGAACAAGGGCAGACGCGATTGGATCAAGCCAAGGAACTTGCTCGGCGGATCATCAGCGAAGCCGGCGAAGGAGACGGGTTCACGCTGCTGGCGATGGGACGCACGTCGAAAGGAATCATTTCCGAGCCAGCGTTCGATCCGAGTGACGTGCTGCGGGAACTTGAGCAAATCGAGATCGACCCAGGCGTCGCCGTGCTCGACCTTGCCCTGGCCGAGATCGAAGGGACGCTGCGTATCGCTGCCCGTGATTTTCCTCGCCTGCGTCGTGCCCAGGTATGCATCCTGACCGACTACGGCGACGTGACCTGGAAGGAGGCGGCCACGCAAACCAACGAACAGCTACTGGCCAAGATCGAAGAACTGGCCGTCGTGCGAACATTCGATGTCGGACAACCGCAAACAACCAACAGTGCGATCATTGGTGCGACGCAGTTGACCCCCTACTTGACGCCTGACCAGTCGGCCCGGTTTCGCGTGGACGTTTCGTGCGATAATGCCTCAGAGCTTCCCAGCCAGGTCGTGCAGATGCTGGTCGATGGGCGGCTCGTCTCGCAGAAGGTGGTGCCGTTTGTCGATAACCAGGTCGTCTCGGTCGAGATGAATACAGTCTTCAGCCAGGCAGGTACGCACTCGGTTGAGTTTCGTTTGGAAGAGGATCTGCTGCTTACCGATAATCGCCGGTACCTTGTGGTGGAAGTAAAACCTCAGCTGCGGATTTTGTGCCTGGCCGACGATGTCCCGTCACTCAAGTTTTTGAAGTTGGCCCTCGATCCCTCCGATTCGATCCAGTCTCCTGTCAAGGTCGAGACGATGAGTGCTTCGGCCCTGATGGATATCGATCTCCTCTCGTACGATGCGGTTTATCTATCCAACGTGGCCCAGATCGCCCCCGACGAGGCCGCCATACTTCGCACGTTTGTCGAACGAGGTGGCGGGCTGGTGATGTTCCTCGGAGACCGCGTCCAGGCAGCCAGCTACAACGGGGCTCTTGCCAAGGGGAAAGATGGGGCGCTGCCGTTGATTGATATCAAGCTGGATTTTCCGTCTCCGCGTGGCGAGTACTTTTTAGATCCACGGCAATACGAGAGTCCTATCCTGGAACCCTTTCGTGGCCAGCAAGCCGGTGGGTTGTTGACCACGCCGGTGTGGAATTATTTCAAGGTTACTGTCGGAGCAGGTTCAACTGCGCAAACGGCTCTTTGGTTTGGGACCGGCGATCCGGCCATTGTGACGTCGCGTTATCAAACGCTTTCGCCCAAGAAAGATGATGCCGTCGCGACTCGGTTGGGTGGCAATGTGATTGTGTTCTGTTTGCCGGCTAGTACCGATTCGGTCGATCGTTCACTTGATCCGCCCGAAGCCTGGACTGTTTTTCCGACGTGGCCCAGTTTCCCGCCACTGGTGCAAGAGTCTCTCTCGCTCGCCGTCGCCTCGCAGTTTGATCGCCGCAATCGAGAGCTTGGCGACATGTTTGAGGGGGTGATTGAAGGAGATCCCGGGGCGAACTTGATCGAGGTCATTTTACCCGATGATCAGACCAGTCGCATTGAAGCAGTCGCACGCGATGACCGCTTGTTCTGGGCGTTTGACGGAACCGATCAGATTGGCATCTATCGCTCGAAGTCCCTTTCTGATCGCGCGAACGAAAAGGTCGAGTTCGCGGTCAATGCCGACACGCGCGAAAGTGATTTGAGCCGCGTAGCGATGGAAAACGTACCTCCATCGCTACAGCCAGGGGATCGTGGGTTCGACCCAAGTGCCGCCGGTCAGGTGGCCGGAGTGCCGGCATCGGTTGAACTGTTCCGCTATGCCTTGGTGCTGGTATTGGGTTTGTTATTCTTCGAGAGTTTTCTGGCCTATCGATTTGGGGCCGCCGCACGATGAACGACGCATGGCGACAATTCGTTCGGTGGACCTTGGCGGATGACAGTCCGGCAGCCGATTCTACCATGGAAGTGACCCTGCAGTGGGCACCGCCGTGGGCGGCTTGGGTTACGTTGGTACTGGTCATCGCGGCGATCCTCTTCTTCGGTTGGATCTACCACAAAGAGAACATCCAGCGGGCCATTCCCAAGTGGGCCGTGCTGTTGATTGCCCGCCTGACACTGGTCGGCATTGTGCTGTTCATGCTGTATGGCCTTCAGCAGCAGCCGTTTCAGACCGACGCACCCGACCTGGTGATTGCGGTTGACGATACGGAAAGTATGTCGCATCTCGATACGTTTGCGCCTGGCGACGAGTCGCTGATTCGTTCGCGCGTGGAAGCCGCCAACCTGGGCGAGCCGACCCGCTGGAATCAGGCTCGCACGCTACTCTTGGAAAACAACGAATCGTTGATGGCCAAGCTCCGCGATCGCTATAACGTGCGAACCTACTGGATGGGAGAATCAGGCCGAGCATTGACCGTGCCGGACGATCAGTTCACCGACTTACTGCGATCGGCCAAACCTGAAGGGCAGGTCAGTCGACTGGGGACCAGCTTGTCGCAGATCTTAGAGCAGCAGCGTGGCCGACCCACGGCAGCGATCGTGCTTTTGAGTGACGGTGTAACGATTGAAGGACCGAACCTTTCCGAAGGTGCCCAGCAAGCGGCGCTGCGTGGCGTACCGATCTTCCCGATTGGAATCGGCAGTCAGCAGCTTTCCCGCGACTTGCACATTGAAGAAGTGGTGGTCGATCCGATCGCGTTTGTGGGGGATACGCTCTCGTTCGTGATACGTCTTTCCGCCCAAGGGATGGAAGGGGAATCGGTTCGGCTTTCGGTTGCCGATCGCGAAAAACCGGAGCTAACGCTCGACGAGCAAAACGTAACGCTGCCGGCCGCGCGCGTTACCCGCGAGATTCGCTTGCAATTCCGTCCGGAAGAAGTGGGTGACTTCAATTACGTCGTGAAGGCCGAACGCGAAGGGAGCGACGCGGAAGAGGACAATATCTCGGTCACGCGCAAAGTGAAAGTGCTCGATGCGACCATTCGCGTGCTGTACGTTCAAGCGTATCCGCGGTTTCAGTTCCGCTTTCTGAAGATGCTTCTCGAGCGGCAGTTGAAACGTAGCCCGGTATCTGGGGCGGATGAAAAAGCGTTTGAGCTGACTACCATTCTGCAAGATGCCGATCAATCGTATGCCGACCAGGACGAGACCGCCCAGGTAGCATTCCCCGGCACGCGCGAAGAGTTGTTCGACTACGATGTTGTAATCATGGGAGACGTCAATCCGGCGTTTCTCAGCCGCGAGCAACTACAGAACCTGCAAGATTTCGTGCAGGTAAAAGGGGGTGGTTTGATCTTCGTCGGTGGGCAGTTCTATATGCCGTGGGACTATCGCTCGACACCGCTGGCCGCCTTGCTGCCGTTTTCGTTGGATGATGCCCGGCGGTCCGACCCCGATCAGGCCTACGTCCAGCCTATACCGGTCGAACTGTCGGACTTGGGGCTCAATACGTTGCCGCTGCAGGTCACCCAGATGCCGGCCGATACGATCGCCGCATGGCGGGGCATGAACCAGGTTTACTGGCACGTGCCGATCGAGCATCTCAAGCCAGGAGCCCAGACACTCGCTACGGCGACAAGGACGGATGGATCGAAGCAGCCTTTCCTCACGCAGCAGTTTATCGGCCGCGGCAAGGTGATGTTCCTGGGGAGTGACGATCTGTGGCGGTGGGACTATCACGACGAATTCTGGATGCAGACAATCCGCTACCTGGCACGCTCCAGCTTGCTCGATTCGGACGGTTCCGTCGAGATCACGGTTGATCGTTCCAACTACCGAACCGGCGAGTCCGCGACAGCTCGGGTGCGATTTTTCGACGAGAGCGAAGCACCTCCTGAAGACGACGGCGTACAGCTGACGCTCGAGAAGCCGGATGGAAGAACACGAACGATCACCATGTCGCGCGTAGCCGGTAATCGAGATTTATTTGAAGCGACCATTCCAGGGCTGACCGCCGGCGACCATCGGTTGTGGATTGTGCAGCCACTGCTGCGAGGCGATTCTGGGGCAACCGAACCCCCGTCGACCTTTTTCTCCGTCGATCCGATCGCCGGAGAAATGACCCGCTTGGACATGGACTTGTCCGAACTCCGTCAAACGGCCTCGTCGACCCGGGGGCAGTATTTTTCGTTTTTGGAAGCAGACTCGTTGTTAGAAGCCCTACCACGAGGACGACAGGTAAGAATTCAGACGTTGCCCCCTGAGCCGCTCTGGAATTCCTGGAAACTTGCCCTATTGTTCGTCACACTATTAATTGGTGAGTGGGTTCTGCGAAAACGCATGGGCCTGGTATAGTTTTTCCCGAGGATCGGAACGGATGGCATCCGACGCACAAAAATCGAACAGTCGCTCCGTACACCACCTGGTGGTCCAGCGGGTCGAAGAAGCACGCCGTGGTGCGATGCGGCGGGTTCGTCTGCGCGGCACGGCGTGGGGACTCGCCGCCGGGCTGCTGTTGCTGTTGGGCATGGCCCTGTTCGATTATCTGTTGCGGCAAGACGATTTCGGAACTCGCTGGTTTCTCTCGCTGGTAACGCTTGGCGGCCTGGTGTTCGCGGTCGTCTGGTGGATTATCCCTGCGTGGAAGTGGGCCCCTTCGCTACAGCAGATTGCCCAGCGGATTGAACAGTTCTTTCCCGAACTGCGCGATAAGATTTCGAGCGCCTTGTTCTTCCTGGAACAGGACGAGGAAGACGCCGCCGGCAGTTCGGCGTATTTCCGCCGCAAGCACATTGCTGAGATGGCCGATACGTTAACCTACACCGATTTGTCGGTCGCCCTCAATCGTCATCTTGCTACCAAAGCTATTTATGCGCTTGGCGGTGTGGTCTTCGTGTTTTTGTCCGTCTTGCTCTTTTCGCCACAACAGTTCGGCACCGCCGTGTCGCGGCTGGCAATGCCGTGGAGCACGATCGAGTGGCCGCGACAAAATAACCTGGCCCTGATTGACCCGCCGAAAATTGTTCCGTTAGGGGGCCGCGCGGTGATCGAGGTGGAAGACCTCAATCACAATCTGCCTGCGATGGTCGAGCTTCAGGTTCGCTACGAATCGGATGGCCAACCGATGACGCACCCCATGCAACTAGACCTGCAAGCCAACCGGATGGTTTACCAGTTAGATGGCATTCAGCGGGCTTTCGAGTTTCGCGTGGAAGGTGGCGACGACGACACGATGACCTGGCATGCGGTCGATGTGGTTAAGCCGCCGAAGTTCTCGGACGTGCAGGTCACGCTGGTTCCACCGGAATATACACGGTGGCTACCCAGCCAGTCGCCGCGATCGATCATCGCCCTGGAAGGAACGACCACGCAGCTATTTGGCAAAGTGGATCAGAAGATCACCCAGGCCGAGTTTGTCTTCGAGGCCAATGGCAAATCGGAAGTCTTCCCGTTGGTGATTGGCGAAGATGGCTACAGCTTTTCGACACCGCCGGAAGGTGCGGACAATGAGCCAGCCCAGGGGCCGATTCTGGCGGCTAGTGGAAATTATTGGATCGAAGTGACGGTTGAATCTGGCTTGAAGAAGGCCGAAGGGCGGCGTTTCCCCGTGCGTGTAATCGCCGACAAGCCTCCCATCGTTTCGTGGGTTCAGCCCGATCGCAATATGTCGCTCACGCTGTCGGCCCTGTTGGATCTTTCCGCAGGCGTTCGTGATGACTTGCAGACACAGGACGTGAAGTTGATCGTCAAGAAGCAGGCCGACAGCACCGTCCTCATCGAGCAGTCGCTTTTTACCGGTCCGGAAGAACGTCCCTTCGAATCGGCACCCAGCAACCTGGCGATGGGGCTCTCGGAAGATTTAGAGATCACCCACTCCCTCGATTTCTCCCAGCTGGAAGGTCTGACGCCTGGGACAATCCTGGAGTTGACGATCACCGCCACCGACTACCGCCCGCAAACCGGAACGAGCCTGCCACGGATCATCACGATCATTTCGCAGGAGCAACTCGACCAGCGTGTGAATCGGCAGCAGCGCGAGATCATCTCGAAGATTGCCGAGGCCCGCCGATTGCAGCAAGATGCCCGGCAGCAGACGCGCAGCGTGGAAATCAAGCTCGAAGAAGGCTCACAACTGGGACCGGCGGAGTTGGCTAACCTGCAGAACGGCGAACAGAACCAAAAGAACGTTCGCGAGAAGCTGGTTGCCGGACGCGACAGTGCCGCCAAGCTGATTGACCAGTTATTGGATGAGCTGAAGCAGAATCGCCAAACCGATCACGATGCCTCGGAGATTTTGCAGGATCTGCAAGAGAAGATTCAGTCGATCGCTGATTCTGAATTGACACCCATCGAATCGGAAATCACTCAGCTCCGTCGTCAGACACCACGCGGAAGCGAATCTGCCGACAAGCCTTCCGGCAAGAATACTCCGGCGGAAACCGCCATGGGGGAACGCTCTGGCGAGAACAACTCGGACGAAAACACCCCAGACAATGAATCAGGTTCTGATTCCACGCCAACGAGGGCCGATAAGAATCAACCTAACCCGGAAGAGAACGCCGCAAAGCCAGACAGTGGTACGCCTGACGATCGCGATACGACTCCGACCGGAGGGGAAGAACCTTCGGACCAGCCGATGACCGCGACACCGGCAACCGAGGGTTCGTCGGAATCGAACGAGCAGGACCCCAAGCGTACCCAGCAGCAGCTAGACCAGATTGGCAAGCGGCAAGAGAAGGTCGCGGGGCAACTGCAGGACTGGCAGAACGATCTGAACAAGTGGGATACCTTCCGCCGCTTCGCGATGGATGTGCGCGATTTGGCCAATCGTCAGAAAGATCTTGAGAAGCGAACGGAAGAAAAACAAGCCGAGACGATTGGGCAGGATGTCGAACGGATGTCCCCGGAAGACCGCGCCGACTTGAAGCAGATGGCCGAAGAGCAAACGGACCTGGCCGGCGAACTCGATCGCATTCAATCGCGTATGCGAGACATGATGCAGAACGATCCGGAAAGCGAAGAGGTCGCGAACACCCTCAAAGACGCCATCAACGAGAACCGAGATGCGGCTGTCTCGCAGCGAATGCGGCAAGCAGGGCAGCGTATCGAACAGAACCAACTCTCTTCCGCCAAAGAGTCGCAGCAGCAGGTTGAAAAGTCGCTTGAGGACGTGCTCGACACGCTACAAAACCGTCGCGAGACCGACAAGAAAGAATTGAAGCGGAAACTGGACGAAGCTCAACAAGAACTGGAAGAGTTGCAAGATCGCCAGAAGGAACTCCAGCGCAAAGCGGAGGAAGCCCAAATGCAGTCTGGCGATATGGGGAACCAGCAGTCGCCACAATCGCAACAGCGAAAGCTCGAGAATCTGAAGCAACAGGCTAACCAGTTAAAGGAACAAGCTGAACGTCTGGCTCGCAAGCTCGAACGACTAACCGCTCAGAAAGCGGCCGAAAAGGTTCGTGATGCGGCGGAGCGATTGGAGGAAGCCGCCAAGAATGCCCAGAACATGGACACGCAGCAGCTTCAAGACGAGATCGACCAGGCACAGAAAGACCTGGAAGAAGCTCAGCAGGAGCTCGAGGATCGCCAAGAGCAGGTCGAGCAAGACCTGGCCCAAGAGCAGGCCGCCAAGCTGAAGCAGTCGATCGAGCAGCTTATTATCCGCCAAACACGCATTCGAGATGAACTGGTTCGCTTGGACGAGATCAAAAAGAAGAGCGGGCAACTTTCTCAAGCCCAGAAACAAACGCTCGAAGGGATCTCGCTCGAACAAGCGACCCTGACCGACGAGATCCGCTCTTTCGCCGAGTCGATTGCCAAGGCCGAAGTGTATCACCTTTCACTGCAATTGACTGCCGAGGTAACGACCGATCTTTCGCGGTTGCTGGACACCGGCGAGATCGACGCAAGAATGCTTTCACTGGCCGACGAAGCAGTGCAGCGACTCGAGCAGTTGATCGCTGCCATGGAGGAAGAAGAGAAACAGCAAGGTTCCCAAGATCAGCAACAGGACGACCAGCAGCAACAAGACCAAGGAGACCAGCAGCAACAGCAACAAGGTAGCCAGGATGGAATCAGCCAGACGGCTCAGTTACGGCTGTTGAAGATGATGCAAGAGGCCCTCAAGTCACGCACCCAGACACTGGGCGAGAGAATTGAGAAAAAGGCCAACGAGGCAGACCAGGCCGAACTGTCGCGGCTTGCCGCGGAACAGGGACGACTCTCCGAGATGACGCTCAATTTGATCAAGAACACCGAAGAAGAGATCTTCGATCCTGAGAATCTGCCCGATATCGAACCGACCGAGCCTGCCGACGCCGATCAGGAGGAAGAGAACGATGTCTAATCGATTTGTCACCACCAGTTGGATCATCGCCAGCCTGTTGATCGCGATGATGACGGTCCCCGTTCGCGCCCAGGAAGCGAAGGATGACGGGGCCGGAATGTCTTCGCTGGACGAAGAACTGTTCAACGACCTGGGGAGCGATCTGTTCGACGATCTTGATCTTCCGGCCGAAGCCAAAGCGGCACCGGACGACTCGAAGCCCCCCGTTGATGCTGGCACGCCGACCGATGGTAAAGATGTCGGCGAAGGGGGGGCCAAGGCCAAACCGGAAGGACCACGCGGCTTTGGAACCGATCAGACCGAACAGATTCAAGGAGAAGATCCCCTGACCAAAATCGGGGGACTGATGCGAGAAGTACAAAAACGAATCGCTGGTGGTCAGGCCGAATCGAAAACGGTTGCGATGCAGCAAGAGATCATCGAAGAGATCGAAAAGCTTCTGGAACAGCAAAACAACCAGAACAATCAAAACCAATCCAATAGCAACTCCCAAAATCAGAATCAGCAGCAGAATCAACAACAGCAGCAACAGCAAAATCAGTCGCAAAGCCAGCAGCAACAAAACCAACAACAGAATCAGCAGCAGGGCGGCCAACAGCAACAGCAGCAACAATCAGGTCAGCAGCAGTCGCAGCAGCAACAGCAAGGGGAAAGCCAGTCGCAGCAACAACAGCAGCAAGGAGGGGACTCGCAGCCCAGCCAGGCTCAGATGCAAGAAGGGAAGACTAGCGAAGACTCCCAAAACAGCAGCGACAAAGTACGCGACGGCAAGGTCCTGGCGATCTCGCCCGAGGAACAAGACGCATTGATCAAAAAGGCCTGGGGCAATTTGCCGCCGCACTTGCGGAAGCAGATTTCCAACAGCTCGATGGAGCGGTTTCTGCCGAAGTACGAGCGACTGACCCAAGAGTATTTCCGCAAGCTGGCCGAAATCGAAGAATAAGCAGCGAAGCCGTATGAGCCATTATTCTCGCCGAACTTTATTGAAGTCTGCCTTAGCCGCCGCCGGAAGCTGCGGTGTGGGGTCGCTGTTGCCCGCACAAGAGTGGCGCGGCACGTCTCGGCGCAACTCACGCGGGCTGATCACGCGCGAAGTGCAATCGAGCATCGATCAGGGGCTGCAGTACCTGGTCGAGCGGCAAACGATGGATGGCAGTCAACGCGGCGCGTTTGGTGCCGATGGCTACCGCGCGAATACGGCGGTCGTCGGCCTGGCCGGCCTGGCATTCATGGCCGCCGGTAGTTCGCCCAATCGCGGACCGTATGGAGCGAACATCTCCGCTTGCCTCGACTATCTGCTGGCCAACACGCAAAGCGGCGGGTTCGTTGCGCTACCCAACGCGCGCACGCATGGACCCATGTACGGACACGGGTTCGCGACACTGTTCCTGGCGGAAGTTTACGGAATGACCAACGCTCCGGAGCTTCGCGATACGGTTCGAGCAGCCATCAAGCTGATTGTCGACACGCAGAATGCCGACGGAGGCTGGCGTTATCAGCCGGTCCGTAGCGAAGCCGATATTTCGGTAACGGTCTGTCAGATGATGGCTTTGCGTGCGGCCAGGAATGCCGGCATCTTCGTCCCGAATGAAACGGTTGATCGCTGCATCGATTACGTTACCCGCAGTCAGAACGCCGATGGGGGCTTCAGCTATATGCTAAGTGGCGGCCCTAGTGCGTTTCCGCGTTCGGCCGCTGGCGTTGTCGCACTATACAGCGCCGGTATGTACGAAGGGGAAGTGATCGAGCGGGCCCTGAAGTATCTGGACGACAACCTTCCCCAGGAAAGCACGTTCCGTGGGAATAACCATTTCTTCTACGGCCAGTATTATGCGGCTCAAGCGTTTTGGCACGTGGGCACACAGCGGTGGGATCGATACTACCGCATGATCCGCGAAGTGCTGACCGAACGACAGACGGCCCAAGGTTTCTGGACCGACTTTATCTGTCCTGAATACGGCACTGCGATGGCTTGCATCGTACTGCAACTTCCCAATAACTATCTTCCTATCTTCCAGAAGTAATCATTTTGCTTGCTCGTAGTTTCATCTTTGCTTGGATCGCACTCGCTGCGGGCGTCGCCTATGGTCAGACACGTCTTGACGGTCCTCTGATTGCCATCGGTAAACGAGAGGCGAACGTTGCAATCACCGAGATCCCGTCGATCGATCGTTGGAAAACCAGCGACGGTGACATCAACGCCACCAGCGTTGTTCGGTTTGGCAACCCGCATTTGATTCGTGACGATGGCGTTGTGGTGTTCGAGGATGGTTCTCGTATCGTGGCCAAGGAACTTCGTACCGAAGGGACGCAACTGCACGCCTACAACCGCTTGTGGGACGAACTCACGTTTCCCATGCGTCCGTTGCGGGGAATCCTGCTTCGTTCCTACTTGGATCCCGACAAAACGCAAATCTCGCTCGATCGTATTCATGCCTACGATGGCACACGCGATCGGTTGCTACTGGCCAATGGCGATTACATCGACGGCACGTTTCGCCGGCTAACTCCATTGTCGGTCGAGTTTCAAATCGGCGATAAGGCTTTGAAACTGGATCGCAAGCGGATCTCGGAGATTCACTTCGCTCGATCGGCCGGCAAGTTGCCGACGGTAGAGCAGGGGGTTTGGGTGGGACTTCGCGATGGCTCGATGGTTTTAGCCACCGAACTGTCCCTGGCCGATGACATCCTGCGGATGCGTCTTAGCCAAGGCATTGCTCTGCGATCTTCCACCCTGGAAAACCCGTTTGTCTACGTGGCTTACTTGCGCCCGATTGAGACCGATGTCCGTTATTTAAGTGATCTGGAAGCGATCGGTTTCAAGAGCCTGGGCTTCTTGAATACGAACTGGGACTACCGCCAAGACCGCAACGTCCAAGGGGGAACACTCAAGTCCGACGGTTACGTCAGCCAGAAAGGTCTTGGCTTGCACGCGACTTCGCGTCTGGCTTACAAGGTCGAGAATCAAGCGGCCCGCCTGAAAGCGAAGGTCGGCATCGACGACGACACCGATGGTGCCGGCAGCGTGATCTTTAAAGTCTTTGTCAGTGAAACAGGAAAGTCGTGGGAAACGATCTACGAGAGCCCGATCGTTCGGGGTGGTCAGGCACCGTTGGATGTCGATGTTTCTGTACAAGGCATGAAAGGGGTCGCCCTGGTCGTTGAGTATGCCGACGGAGCCGACGTCCTGGACCATGCGAACTGGATGGATGCCCGGTTCGAGATGGAGTGAACCGCAGCGAGGTGCATACGATGAAGCTTACCAATATCATCATGCATGATGGCTCGCGTGACTTCGGGGCTTTGCCAGAGTGCTACCCCTTCGAACAGCTCCGCGATCACATCGCCAGGCTGCCAGGTGCGAAGGTTACCGGTTTTGTTTCCGATCGAGTGACCGAGGCGTGGCTTGATTTCCGATATCGCGGTCACAGGTTCTCTGCCAACACCCAGTGTAGCGAGTGGTGGTTCTTCGTTGATGACCCGCAGTGCCCAGACGAGATTCTGCTGGAAGTGTTGACCTACTGCGCAAAAAAGCTGGGGCAAGGATAACCTCGCCCCAGCCTGATATGACTATCTGAACAGCGTGCGCTTACGCACCGTACTTTTGCAGACGACCGGCATTGGCCATGGCCAGGCTCATCAGGTACTGAGCTTCAAACAACCCCAAGCCGCCGCGGCAGGCAGTTGCTTCGCCGAAGGTCGTGTGACCGTCCGGTCGGCAGCAGTTCGAGTACAGCAAGGTAGGAACCGGGTGCCAGCTGTGGCTGGCCAGAAACGACGGAGTGCTGTGGTCGCCGGTAACGATCAACACGTCTGGGTTCAGCGCCAGGATCTTGGGGATCTGAGCGTCGAACTCTTCGGTTCGCTTCACCTTGGCATCGAAATCGCCATCTTCGCCGCTCGAGTCGGTGTACTTGAAGTGGATGAAGAAGAAGTCGTACTCTTCCCAGTGTTGCTTCAGGACTTCCAGTTCTTCATCCAGCGAATGAGCATCACCCAGGATGTCCATACCGACCAGGCTCGCCAGCCCTTTGTACATCGGGTAGACGGCGATCGCACCCGCTTTCAGGCCGTACACTTCGTCGTAGGTAGGAATCGATGGCTTGGCCGAGAAACCACGCATCGTCAGGCAGTTGGCCTTCTTCTCGTCCTTAAGCATCTCTTTGGCCGCTTCAAAGAACTGCTTGGCGATGACAGCCGTCTTTTGGCTCGCTTCGTCGGCACCAACCGGATCAAGCGGCAGAACGCCGGTGGCTTGCGGGTCGGTATCGGCAACATGGCCGCCCAGGCCATCACCACCACGGAAGACCACCACGAAGCGGTGTTCTTTTACCGGCTTCACGATCACTTCCACGCCGGGAATCTTGATCGCGTTCAGGCTCTCGGCCAGCGGGGCGCTTTCTTCGGTTGGGATACGGCCGGCACGGCGATCGGTGATCTTGCCGTCGGCATCGATCGTGCAGAAGTTGCAGCGAACGGCGACATCACCTTCCTGCAAAGGAAGGCCGATACCCGTTGCTTCCAACGCACCACGACCGATCAGGAACTTCAGCGGATCGTAGCCGAACAGACCAAGGTGACCCGGACCGCTACCAGGGCTGATGCCTGGCTTCACGGGGATGCTTCCCCCTTGCACGCTCTTGGCGGCCAGGGCATCCAGGTTGGGTGTCTTGGCTGCTTCCAGTTCAGTCTTACCGCCTGGTTCGTGTGGCAGCCCACCCAGGCCGTCTCCGACAAACATGACGATCTTTGTGTTGTTCTTGGTCTTTAGGCTGCGCACCAGGTCGATTTGGTCCATGGCGTTGCTCTCTTTGCGATCTAACAAGTGGATGGGTGGGTAATTTGCATCAGGGGCACAGCCGTCAATTATCGGTTTTTTTGCCCTAATCACAACCATAGCTGATTGGCAGGGAATACACCCTAAACCTTCATCTAGGCGGTACTTGGCAGCGATTGTCGACGTCCGTTATGGTGGTGGAAGTGAATTTGCGACAATGATCAACCGGCCAGCACACAGCTCTGCCGCAAACCTCCCAGGGAGAATCACTTCCATGACGCTCAAGCTCATTTGGCACGGACACGGTACCTGGTCGCTACATACGGCGGACCACAAGATCCTGGTCGACCCATTCTTCTCTGGCAATCCGGCGGCTGATATCGCAGCCGATGCCGTCGAGGCCGACACCATCCTGCTGACGCACGGTCATGGCGATCACGTGGGGGCGAAGGGGGACGGAACGTACGACATTGTCGATATCGCCAAGCGAACCAAAGCCCACGTTGTGGCAATCTATGAAGTAGCCAACTGGCTAGGTGCTCAGGGCGTGGAAGAAGTCACCGGCATGAACTTGGGGGGAACACTCAAGCTGCCGTTCGGCTCGGTTCAAATGACGTTGGCCCTGCATAGCAACGGATTGCCAGATGGAACGTACGGCGGCATGCCGGCGGGGTTTGTGGTCGAGGTAGCAGGCCGCAAGGTTTACTTCGCTGGCGATACGGCTTTGTACAGCGATATGAAGTTGATTGGCGACCTGGTCCTGGATGCGGCGGTGATTCCCATTGGTGACCTGTACACGATGGGTGTTGAAGATTCGATCCGCGCGGTAAAGCTTCTTCAGCCGAAGCATGTCATCCCGGGGCACTACAACACGTGGCCCCCGATCGCCCAGGATGCCGCTGCCTGGGCCAGCAAAGTCCGCCACGAAACCAACGCGACCCCGCACGTGTTAGAGCCGGGGCAGACGTTGGATATTCACTAATCATCGGGACTCTGGTTTCCCGAGCCCCAGCGGGGCGAAAAGATAATTGCCCAGGGCGTTGGCCCTGGGTAAGCATCAAGAAACGAAGCGAGCCCCGTTGGGGCTTGCCTGTTTTGATATCACCGTACCAGGGGCTCGCGCCCCTGGCTATTATCTGCCGTCCCTTTGGGACTTAAGATGCGACCTTACGCTGCTTTCGAGCTTTGTCCGTCTCTCTTCTCTTGGGCCAGATGCGACAGGATGTACTCTGCACCTCGGCTCGAAGCTCCTTGGCCTACGACGCGCTGCTTCAACGCACGCAACTGCTCGACCGTCTTGCGGGTTGAGCTCGGCTCTTTCAGCCAGGCCGCAATGCGACGAGCCATATCGTCGCTGCGATTGCGGTAGGTCAGGTACTCAGGAAAGACCACCTCGTCGGCTCCCGGGGCATCGGGGTCGTACGTGTAATATCCGTTCTCGTAAAACAATTTGTTTTGCGAAAGCAGGTTCACCAGCGTGATGTACTTGACTTTGCGAAAATGGCTTTGCACCCAATGACCAAATGCGCTGATCTTGTAGTGCACCACCGAGGGCTTTTCATGGTACAGCAGTTCCAGCGAAACCGAGCCACTGCAAGCCAGGCAGCAGGTCGCGCTGTGGATCAGTTCCGGAGTCAGGTCCACATGGACCTCGGCTTCCACGCCGGAAGCCAAAACGTGTTCGAAGGCCGCTGCGGCGTATTTGTCGTTAAACGCCGCAATAGCGAAACGAACATTGGGTACTTCCGCTTTGATCTTCTTGGCCGTCTCTAAAAAGACCGGCAGATTCGAACTGACTTCCTGGCTACGCGAGCCAGGCAGCAGCGTGACCAGAGGGGTGCTGTTCTCGTTTTGCTGGCGGACAAAGTCGGTATCGAGGACCTGGTTTTCCAGTTCGTCGAAGTAAGGGTGTCCGACGTAGGTCGCGTTACAGTCTCGCTCGCGGTACCAGGCTTCTTCAAACGGAAGCTTGCACAGCGCGTGATCGACCAGGCGGCGCATCTTGTTCACGCGCCACTCGGCCCAGGCCCACAGCTGAGGTGTACCATAGTAGAAGACCGGAATTCCGTGCGCCTTAGCGCGGCCGGCAATCCACCAGTTGAAGCCTGGGTAGTCGATTAAAACAACTGCGTCCGGCTTGTGTTCGCGAAAGTAGCGATTGGCCCGCAGCATCAGGCCAATGAAGTTGTGCAGATTGAGGATGGCGCGCAGAAACCACATGATGGCCCAACGCGTCAGGTCCTCGTGAAGTTGGCAACCGGCTTCGGCCATCTTGGGCCCGCCGTAACCAACGCATTTTATGTCTGGTCGGCGCGACTTGAGGGCACGAATTAAATTCGCACCGTGCAGGTCGCCGCTCGGTTCGCCGACGCTGAAAAATATCTCCATCGGTTCCGTCAACCTTTTTAGCCCGCCTTGCGTCTTGATTCGTCTTCGAAGAACGCGACACGCAGATTCGGATGGATATCTGCAGGTCCGTTTGCTTCGCTGAAATCGACTTGGGTCCATCGCTGCTGTAACCAGCGGTGCCCGGCCCAGTCTTTCCAGGACCAACAATCGGGAAGTGGAGAGGAATCTGTCGGCTGGCCACCGATCGTATGAGACGGACAAACAGCGACTCGGTACCCTTGCATGCCAACCAGTAAGGGCAAGCCGCGGCTGAGCCCTTGTATCTGTGGCAAGCGGACCAAGGCTTCACGGCGTGCTCCCCACACCAGCCGCGAAACGTCCCATCGTGTGTTACCTCCCATGCGCCGCGATAGCCAACCGGGAACGATTCGCAACCCTGGCACATGTTCTTTGCTTGCCGAAACAAGCACTAAATCCTGCTGGATCAACTGCTGCAACAATCCGTGTAGCATGCCACGCGGAATGCTGGTCTCGGCCGGCAAGTGGACAATCATTTCTCCTTCGGCTACCTGAGTCCCGCAAAACAGGGCCGATGAATATGTCCGAGGCCGATGTATCTCTACCCGGCGAATGCCCTCCCGTTGGTCGAAGACCTTCGGGGTGTCCTGGCTATCGGCGGCAAGAGAGAGCAGAATCACTTCGCTAGTAAGTTCACTTGCGCGCAGAATCTCCGTCATCGTTTCCACCTGCTGACGGATCGATTCGTTCCAATCGGCGTAGGGAATAAACAGAGACAACTCGCGCATACAAGGGCTCACTACGAAGCGAATCCAGGGAAATAATCGGGCGAGAGTATGTCAAAACAAGCCAATCACCGACAGGCCAGTTTCAAAAGAGAGGATCCCACTGCTAGCAGCACCCCCGGCAAACGCCGTAACTCCGCAAGAATCACCCACTTCAAGCCATCTGGGAAAGATTTCTATCGGTGATATCATCGGGACGTGACGATAGTAAAACGGAGCGAGCACCTTTGTTGAATCTCCTTCTGATAGCTCGCTATGGGGCCAATTGATGAACACGATATCGCTGATTGCACAGAACGCCGGATTTCTCCCGACCCGCGGCTCGATCATGATCGACTTCGTCGCCGCGGCGATGTTCGGCATTATCCTGGTGCTGGGGGTGAGCATTTACCTGGTGCGTTATCGCCGAATGTATCAGCTGCACAAGTGGATTCAGATTGTCACCGGCGTGGTGCTGCTGGTCGCCGTTACGGCGTTTGAAGTCGACGTGCGATTCTTTACCGACTGGGAAGCTCTAGCGGCACCCTCCAGCTTCAGCTCGGCGACCGTCCACGGCTTGCTTTACTTCCACTTGTTGTTTGCTATCCCGACGCCGCTACTGTGGATTTACGTCATCTGGCATGGACTCACGAAGTTTCCGAATCCAGCCGAACCAAGTCCCTACAGCCAGACTCATATCTTTTGGGCACGCCTGGCCGCGATCGGCATGCTGCTGACGGCGGTCACTGGGTGGGTATTCTACTACGCGGCGTTCGTGGCGTAGATAGATCGCAAAGCGAACGTTACACCCGACTGGTTTGAAACATTGGCTGTCGGACGTTCTCCGGTTTAGAATAAGGCTCTCGTCACCGATAGGATTCTTCCTTTCTTGAGAGCCTTCCCATGAGATGTCCATTCTTTGCAATATTCTTCACGCTTCTGGCCAGCACCCTCTTCGCTGCTGATCGTCCCAACATCCTGCTGTTCACTGCCGACGACCTGCATGCCGAGTCGCTGGGTGTGTACGGGGGAAAGCCGGAAGGGCTGACGCCGAATCTCGATAAGTTCGCGGCCGAGAGTATGAAGTTCAACCGGGCTCATGTGAACGCCGCTATCTGTGCTCCCTGTCGGGCGATCATCGCCACAGGTCGGTATAGCCATCGCTCGGGGGCGATGGGCTTCATGCCGGCGAGGGAAGACGTACCGGATATCGTCAACACACTGCAGGCCGCCGGCTATCGTGCCGGGATTCTCGGCAAGGTCGGGCACTCGACGCCGAAGAAGTCGATGAAGTGGGACTACAGCTTCGATCAGAAAGATCTGGGCAACGGCCGCAATCCTCAGATCTATTACGAGCGAGCCAAGACCTTTTTGAAAGAGTGTCAGGACGCCGGCAAACCGTTCTACTTCATGGTCAACTCGCACGATCCGCATCGCCCTTACTGTAATCCCGATAAGCTTACCCCAGGGGCCGCGATGCCTTCGAAGGTTTACCGGGCCAAAGATGTCGACGTGCCAGGTTTCCTACCGGACTTGCCAGGCGTACGTGCCGAGCTGGCAACCTACATGAACTCGACTCGTCGTCTGGACGACACGTTCGGCAAAGTGATGCAGGCCCTCGAAGAGTCCGGCGAAGCCGACAACACGCTGGTGCTGTTCATCACCGATAACGGCATCGCCGTTCCTTTCGCCAAGTGCAACACCTGGTTCCACAGCACGCACAGCCCGCTATTGGTGCGGTGGCCCAAGCATATCAAGCCAGGCTCGATCGACGATCAACACTTTGTTTCGGTGGTCGACTTCTTCCCAACGTTTGTCGACGTGACGAAAGTCGCCGCGCCGGAAGGGCTCGACGGGCGTTCGTTCCTGCCGCTACTCAAGGGGGAAGGGCAGGAGGGACGCGAGTATGTCTTCACGCAGATCGACTCGAAAGCAGGGGGAGCAGCCGTGCCGATGCGTTGCGTGCAGAGCGATAACTACGGCTACATCTACAATCCCTTCAGCGACGGTGAGTATTACTATCGCAACAACAACGAAGGAATGACGATGGTGGCCATGAACCAGGCCGCCAAGAACGACCCTGCCATCCAGGCCCGCGTCGACTTGTTCCGCTATCGTGTGCCGGAAGAGTTTTATGATTTGAAGAATGACCCCAACTGTCTCAATAATTTGATCGACAACCCTGACTACGCCGATAAGATCAAAGAGCTACAACAGCAACTGGTCGCGCAGATGAAAGCGACCGAAGATCCCATGCTGGCCGCGTTTGTCAGCCGCGATGATCGCGCCACGGTCGATAAGGTGCTGACCGCGACTTACGGCAATTGGAAAGCTAAGGGAAAGAAACCCAAAAAGTAAAAGGCTGCGATGAAAATCACCATCGTCGGTACTGGTCGTGTCGGAGCAGCGATCGCCTTCGCGGCCACCATAAATCCAATGGCCAGCGAACTGCTGCTGTTGAACCGCACACGGGACACGGCCGAAGGGGAAGCGATCGATCTTTCGCATGCCACGGCCACGCAAAACAGCAGCATGCGAATTCGGGCAGGCGATATCGCTGATTCCGCCGGTTCCGATGTGATCATCTTTACCGCGTCGGTTCCCTACGGCGATCCCAATCGCAAACGTTTGGAACTGGCCAGCGATAACCTGGCGATTCTCAAGCACTGGATTCCTCCACTGGCCGAGGCCAGCCCCGGGGCGATCATCATCATGGTCAGCAACCCGGTCGATGCGATGACCTACGCGGCGCTGAAGCTCTCTGGCTTTCCGCCTCATCGCGTGCTTGGTACCGGAACGCTGCTGGATAGCGTTCGCTACCGGGCCATGCTTTCGACCGAGCTCGAAATCCATGCCGACGACATCCGGGCGTATATCTTGGGGGAACATGGCGACACGCAGTTCGCCGCGCATTCGCTATCGGTAACGGGTGGCGAGCGTTTCTACCCGAGCGATATGTCACGCCGCTTATTCGAGAAGACCGTGAAGATCGGCTACGAAGTGTCGCGGCTCAAAGGGCACACTAGCTACGGTATTGCCCTCGGGACGATGATGATCCTGGACAGTATCGTCTACGACCTGCGTCACACGATGCCTGTTAGCGTGTTGATTGAAGAGACCTTCGGCGTCAACGACGTTTGCTTGAGCCTGCCGGCGGTGATCGGTCGGCGAGGGGTGACTCGCGTGCTGAGGCCACCCCTTTCGGAAGAGGAGCAAGCCGCGTTTCAGCGCAGCGGGGAAGCGGTTGGCCAGTGCATCCGCAGTATGGGCACAATCATGGAAGATCGAAAATAAACGACGTCTGCAAGCGATTGGCGGCACCAATCTCGCCGTTGATATTCTCGCGAATACCGTACAGGTACTCTGTACCGATCCGAATACGATCAGATGGCTGCCAGATCAGGTTAACGGCCAGGTAGGTCGTTTCATGAACATCGGTGCTTACTTGTCCTGGTAGATTGTCCAGGGTGTTTTCCGCATAGGTGAAGTTCGAGCTCCACTCATCATTCCAGTCGTGCGTTACCCCTACCATCCAGCCGAGCATGCCCAGCAGATCGCTTTGGGTTGCTGAAAGGGGGGCCGCATCTGGCAGGCCGCGATAGCTTCCGATACCGTCACCGAAAACAATCTGGTAGTAAGCTTTGGTGCTGGGTTGTACGAGCATGGCCCCGGTGAAATTGAAGCCCCAGGCATAACGCTTGATCATCTCTCGGCCGTCAGGCTGAAAGCCTCCGATACGGTGGAGTGACGCGACTTGGAATTGCCCCCACTCTTTGTCCCACCGCAAGTGCCCGACGAAGTCGGGAGAAGGAGATCGCGATTCCCCCATGACTCCCATCGGAGCGTCGATAATGAAACGTGTGTCTTCGACCGCAACTGCCAACTCGATATCTTCTCGCAGGAAGAACGTGGTCCAGCGGGCCTGGGCCTGGCGGCGATTGACCGACGAGACCGAACCTTCGAAGTCGAGCGTCGCTGGGGCTGCCGATGTATCAGTAAACGTGGTGAACGTTCGCCCAACCAGCAAATGGCCAGACTCGCCATAGGCATGACGCAAGCGAAACTGGTCGTTTTGGCTGAAGAAGTCCCCTTCTACGTAGATTCGCACCGTTTGATCGTTCATCGCCCGCCAGCGCGTGTCGAAACTCAAACGCGTTTGCCGGGCATGGAATCGCGAGTTTGTCCGCGGCGGTGCACCAACCGGGATCGTTGTCGTGTCGAAAGAGTCGGTCGAGTCGATCGGATCGAAGTCGTAGATGAAGTCAGCTTTCACGTACCCGCCAATCTTCATGGCAACGTTGTCTCCGTAGATGATCAATCCATCATCGAAGGAGGGGGCCGAGTAAAAGTCGAAGCCAACATCAAGATGGCGTGACTCACTCATGAACGCTTGGTCTGTAAAGTTCTGCAGTACGGGATCGACAGTCTCCGGTTCTTCCTGGAAGAACTTCGCAGAAACTGGCAGCAACTTCGGAGGCTGGGGAGGTATCAATTCCGTAGGCTGTAAATTCGCGGAAGCCGACGTCACAACCGGCTGAAAGTGCGAAGCCAACGTCACCTCGCCCGGTGGAGAATGGCCCGAAACCGGATAGGCTAGCTGATACCCGAAGTTGGCTGTAACGCTGGGATACGCCTCGTCCGCATCACGGAACCAGTCATCGGCGCGAAGGTAACTGGCGGATATCCAAACCACTCCCATAACCAGGCACAGGACCCAGCTTCTGCCTGCCGTGGCAGGATGCGCGGTTTGGAATTGGTGAAGCATGGACCTGTTCAAACAGTAGGAGCGTGTCGGATCTCGGAGGCCCAGCCGTTTAAGGACACTTGCTGGCATTGATAGCATGGTACCCCCTGGGACTTCAGAACTCGTCCATTTCGATATCGCTACATCCGCCTGTTAAACTTTAACGACTTTGCGGACTACGAAAGATATTCGGCGAAGGTCTTACCCGGGGTGCCGCTTGGCCCCGAAGGTGTGCTTGGTGGCAAGCATGACGGCCTGGGCTTCAGTATTGCTATCGCACTAGGAAGATAAGGGGTTCTCGCCGTCGAACATGCGACACATGATTGCCTCGTTGTCGATCGTGCGTAACAGAATGGAAATGCGGAACGTCTTCCCACACACGGCCGATTCAAACTCGGGGCACTCCTGCACCAATAAGTCGAAGACTGACTGGGCGTGTTCAGCAATCTCTTCCGCTTGGCTGTCGGAAAGCTCGGCGTTGTAGGTGTAAATACCACAGGCAAGCTCGTTGACCGGCTGCATCCGAAATGCGGCACCGTCATACATCAACGTTGCCCCATCCAGAAAGTGCCGCATCGATTGCAGGTAGTCTCCGTCTTTCGACTTGACCTGACGCGAATGGAGAATGACAAACTCTTCCGGCCGTTTGCCGGCCAGACGTGGTATCAGGTAATTTCCACCGTAAGCAAATGCCAGCATGCCAATGCCGACACCGCCGGCTGCATGTGCCACCATTTCAAACCAACTGAATATCAGGAGAACGAGCCCCAAATACCAGATTGGTCCGTGAAGTCGGTAGAATAGAAGATACCACCAAGGAGAAGGCGAACTCTCTTGTCGTGACTGCTGCGGCGACTGGTATGGGTTATTCATAATTACGCTGAGAATAGTCGTGGACGAGATACCCGCTGACAAAATCGACGAGCTGTCGGCACTGCCAGATGTGCCGGTACGACCGATCGAAGATTAGAGCCCCGACGGGTGATCGTGGTCTTCCAATTCACGGGTAACCTTCTCGCCTTGCACGCCGGCGTAAAAGACGATGATCTCGGCATCGCTCTCGCCGTTGTTCTCTCCCCAGTGCGGCTTCTCGACCACTTCAATCAGCGAGTCGCCGGCCTTGAGCTTCTTCGTCTGGCCGTTCTCCATGTGAACGTCGAGTTCTCCCTTTAGCAGAACGCCAGCGTTGATCACAGTGTGCAAGTGCAGCGGTGTTTTCGATCCCGCGGGAATGACGATCCGCAGAATAGTGATCTCTGGTTGCCCCTTGGGATAGGCCGGCAGCGGCTTGCCATCCCAGGCATCGACCGACTTGGCTAGAACGGTCACTTTTAATGGCCCACCCGGATCGTGTGCCCAAACCAGGCTCAGTCCACCCATCACGACCAGTCCAAGAGAAATCATCCAGGGGCGTGCGAACCAGTTCATCGGAGACCTTTTCATGTGCTGGAGCGAGGGAATTAGACCGATAGCCAGATACGCTGCGAGTGTAGCATTTTTTGGAAGACATGCCTGCAAAAAACGTTACCGGTATGCAGCGTATGACCCGAAAGCACGTTTGGCTCAAGATGTCTCGATCTATTTGCGGTGCATGCGACCGACGAAACTTACCGTAATCGTCGTTTCCAGACTCGACTTCCGGGTTTGGGCTCGACTATGCTGAAGGAAGTTCTTCCCCTCAATCATCCCTCCACCTGCGATCACCACGATGCTCATCTCCCACCGAAACGCTCTCGTCCTGGGGGCTATTCTGTTGCTGTTGTTTGGCCTGAACCCTGCCTTGGTGCATGCTCAGACAACTTCCGATACCGAGGCCGACACCGGCAAGAAGCTCCGCATCATTTGCTTTGGTGCCCATCCGGATGATGCCGAATACAAAAGTGGCGGGTGCGCGATCAAGTGGGCCCAGCAAGGGCATCTTGTGAAATTGGTTTCGGTAACCAACGGTGATATCGGCCACTGGCAGATGTCTGGCGGAGAACTGGCCCAGCGCCGGGCGGCTGAGTCCGCAGAAGTTGCCCGGCGAATAGGTGTCGTCTCTGAAGTGCTCGACATTCACGATGGCGAACTCATGCCGACGCTGGAAAACCGCCGTAAGATCACGCGTCTGATTCGCGACTGGAAAGCCGATATCGTGATCAGCCATCGCCCGTGGGACTATCATCCCGATCACCGCAATGTGGGCGTGCTCGTGCAGGACGCGGCCTTCATGGTGATGGTACCGTACTTTTGCCCTGATACGCCGGCGTTGAAAGCGAACCCGGTCTTTCTTTATTCAAGTGATCGCTTTCAGAAACCGTACCCCTTCCGCCCTGACGTGGCAGTCTCGTTGGACGACGTGTTCGAGCAGAAAGTCGATGCGTTGATGGCCTTGGAATCGCAAATCTTTGAAGGGGGCGCACTGGGCAGCCCCGAGTTCGTCGCGAGCGTTCCACCGGCATCTCAACCGGAACTGCGCCGCAAGTACCTGCACGATCGCTGGGTGAATCGCCAAGGGGGCGAAGCCAAGCAGTATCGCGGTCTGCTGCAGCAGTGGTACGGAGAAGAACTCGGCAACAAGATTCAGTTCGCCGAGACGTTTGAAGTTTGCGAATACGGCCGCCAGCCAACCCCAGAAGAACTGCGCGAGCTATTCCCGTTCTTCCCTGAGAAGTAAACGACCAGCCGACGCGTTCATCCAACGCCAGGCATTCGAGCGAGACTCGCTGGGCACCATCAGCCAGCGATCGTTATGAGGATGCTTGGCGTAGTCGTTAGGGAATTCTCCGAAGATAGCATGCGTATCAACCGGTAGAAACGTGAATGTGTGCTGGTCACCCAGCACCGACTCGACGAACGTTCGTGTGGGTTGCATGTTGCCACTCTCGCAAACCAGGTATGGGCGGCCAGCGACTCGCCGGAGCCGCCGACTGGCTTGCTCGCGATAAGTTTCCAGCGGGCTTCCCCAATCGGTCCCGCGCCAAGCACGAACACCGTCGAAGTGATCGTGCGTGATGAACGCCGTCCACAACTTGGCGACTTCGTCGTCGTGCAGTCCCAGGAAGTTCACGCCGATCGCCCCGCGTGAGAAGCCGCACAGGTAGACGGCATCGGGATTGGCGTGCAGTTGCTCGATGATGCGGGGCACATTGGTCTTGGCGTAGTGAACTGTCGCGTCGATATCGCCCCACCAGGTAATCTCGTTCGACTTACCATCGGCCGCGATCATCGGTAGGACAACCCAAATGAACTGCCCACCAGAAAGCCCATAACCAAGACCCGCGTCATCGACTCTGCCGGTCGATCCCGCGGCAGGGTAGTAGTTGCCCGTGTACTCAAAAACGATCGGCAACCGCTCCCCATTCGTGGTCCAATCCTTGGGCAAATAGATCGTGTGGTGTACGTCGGTGCCGACATACTCTTGTGCTTGCTGACGCACGCGGATGCCAGCGGTTGGCGAGCCTTCGACCACTGCGGGAAGCGTCAACGTCGCTGTCGAGTGGGCATCTCGCTCCGCTGCATTTAAATGGGCTGCCAGACTCAGCAGCCAAAAGGCAGTGATGACGCACGCCAGTGCAATTCGTTTCATGGCCAGCCTATGAATCCCGGGCGTACTCTTTCCAATTGGCCAGCCGTTCATCTATGACGGGTTTCAATTGGTCGTAGTGGGCCCAACTGTCCTCGATCTCGTAGATACTGTCGACATCCTCGGCGAAAAGCTCTTCGTAGTCTTCGATGTATTCGCCCGCTTCCATGTCGAAGTAGTCTTCGGTGAATGCCTGACCTGTCTCGTTGAGTTCTTCGTCGGTGAACTTCCCGTCGCAGGCCGCCATGAAGAATGCCCCCGGCGTGATCGTGCGAGCTTTCAGCTTTTCTAAAAGCTCTGGCGAGTCCTCCTCAATCTGGGAACTGCCCAACCCTGATAACAGCGCCCAAGCGACATACATGCCAATATGCGTTGCGCCTGCTTCGTCGGGTAGATCTTTGGGGAAGTTATCGGCACCGTAATGCCACGAGGCGTCGTCGTATTTCATGTTTGCAGTCGTTTCCTCAGGGTGATATCCTCGCTCGTAAGCAGGATACCTGGGCACGTCAGGGGATATTTTCGTGCCGGCATTTTAACGAGCACACGCTGGCCGATGCCAGCTTTTCTCACCCAAAACTAAGGGAAACCAGGCAGCCGGAGAGAGGAAACTCTGGCAAGCGCTAAAGGGGGCCGAATGTTGTACAAACTCGAAGACGACGTCGACACGTACGGAGGATTCTTCTGGGAAGATAAGTCCAACTATATGGCGACCATCTCATCCGAACCGTTGGGGGCCAAATGGAAGCCGCCTGCAATCGTCGGGCAAAATGGCCTGCCGAAAAAAATGCTGAAGCTAGGTCCCCCAGACTTCGCCAGTGTGAGTCCCGGCATGTACTTGTTGAAGCCGCAAGTCTACGAAGCACTTCAGCCCCTTTGGCATGCTGCCGGCGAAACCTTCCAGGCCGAGACCAGCCGGGGGCCTTACCTGCTGTTTCATGTCACGCGCGAAATCGATTGCTTGGATCACACCCAATGTAAATTTGCCTATGCGGACGAAGAGCAAACCAGGATCGGGTACGTGAAACAATACAAGTTTCACGACGAAGCGATTCAGGGAAGCAACCTGTTCCGAATCCCGGAAACGTACAAGCTCGAGTCATTCGCATCTCAGCAAGTGAAAGACATCGTTCAGGCCGCAGGATTCACCGGCTTCTTCTTTGAAAAGATCCGCTGGTCGGAGTAACTCAGCCCTCGATGCCGATGGGCACCGGTCAGGCTTACCGGGGCTATGCCGGAAATTGCCAAGGAAAAACCGTTAAAATCTACGCAATCACCTTCGGCGATCCCCTCTGAATGGGTGCATTGCGGTAAGTCGCACCTTAATTGGCGTTTTGTAGAGTGTTCTCACCCTTTAAAAGCCGACCATTCTTGTATATTATTCACTGCTTGCCGAGGTGATAGCACTGCTCGTCGGGGCGGAACTAAGCTCGGCGGTGAGTTCCGTCGGGCAACTTCGAGCTCTAGCCTTCCTTAACCTATCCTTCCCATAACGAGGAGTTCGCACGTGAAGCGTCGTACTTTCCTCGCGGCCGGCCTCTCGCTTCCTTGGGTGATCAGTGGAGCCCTGCCGCGCAGGGCATACTCCGAACCTATCGCCGATTCGCCTGGTTACGATCTGCGGGGAGAAGCTTTCGTCCGCGATATGCAGCGGCGCTGTTACCGGTACTTTCTTGAAGCGGTCGATCCCAAGACGCAGTTGGTTGCCGACCGTGCGGCGGCCGACGGAAGCGATTACAGCCGGCATGCCAGTAGTGCGGCTTGCGGTTTCGGACTGGCCTCGCACGCGATCGCTGCGCAGTACGAGTGGGCACCTCGCGAAGAGATCCAGAACCGCGTGCGGACCATGCTGCGTTCGCTTAAAGAGATCGCCGCGCACGAAAGGGGATTCCTCTACCACTTCTTCGATATCAAAACCGGCGAGCGGATGCTGCGCAGCGAAGCATCGTCGGTCGATACGGCCTTGATGCTGGCCGGAGCGATGACCGCTTCGGTCGCGTTCCAGAACGACTCCGAAATCGGATCGCTTGCCGACGAGCTTTACAACCGTGTCGAGTGGTCGTGGCTATTGGGAGAAAACGGTTGTCTACACATGGGCTACCTGCCCGAGATCGGCATCTTGCCGCATCAGTGGGATCAATTCAGCGAGCATCTGATTCTGTCGCTGTTGGCCATCGGTGCTCCTGCCAACGCAGTCCCTCCGTCGAGTTGGGATGCCTGGCGACGCGAGCCGGTATTGAACTTCAACGGCCAGGAGTTCCTCAGCTACCCGCCGCTGTTCGTGCATCAGTACCCGATGGCGTTCTTCGATTTCCAGCATTACCGCGCCCCCAGTGGTCGTAGTTTCTGGAACAACGCGCAGATCGCCCATCACGCCCACGTCGACTTCCTGACGAAACTGGGCGAGAAGTATCCTCAACGCATGGGGCACTACGGCACCGACCTGTGGGGCATCACCAGCAGCGACAGCCAGTACGGTTACCGCGATTGGGGCGGCCCCTACAAGAACGACCGCATCGAGCCCGATCGAGAAATCGACGGCACGATCGTCCCCAGTGCCGCAGCCGGCGCACTGGCCGTGATGCCGCGCGAAGCCCTGCACACGCTCGAGTTCCAGAAGGCACGCTTTGGCGAAAAGATCTACGGCCACTACGGCTTCGTCAACGCCTACAATCCGGCTAGTGGCTGGGTCAATTCGGATGTGATCGGTATCGACACCGGCATCAGTTTGGTGATGGCCGAGAACATGCTGACCGGCGGCCTGTGGAACCTCTTCATGCAGCACCCGGCTGCCCAGCGCGGTTTGAAACTGGCTGGGTTTACGCCGACCGGGACGACGGTTCTCACCAGTAGCCCGTAGCGTCTATACTTGGGTGCGATGCCGACGAAGACGACGGCATGGCATCCGGCCCTGGCCCATGTGCTGAAGCGTTGCCTGAAAAGGTAGACTGAGATGGGTGTTCAACAGAGCAACAATACTATATTGTCATTGTCGTTATTTTGAGTGGTAGCTAACGGAAAGTGCGGACGTCTACTTTGGTTCAGTTGATTTTTTCAACGATCAAGACAGTCCACTCAAAACGCCAAATAACCACCGCTTGGTTGAAATAGCGGAAGTACACTTCGAAAAGTTGTGGTACAGATAATGACGGGTCAGAACGAGTTTTCCGCAAGGTTGGCCAACCTAGAGAAACAAGTCGAGTTGACTGAAAGTTACTTCAGCAGGGCCTATTGGTCGAACCTTGACCGCATTTACCGACTGAGCTTACCGGGCAGGATGATTAGGTGCATCATCTGTGACTTTACTCAAGAATGGGGAGCCTGGAAGAAACGGTTAGACACCTGCCAATTCGGAGGCGGTGAACTCGAGAGGTACGAATGTCCAAAATGTGAATGCGTTTTTGGTGCCCAGAAATACCTTGACTTGGAAGAAGCGTTTGTCGATCTCGACTATCGAGTGCTCTATTCCAGGTACGCCGAAGGTGACTCTACGAGCAATGAAATCAAGACTTTCCGGTCGCTGAATCCCACAAGTGAAGGATTGTATTTAGACTGGGGATGCGGTGGTCTTTGGAGCAAGACCGTCTCAACGCTCAGATCCGAAGGCTATGACATTTGGGGGTTCGAACCAAGCGCACAGACTTCTGGTGATTTTATTGTTAATGACCAAAGTCTAATCTCCACTCAATTTAACGGGATATTTTCAAACAACGTTATTGAGCATTTTCGTGAGCCAATTGAACAGTTCCGGTATTTCCATTCCATCCTCAAGCCCGATGGAGTCATGGCACACTCATCACCGTGTTATGAGTGGAGCTATGCGTTCACTCGTTTTCACACTTTGTTTCTGCTTGGAAAATCTCCACATGTCCTGGCAGAGCGGACCGGATTTAAGGTCCAGGATCAGGTTCAAGATGGTGAGTACATAAATTACGTATTTGTTCGCACGTAGTGATACATAGTCGTAAGGTGACTAAATACGGCGATGGTCCCCGAGTGAATCTCTAGACCTTCTTTAAGACACTTTGCCTTGTTGAAGAAGAAAAAGTGTCAGGACGGCTCTGTAGAAAACACCAGAAATAGTTTGACCCGCTAGCGGAGTTTCTAACGTAGCAGCTCTCAATGAGCGTTACGAGTAAATCTCCGTTAGATGTTTTGGTCACGGCCTGGGCGGTTGCTAAGCAGGCTCTGCCAGCGCATCGACATGTGAACAGTCCGAAGAAGTTCACGTAGCATCAACTGTTTGCCTGCCTGGTGTTGAAGAATTTTTTACGGCTTGATTATCGTGGCGTGGTCGAGCAACTTCTCGACTGTCCGTCGCTGACTGAAGCGATTGAGCTGGACTATATTCCCCACTATACGACACTGCAAAAAGCGGCTCAGCGATTGCTTGCCTGTGAAGCCGTTCAGTCGCTGTTGGACGAGACCGTGGCGATGCAAATGGGGCGTCGCAAACGCGTGCCCGATGCGGCGATCGATTCGACCGGGCGCGAAGCAACTTGTGCGAGTGCCTACTTCGAGCGACGCCGAAACACGAAGGATAGCCCGTGGAAAACAGTTGTTTATCAACGGTATCCCAAGCTCAGCCTGGTGAGCGATATCCGCACGCACTTCATTCTTGCGTATCGAGTTGGCAAAGGGCCGCGGCCTGATGTGGACGAGTTTCAGGGGCTCATCGGTCAGGCCGCGAAACGCGTTCGCCTGCATCGCATTCTGGCCGATGCAGGCTACGACAGCGAACCGAATCACCAGTTCGCACGCGAGAAGTTACGCCTGCGAACGATCATCCCAGCCAAGCCAAGCACGGCCGACCAACCGACAAGCCAGCCAGCGGCCGATATCGCAGACTGATGCAACTCCGCTTCGATGCAGACACCTACCGCCAACGAAGCCAAGTCGAAACCGTGATGAGCATGATCAAACGTAGGCAAGGCAACTTCGTCCGAGGCAAATCAGAAGGAAGCCGACACAGAGAATTACACCTGATGGTGCTGACTCACAATGTTATGATTCTCTGGTGGGCTTGAGTTTTCTACAGAGCCTGTCAGGACTCTTTGTTTCCTCTGGGCCAGGCATTGCTCAAGTGTGAATGTGCGGCGACCCAATTCGTAATCGTGCGAAGTGAAAAGGAACACGTTACGATGGACATTGTTTTCGCAACTGAGAAAACCTTCACCACGACGAACAAGTGAGCTGACCCATGTCGAATCCCTACGAAAGCCCCAGTAACTCGCCGCAATCCTCGGCAGCTCAATCCGCGGTCACTGCGCCGGCGATTGCCTTGATGGTGATCTCGGCCCTGGCCGTGGTGGTCGGCATCCTCGGTCTGATGGGCGATGCCTTCCTGCTATTGTCCGGCGCGGTCGAACAGTTGGAAGAAATGAATGACGGCCCCGTCTCCAAATACCAAAGCATCACCGTCCGCATCATCTGGGGCATCGCCCTAATCCTGGCCTCGGCCTATATCTTCTACGGCGCGATGCAGATGAAACAGCTCACCAACTACACCGCCGCCAGAACCGCCGCGATGATCAGCGTGATCCCCTGCCTAGGCCCCTGCTGCTTCCTGGGAATTCCGTTCGGCATCTGGGCCCTAGTGGTGCTGTCGAAGCCTGAGATGCGGGATGCGTTTCGGTAATTGGGGCCGTAAGGTAGGCTGGGGCGAGACTCGGCCGATGTTAGTGTTTTTGCGAAAATGATGAATGGTAGTGTGGAGAATATTTGACTAGACAAGAAATGCTAGGCATTCTATTTGTCAACACGGAATCATTTCATCATGCATGACTCATCTGCGGGGGCGCTCTATGAGTATCGGTATATCTTCTCATCGTATCGCGGATACACCACTTGCTATCATCGATTTCGAAACGACGGGGCTAGTGCCTGGCTTCGATCGAGTAGTGGAAATGTCAGTAGTACGAGTTGACCCCGGTAAAGATCCGGTTGTCGTCTATGACACGCTGATCAACCCTGGTCGAGCGATGGGGGCGACGGAAATTCATGGTATCACGGATGAAGACGTCGAGAATGCACCCTTCTTTGATGATGTCGCTGGAGAATTACTTGCCGCCACCAAGGACTGCGTTATTGCTGCGTATAACGTTTACTTCGATATCAAGTTTCTTAACTTTGAACTCACCAATGCTGGCGTTGCCCACGTTCCACCACATCTCTGCCTGATGTATCTCCGCACGATGCTCGGTCTAGGGGCACGCTGCAAATTAGACGTCGCGTGCCGCGAGCATCTGATTGAGTATTCTGCGACCCATAAAGCCGCGGATGACGCATTGGCTGCAGGGCAATTGTTTGCCGTTTATCGCAATGAAATCGAAAAGCGTGGCATCAACACGTTCGGTGATTTAGCCCGGCTGAAAAAGTATAAGTTCAACGATAGCTTTCAATACACTCCATTTCCGAGCCCTGAAAAATTTGGGCTTCGTCGTTTCAACGGCGCTCTTTCACGAGCTGGCTACAGCATCGAAGTCGACCCAACACGCCAAGCACTCTCTGCCTACTGGGATACACTGAAATCGATCTTGGCTGATTTGGAAGTCTCTGAGGAAGAGTTTGTTCAGGCGATTTCGGTGCGAAAAGAAGCCGGACTTAAGAAAGAGCAGATTCGCATGTTGCACGCGAAGGCATTCTCCGGAGTTATCGCTCAGTTTATCGACGATCAGTGGTTGGATGATCGAGAAACGTTGAAACTAAGAAAGCTGCATCAATGTCTGTCGAAATTGGGGTGGGCACCTGGGGAGTAGAGAAATCGGTTTTGCGTTAATAGTTGGTTCTGTTATGACTACTTACCGAGATGTGATCAACAAGCTGCCATACTCGATGCGAAATCGGTTCAATTCGTTAAGTGGATTTGTCAAGGCGGTCATAGATGAAAGAGAATCGACGATGCAACGTCGTAATCGCATCACTGCGGAGCAACTTGGTCTGATCCAGTTAGCTGTCTTTGTGCATAGTTTAGAGTTCTTTTTCAGAGAAGGTACCGCTGCTGCGAAATCAGCAACAGCGGGGTTCGAAGAGCTTGGTGTAGAAGGGTTCGTAGTAGGGGCTACTTACTTCTCAGGCGAGAATGAAAATGTTATGCGTGGGGCGAATCTTGCAGAAAGATTGAGTAACGCAATCCGATCACTACGTGGATTTGAAGCGGTTGGATCTGATCGCGGCATTACCGAATTGACGATTCATCTTTGGGGAGTCTTGCGTCGTGGCGAAAGAGGCATGGATTGATCAAGAAAAGATTCGAGAGAGCCTATCGGAATTTTTTGATGACAATCGCGGTGATTTGGAAACGTTTGGAAGGACGGTCAATCAAACTTTTGAAGCATTTGTCTTTGCAGCTGTCACTGCATGGTATCGTGAAAGAGATTGGAAAATAGAGTTTAGGCATCCAAGGCAGAATTCATCGAAATTGGATAAGAAGAAGTCGTTAGGTGTAAGGCTTAAGTTCAGCACAAAGGGGCGACCAGGTAACTATTCGTATGTAGTGTGTACAAAGGGCGAGGAAGAAGTCCACATCCGTCATCAATTACGAGTAGCAACGCGTTACCATACTAGCAAGCTTCAATATCCGGCAAATGTGTGCCTGGACGTTGCGGTTATCAAGCCGGTCGACTTATGCAGTTATTCGAGTGAAGACTTCGTCGAGAACCGGCATCTCGTCACCTTTGGTGAAGCGAAGCATATGTCTGCGTTTGCTGAATTAGTAGCAAATTTCGTTGGCTTGGTTCACGAAATGCAGCCTGGTCGCCTTCGTCGCAAGAAGAAGGTGGTGTCCAGAGCTATGCCTCCCTTCCTCTACGTCAGTGGATTTTTATTCAGAACTGCCCAGGGCATAAATGAGAGTTTGGACGCGCGAGGATATGACATTCAAATCTATTCTCGTACGGAGGCATTAGCTAAATCTGTTAATCTGCCTGGCCGAATGCCTGCAAATAGAAAGCGAAAGTCTGAAAATCGTATTAAAGCAAATCAAATCGACCTTGAGACGCTTCCGTTTTAATGCTGATAGGCTTTCTAAGTGAACTGAGATAAAAAAAAGCCCCAGGCAACATCGCCTGGGGCTCTTTCGTTTTTTAAATTGTCGCGGCCAGTCACCTAGCTGCTAATCCGGTTCACCGCATCTAAAATCGCATGAACGGTTGCTTCCACTGTATCGGTCGAGCTCCCACGGCCGCGGGCGGTTTGCTTGCCGGACTCGATTTCGACGGTCACTTCCCCTAGGGCGTCTCGGCCTAAGGTCGCGCTGTGCACTTGAAAATCTTTGCAGGTGATCGGCACGCTGGTGATGCGTTCGATGGCCCAGAAGGCGGCGTCGATGGGGCCGTCTCCTTCCGAGATTTCGGCGGTCTCGGTTTCGTTGCCGCGACGCAGGGTCATCTTCACGTGCGGCGGCTTGCCGGTGCCGTGGGTGACGTCCAGGCTTTCGAGGGTCCAGCCTTGGCGAACTTCACCGCGGATCTGCTGATCGCAGAGGGAAGCGATGTCGCCGTCGTAGATGTCCTTCTTCTTGTCGGCCAGCTTCTTGAACTCGTCGAACACCTCTTGCAGCTGCTCGGCGGAAAGATGATACCCCAAGGCCTTCGCGCGATCGGACAATGCTGCCCGGCCGCTGTGCTTGCCGAGAACCAGGTCGGTCTTTTCGAGCCCGACGTCTTCCGGCCGCATGATTTCGTAAGTGGTCGGCTCTTTCAGCATGCCGTCCTGGTGGATGCCCGACTCGTGCGCAAACGCGTTGCGGCCGACGATCGCTTTGTTTCGCTGCACCTGAAGTCCGGTGATGTTGGAAAGCAGGCGGCTGGTCGGCACCAGGCGTTTGGTGTTGATGTTGGTGCCGATGTTGTAATAGTCGTGCCGCGTGCGAAGGGCCATCACCACTTCTTCCAGCGATGCGTTCCCGGCACGTTCGCCGATGCCGTTGATCGTGCACTCGATCTGCCCGGCACCTGCTTCAACGCCGGCCAGGCTGTTGGCGACCGCCATGCCGAGGTCGTCGTGGCAGTGGACGCTGATGACCGCCTTGTCGATGTTGGGCACACGGTTCTTCAGGTCGCTGATGACCTTGTACATGTGGTTGGGGGTCGCGTAGCCGACGGTGTCGGGAATGTTGACGGTGGTCGCCCCGGCGTTGATCGCGGCTTCCACCACGCGGCACAGGAAGTCCGGCTCGGTGCGGGAAGCATCTTCCGGCGAGAACTCGACGTCGTCGCAGAAGCTGGCGGCCAGCTTCACGCCGTCGACACCGCGGCTGATGATCTCGTCTGGCGTCATCCGCAACTTGAACTCGCGATGGATCGCACTAGTGGCGAGAAAGACGTGAATTCGCGGCAACTCGGAATGCTTTAAGGCTTCCCAGGCGCGTTCGATGTCCTTTGGGTTGCAGCGAGCCAGGCCGCAGATCGATGCGCCTTTAATGTTCATGGCGATCTCGCGGACCGATTCAAAGTCGCCAGGCGAAGCGATCGGGAAACCGGCTTCGATGATATCGACGCCCAAGTCGACCAGGGCTTGGGCGATCTCCATCTTCTCGGCGCGGTTCATGCTGGCCCCAGGCGATTGCTCGCCGTCGCGGAGCGTCGTATCGAAGATTTTTACAGTCGGGGTACTCATAATTGTTTCGTAAGTCGTTCAGAAGTGATTTTGTGGTGTGTGGGTAGCCAAATATCTCACAGCCGGCCGCAAGCCGGCCCGGCTAGGAGGAGGATCGACACACTGGCCACTCCGTCGAACTGGTTGTGATGGGGGATCGCCATGATTTTATCAGGGGAACTTACGTCAACAAAAAAAGCCCTAAGGTGTTGGGCCTTAGGGCTTTTGGTGATCTCGTTTTGTGCGAACGTGAAACCTTCCCTAACACCCGGGGGTGATCAGCAGCAGTTGCAGCAGCAGGAGGTTTTGATTCATGGTTAAATCTTGCTCGCGATTGAGTGGATTTGCTATGAATGACTCTACTTCCGCTTGCAGGTTCGGTCAACCGGGCGTTTTTTCGTAAACCGCGATTTCCTCGGACCTTAACGGCAATTTGGGCAAAATTGGCGGGGCATCCGACCGATATTTCAAGCAGTCAGACTTCTAACCACCTTAGGCGGTGAAGGGAAGGGCACCAGTCCATGACCGAGCGTTTGGACATCACCAACGAACCAGAATACGGTCCGCCCCGGCAAGATACCGAGGCCGAGCGTAAGCCTCGCCCGTTTCTTGGGGTGAAGTTCGATTGCTGCAGTATCTACTCGCGGATCTATCAGAACAAAGACCGCACGCACTACGTCGGCAACTGCCCCAAGTGTGCCAAGCAGATCCGCATTCGCATCGGCCACGGGGGCAGCAGCAATCGCTTCTTTACGGCTTATTAGGCCCGGTAGCGAATTAGAAAGTGCCTCTCCCAGGTGCTATCGTGAAGTGATAGCACCCCGCGCCGCGTCCATCTTGAGTCGACGCATCAATTTCCGTACGATCTGCCGCCCCCACTTTTTGGAAGATGGCTGCCATGATCGACTTCGACATTCAACGCTGCACGAAGAAGTGCCACCAGACCGAGCGCGAGCTGCGCCCCGGTGACGAGTACTTCTCGGTCCTCGTTCCCGACGGAGCCGAGGTCGCCCGGCAAGACTTCAGCAAAGAGGCCTGGGAAGGCCCGCCTGAGAATGCGATTTGTTGGTGGAAGGCGACCATTGCCGATCCGCAGTCGACCAAGGTCAGCTGGGCTCCGCACGACATCATGCTCGATCACTTTGAACGCCTGCTCCAAGATCCTAAGCAGCAAGACGCCGCTTACGTCGTGGCGCTATTGATGGTCCGCCGCAAGATCGTGCGGATGGATGAAACGGAAAAAGGGGACGACGGCATCGAACGCCTGGTACTGGTAGGACTCAAACGCGAAGGGAACTACAAGATTCCTGTCGTCGAACCAACCGCCCAGCGCATTGCCGAGATTCAAAACGAACTAACGTCGCTGCTGCAAACCGGCGACGAACCAACCGAACAGTAAACCACCAACGCAAGGATGCGCCAGTGACACAATTCAAGCTGCAGGGGATCGTTGCGATCTTGCTGGTTGGTTTCGCTTGCGGTGCCGGGTGCCCGCAGTTCACGCAGCCGGTCGACCCGATGTATCAGGCACCGGTTGTCTTCAATGCTCCGCCGACGATGGAACAGTTGATGGCCCAGGTCAACCTGAACACGCAGCGCGTGCAGTCGCTTGAATCGACCGGAGCGACATTGGGCCTGGCAGGCTTTCCCTCGATCAGGGCACAGATCTACATGATGCCCCCGACGAAGTTTCGCATGATTGGCGAAACGGCCCTCACCGGTCAACTGTTGGACCTGGGGAGCAACGCGGAAGAGTTCTGGGTGTGGGGCCGCGGGTTCAACTCGCCGGGACTGATGTATGCCCGCCACGACGAATTCAACCGCACGATGGCCAAGACGATGCTGCCGGTCGAACCTGGCTGGGTTGCCCAAGCCATGGGTTTGGCACACTTCGACCCCAGCGACTTCCACCAGGGGCCATTCCCGACCGCAACGGGCAACTACGAAATCCGCACGACGATGAACTCCTCGGCCGGACAGATCACCAAAGTCACCGTCATCGACAAGCAGTATGGCTACGTGCTCGAACAGCACATGTACGACGGGGCAGGGCAGCCGATCGCTTCGGCGCTGGCGTCCAATTTCCGCTACGACCCGAGCTACCAGGTATCGTTGCCGTATATGGTCGACATTCGCCTGCCGAAGTCGGGCATGGACTTCTCGATCTCGGTGATCGGTTACCGTATCAATCAACTGACCGAAGGAACCGGCACGTTCACGCGTCCGCGCCGGCCTGATGTGCCGGAGATCAACCTGGTAGGCAACGCCGGCCAGCCACTACCGGGGGCTCCGGTTTACTCCAGCGGCCAACCACTGCCGGGGGCACCCATGGCACCAGTCAGTCAGCCGTACCCAGTCAACGGACAGATGCTCCCCTCAGGGCAGCCATTGCCGGCCGGCAACTACGCTCCGCCATCGCAGGCCCCAGCCGGCTACGCGCCAACGAACCCACAGCCGTACCCATCTGGAAGCGGGTTCCCCCTGGGAAGCAACATGCCAGGTAATGCCGTCAACGCGGTACGCCCCGTCTACGAAACCGCCGCCCAGCAAGATTACCAGTCCCCACCGATCCGCGGCTTGCACTAGAGACTATTCCGGTCCCCTCTCGCTCGCAGGAAGAGGGCTAGGGTGAGGGATTCCAGAGCGATGATTGCATCGCATCGCCAGCGAGAGCACTGCAACGTTCAACCGCCGCGTCGCATAACATCCCAAGGGCCGGCCTTTCAGGCCTTAAGATGGTCTCGCCAGCCCGCTACCCTGCCGAGCCTGGGATCTGTAGCCGGCGGGCCGAATCATCCTTCAGGGCCGTTTGAATCCGCTGCTCGGCACCTCGGTCTTGAAGTTCCTGGATGACAATCCGCCGCGAGGCGACCGTCAGAAAGGTGTTGAAGCTGCCGCTGCGATCGTAGCGGCGCAGAATTTCAAGGTCGTTCTCGGCCAATCGCTCGAGCGTGGCGACCACGACGGCGTCGGCATCTTTCTGGGTGAGGGTCCATTTCTGGCTATGCCGGGCATGCTGTACCACCTGAATGACGGTGCTGGCATACCGATCGATAAAACGCCGCCAATTCGTACTGGGGGATGCGAAAAGGTCGTCCAGCAGTTGAAGATCGGCGGAACTGGCTTTCATGGATACACTCGGGGCCTAAAAAGGACGTGAATTGAGACTGAAGGAAAGTAAATAACTTGAGACTTAAGCTCAATACAGGTTTTCACTTGGGATATAGTGCCAAATGAGGCATGGTTGCCTTGACACCTTATTGAGACAGGCATAAAAAACGAAGAGAAAGTCGCCGATGAATATCTTTCATAGACGCGACGTGCGTTTGGGGGCAAGATCAACTGTGGTTGCCCCACTTACGAGAACCTTGTTTTCAACACCGCTTTAGTGGTCAGGAGATACCTAGGATGACTCACGTAGTCTGCGAACCGTGCTTTAACTGCAAGTACACGGATTGCGTTGTTGTGTGCCCCGTCGAATGTTTCTACGAAGGGGACAAGATCCTCTACATCCACCCAGAAGAATGCATCGACTGCGAAGCGTGTGTGCCTGAGTGTCCTGTCGAAGCCATCTTCCACGAAGACAACGTGCCAGAAGAATGGAACGGCTTCATTGAATTGAACGCCGAGATGGCACCTCAGTGCGAAGTGATCACCGAAAAGAAGGAGCCACTGGCCGACCAATAGTCGCCAGCCGGGCCACTTGCTTGATCGTGAAAATAAAAAAAGCCACAACCGAAACGTTGTGGCTTTTTTCATGCGCTGATGCCAATAAGAGGACGCGATCGATCGACCTTGCCCCAATCTGCAAAAGCTACTTCCTGCAAGGAAGTCAAGTCGATTTCATTCTTATTTTCGCGGTAACACGCGTCTCGCAGTTTATTCGAAAGACTCGTATTGCTTCGCATTGTTTAACAAGGTTAGGATGAAAAACTGCTTACCTGCCGCGACTCAAGCGGCCTTATCAAGTGCCAAAAGGAAGGACCTATCTGATGAGTCAATTTACTTGCCAGTGTTGCCAGCAAGTTTTTGACAAAAGCAGTGATCCGTGCTTTGTGATTCGTGTCACTGCGTTTCTGGAGATTGAGCCTTACTTCGACGAAGCAGACTACGACGATACCGACCGAGACAATCTCTCGGTGCTTGCTGATACTCTCGAACAGGTTTATCCGATCGAAGACCCCACGCTGCACGAAGATCAAACCCCTCGGGATTTTCGCCTCTGCCGTGATTGCTACCAGCAATACATGCGAGACCCTGTCGGGCGAGAGAATCAGGCCGCGCAGATCTCGTTCAGCGATAACTAGCATCGCCGTGTCGTCGGCATGCCACAGCAGTGCCCGTAGCGTTCTTGCGCAATAACGGAAGTGTCAAGCGATGCTTATCCGAGGGACGATCTCCCGGCGCGTTCCTATTTCGTCAGATCCCATTTCAGTTGGTTGTTGCCGGTCGTATCGATCTCGACCTTCAGTTCGGAATCGCGATTGTACTGGGCAGGTATGTACTGAACCGGCACGGTGCCAGCGCCGCCGACTTCCATGCTTCGCTTCATTTCGGAAGAAAGCTTTTTGGGGTTTTCCAGTCGCGTCGCCGTGATTCGCACGATCTTTTCGCCTGGCGTCACTCGCATTTGGAACTTGCCGTCGTGGATCGAGCCAGCAAAAGAACGCTCGCCAGCTTGTACCGACTCTAGAATCACCTTGCCGGTTTCCAAAGGGCTGCCGTTAAAGGTTACGGTGCCTGATACGAGCGTCGTGCCGTCGTTATGACCGGCCGAGCAGCCACCGGCGGCCAGCAAGAGACAGCCAAGTAGCAAGCTGCTTGTCCGTAGTGTTCGTGAAGGATTCATCGCATTTTGACCTGGATAGGAATGAGAGAGTGAAGCGAATCAACCACAAGCAGTCCCCTGGTCAGAGTGGGGACTGCCTGGCATGGCTTTCTACTGGGTGAGCTTAGAACTGGCCGACCACTTCACCGTTGCCAGTCGTGCCCAATGCTCGCCAGGTACCCAGGTCGATCGTCTCGGGAACGAACCGCACCGAGGCGTCCCCCATCACCGTGTTCACGCCGCCGGGGTGGTAGCTGCGAGCCGAGTTGCGGTAGCCGCCGCTCGAGTTGTTGTCGTCGTAACCCACGTCTTCACATGGGGCCACTCGGTCCCAGTCGCCGCTGGTGCATTCGTTGTTGTTGGTATCGCTACGGACGATCAGGTCCGGTAACGAAGTGTTGGGTGCTTGCTGCGTCGAGAAGAATGCCTCGCCGTGGTTCGAGCCTTGCCAGTAACCGCCGGCATCGTAGATGTGCCCCGGACGATTCGCACCGCGAATGATCGCTTCACTTCCCATGACGGTATTCGAGCTACCGTCGGTCAGGTTGTTAAAGCCGGTACTCGATTCAAAGTAGAACATCCCCTTGGTGCTTTGCGAGGGATTGGCTGTCCGTTTGAAGAAGTCCGCGCCGTTGCACAGCAGGTAGTTGCCTACCTGGTTGTCGCGGCAGAAGCCGGGGCTGTTCGGTTCCGATGGGCAATTGAAGATATTGATGACGGCCCCTCCCAGCAAGCTTCCCTTAAACGTCGATGGAACGGTGTAAACGTACGAGTAGCCACCGCTCAGGTTGCCACCGCTGGCGGTCGGGGTGCGGATGCATTCTTCGTAAACATCTTGCAGGGCCGCTTGCTCGACAAACGGCAAGATCCGCTGAAACCAGCAATCGCGATTGCCGATGTTCCCCAGGCGAAAACCATACGGGAAATTACCATGCGTATCGTGGTAGTTGTGCAATGCCAGGCCAATCTGCTTGAGGTGATTGGTGCATTGCATCCGCCGAGCCGCTTCGCGTGCTTGTTGAACCGCAGGCAACAAAAGGGCAATTAGCATGCCAATGATCGCAATGACGACCAGGAGCTCGACTAGCGTAAATCCAGATTTGTGAGACCGAACGCTCATGAGATTCTCCAAACGGAAGCGAAGTGCAAAAGTTAGAAACATACGAAGAATTCAAGTGTTTTGTGCGTAGGTCACTCAGGGAGACTCGCGACCTGCTCGTCGTCTGGCCATTCCGGGAAATGGCTCGCAGCGACACGGTCTAGTCTATACCGAATTAGATAGACAGTGAAACAAAGTTGACTGACAGGAAACACAAGAATCATGGTTTCTTCACTTGCTCTTCATGGGTAAGTGGGTGGGCTGGGCAATCTTTGGTCGTTGGCTGACGGCCACCCCAATGGGCTGTTTTTGGTGTCGATGCTGGTGGCCAACTGGTAGACTGACGGGTATTCGTGCGGTTCAGATCACGCCAGGCGAAAGGGGGAACGTGCCATGGCAAAGAAGATCAGTTCAAGCGTAGGAAGAAAGCAGGGGCACAACGCCAGGAATCTTCCCGACGACGTCAAAACGGTTCAGCAGTTACTTCAGGCCGCCGCCAAGAACCTGGGTAACAGCGACTACGATCCCGGCGACGACGATGGCAAGATCGCGACGCCACCGAAGTTCTCAGAGACCGTCGCCGCGATTAACGCGTTTCAAAAGCGATTCATGCGCAGTCCCGACGGGCAGGTCGATCCCGACAGGACGACACTCAAAAAGCTGAACGAAGCGGCCGGTTCCGCCCCCGCTTCAAGCGGCGCAGCAACGAAGACGCCGGTGGCCGTGCCGTCGAAGGCACCAGCGCCGGCGGCACTCGGTAAGCTCTCGCTCAATTCGTTTCTCGGCAAATCGATGGCCGAGATCTGTCCGAGCGGGTACGCCGATACAAGCAACAATCACTGTGCTCATTTTGTCGGCCACGCGCTGGATATCACCGTCGGGCTGACATGCCACGGAATGACCTCCGGTAAAAAGCGAAAGGGAGAAGCGGCCAGCCTGCGGGTGCAAGAGATCTTCGCGGCCTGTCCGTCGGTGGCCGAGTACGATGACACGATGGTCGGCAAACGGGGCCTGATGTTCGTCAGCGCGCCGAGCAACTTTGTCACGACCGGCGGAAAGACAACCATCCGGAACGTCCCCAAGAAGCACATTGGGATCTTTCTCAACGGGACTGTCTGGCACTACAGCAACTCGCGAAACAAGGTCGTCACGCAGACGCCGGCCCAGTTCATCAAGCACTACAGCGGCCAGACGAATGCCCTGTGGTTGGGGACGTTGCCTCCGGGGGCGATCTCGAATTTCTCGGCGTAACGTTCGATGCGACTGTGCTGTCGGTCTAAGTCATGTCGGTGGCGTTGGTTACGAGGCACTTCGGGGGGCCTGCGTTTGCTGCCTGGGGATGTCTATGGGGCCGTTGTTCCTCCTCCAAATGACGGATAAACTGAAGGTTTGACTGTGGGTCCGGCATCGTCACTTAGCAGGCGAAAGGGGGCCGGCGGTCTTGGTTGTCAACAAGTAGCACCCCTTCCTTCCGAAAAGATGTCGAACATGAAGATTGCCGTTATTGGTGGAGATGGAACCGGACCTGAAGTTACCGCAGAAGCCCTCAAGGTCATGGACGCGGCTGCCAAGTTGGAAGGTTTCACCATCGAAAAGACCGAGTTCGGTTTTGGTGGGGAGCACTACCTGAAGACAGGCGAAATTCTGCCTGAAGGTGCGGTCGCCGAACTGCGAAAGTTCGACGCGATCTTCCTCGGTGCGATCGGACACCCCGACGTTGCCCCCGGCATTCTGGAAAAGGGTCTGCTGTTGCAGCTGCGTTTCCAGCTCGATCAATACATCAACCTGCGTCCGGTGAAGCTATACCCCGGTGTCGAAACGCCGCTGAAGGATAAAGGTCCGGAAGAGATCGATTTCGTCGTCGTGCGTGAAAACACCGAAGACCTTTACGCCGGCATCGGTGGTTTCCTGAAGAAGGGAACCGCAGACGAAGTCGCCACGCAAACGGCTATGTACACCCGCAAGGGCTGCGAACGTTGGCTGCGTTGGGCCTTTGAATACACCCAGAAGCGAAACAACCCCAAAGGTAAGAAGCTGACTCTGGTCGCCAAGACCAACGTGCTGACCTACGGGCACGACCTGGTGTGGCGTACGTTCCAGGAAGTGGCCAAAGATTACCCCGACGTCGAGCCTGATTACAACCACGTCGATGCGTGCTGCATGTGGATGGTAAAGAATCCTGAGTACTACGACGTGATCGCCACCACCAACATGTTCGGCGACATCATCACCGACCTGGCAGGCATTCTGCAGGGCGGCATGGGTGTGGCTGCCGGCGGCAACATCAACCCCGATGCCGGCGGTACCAGCATGTACGAACCAATGGGTGGTAGTGCTCCGAAGTACACCGGCCAGAACGTGATCAACCCGATCGCGGCCATCAGTGCTGGTGCGATGCTGCTGGAACACACCGGTCAGCCAGCTGCCGGGGCCCGCGTTCTGAAGGCCATTCAAACCGTCACCGGCACCAAGATGAAGAGCCAGAGTGCCGGCAAGATGGGCTACGGAACGTCCGAAGTCGGTGATCTGGTCGTTGAAGCACTCGGCGGCTAATTGCCGAGCGATCGACACCCACCCACAATTTGAACAGATAAGGGGTCACGACCGAACTGCTCGGTCGCGGCCCCTTTTTTCAATGCCCTCCCCAATTCGACTACTCACCTGGGAATACTGCCATGTCCGTAAAAAGCCTTTTTGACCTGACCGGCCGCTCGGTTCTCGTAACCGGGGGAAGCAAGGGAATCGGCAAGACCATCGCCCGAGCCTTCGCTGAATGCGGAGCGAACGTCGGCATCACGGCCCGCCATCAAGACGAACTGGAAGCTGCCGCCGTCGAGATTGCCCAGGGGCTTAGCGTGCAGGTCGAGTACCGCGTGTGCGACATGAGCGACCGAGCCGCGGTCGATCTAATGGCGATCGACATGCTGAAAACGTTTGGCGGGATCGACGTACTGGTAAATAATGCAGGTACCAACAAACCTCAAATCTTAACGGAAACTACCGACGAAGTTTGGGATGACGTGTTAGAACTGAACTTCACCGCGTGCATGCGTTTAGCGCGTCATGTCGTTCCAAGCATGAAGGAAAAACGCTGGGGGAGAATCATTCACCTTTCCAGTGTCATGGCGTTGGCCTCTAATGCGGGTCGCGGGCTGTATTCGGGAACGAAGGCAGCACTTATTGGGATGGCCAGGGCGCATGCGTTAGAATTGGGGCCACACGGGATTACTGTCAACTGCATTTGTCCGGGCCCCATTGCGACCGACCTCCCCATGAGCTTGTTGAACGACGAGCAGAAACAGCGTTTCGCTGATCGAACCGCCGTGAAAAGGTGGGGCGAAACCATCGACATGGTGGGGCCGGCCTTGTTGCTGGGCAGTGACGCCGGTGCTTACATTACAGGAACAACCATCCTTGCCGATGGTGGACTTATTTGCCGAACGTTTGACTGAGCTCTTCGCTTGCTTGCCCTGGGGCCATTGGTTGCCCGGCAAGTCTTTTCCTTGGGCAGAGCCTGGCGAACGAAAATTTGATGTGACCACTTCATGGATTAGCGGCTTCGCCAATGCGAAGCCCGACAACTTGGCTTGCTCATGAATCTACAGATCCTCTCGACCAAAGATAGCCACGTTCATATCGCCGTTTCTGGCAGAGTAAGCCAGGACGGCATTCCCCGCGATAAAGAGCCAATCGCCAGCTTGTTGGGCCCCGATGCTTACACCTTGACGGTCCTGTTAGACCTCAAAGATGCCGAGGTGATCGACTCGAGCGGGATCGGTTGGCTGCTGGTTTGTCATAAGCGATTCGCGGAAAAGGGAGGACGCATGGTTTGTTATTCAGCCCCTCCGACAGTCGCCAATGTCTTCAAATTGATGCGCATGGATCTTGTCTTTGATAGCGCGGCCAACGCCGTGGAAGCGGAGAAACTAGCTGGTGTCAACGCAGAATCATAATTCGACTGGAATCGACTTCTCGCACGTCAACATGAGCAACCTCGAACCGGAAGCCCAGATGCGGCTTCTGATCGAACACTGCTCGATGACCGGCGCGAGCGATCTGTTTATCTTTGCTGGCGAGCCTGAGTGCCAGATCGCGATGCGGTTGTGGGGACGCATGCGTCCCATCACCCATGTGTCGTCGGCCGAGGGGCGTCAACTGCTCAACTACGTGAAGGCCCTCGCCGGGATCGATATCACCGAGCGTCGCCGACCCCAGGATGGTCGCTGGATTTATCGCGACGACGAAAAGGTGATCGACCTCCGGTTGAACCTGATCCCGACGCGCGAAGGGGAAGACCTCACCATTCGCCTGCTCGACCGCGATACCAACTTGCTTTCGATCGACCAGATCGGCCTTGGTCGTCACGATCGAAACGCGTTGATGGAGATGCTTCAATCGTCGTCTGGCCTCATCCTGGTTACCGGCCCGACTGGCACCGGCAAGACAACCACGATGTATGCCTGCCTGCAGTATCTCAACGACGGCAGTCGCAAGATCAACACGCTGGAAGATCCGATCGAGTTCTCGCTGCCTGGTATTCGCCAATCGCAAGTGAACTTGAAGGTCGGACTCGACTTCTCGGATCTGCTGCGTGGTGTGATTCGTCAGCAGCCGGACGTGATCATGGTGGGTGAGATTCGCGATAAGGAAACGGCCATCACTGCCGTGCGAGCCGCCAACAGTGGGCACCTGGTGCTCGCCACGCTGCATGCCCCTGTCGCCACCGGCGCGGTGCAAAGCATGTTGTCCTTCGACATTCACCCTTACTTCCTGGCCAGTTGTTTGCGGGGTGTGATTGCCCAGCGACTGGTTCGCGTGCTCGATACCGAGACGCGCGTGAAGTACGACCTGGGTGGTAACCATACCACGTTCGCCGATATCGAGTCGCTTCTGGAAGATGGCCAGGGAGGTTACTTCTACGGCCCCGACCCATCCGCCGGCAACGAAGGCTACAAGGGCCGCACGGCGATCTTCGAGATGGTGACCATGAACAAAGCGCTTCGCGACGCCATCATCAATCGCAAGCCGACCCACGAACTGGAAAGGCTGGCCGAAGAACTAGGCATGATCACCTTCCGCAAAGCGGCCATGCTTAAAGTTGCCCGCGGAGAAACGAGCATGGAAGAAGTCTTCAAAAGCGTCCCCGTCGAATACCTCGATCTGGAAACGACGAACTAACGACGCAAAGGAAGCTTGCTCGCATCGCGACTCTTGCCCCCTCTCCTTGTAGGGGCGAGAGGACATGTCTACTCGTCGGTCAGCTCAATTCGGATCGGTGAGTTCGCGATGGCTGCCTCCTCCTGCGTTTGTGTCTTGGCCAAGGGCCGGATACCGCTGCAACCGTCCAGTAGCGACTTTGCTTCTTGAAACCGGTAGTACGCATCGACCACTGGCGGCGGTAACTGGCGGGCAGCTTCTTTGGGGGAACGGGCCAGGCGTTGGTCGATGTTGCCGATGGGTTTGCTCGGACGAACGATCGACGTCAGGTAATCCAGCGGCGAATCCTTACGGCGATCGTGAATCTCGTCGGCGTACTTTCGTTTCGTCTGAATCCAGCGCGACTCTTCCTGGATGTAACGCTCGGCTACCTCGGCGGCGTAGCGGTTGCCGGCCTGGTAGATGGCTACGGTGTACTGCGTCTCTGGCAGATCGGTTTCCTTCGACGGTGCCCCAGGCACGAGCGACTGGCGAATTTTCGCCAGGCAGCGGATGCTCATCGTATCGGCCGACCAACCTTCCGGCACGGCCAGCACAATGCCTAGCATCGTCGTCCCTTCCAGGCTCGTTTGCGATGTGCGGTTGAAGCGGAAGTAGACACCGCGTCCGCGATGAATCGTACCGCTGGCAGCGGCCAGTTTCAGTTCCGGCAGGATATCGACCTTCTCGACCGTCGCATGTTTGCGGTTGAAGCCGAGGGACGCATCGGCACCCAGGCTCTTATCGAAACGTTCGTTCGCCGACAGCTTGCCGTTGATATCGAGTTCCGTTCGATTCTCTTTCGAGATGTTCCCGGCGTAGGGGCTTTGTAGTGTGGTCTGCGGTGAGAAGTCTTCGATCTGAATTCTCGGGTTGTGCAGTTCGACGAAGAAGGTTGTCTCGATCAGGTCATCCGCGATCCGCGAGTCGACCATCGTCGAGATCATCAAGTCCATGTGCAGCAGGCGATAGCCTGGCCGAGCGTTTTGAAACTCAGGCGTTGTCACGTCGGCTGCCGGCGTAAGGTAACCGACATCAAACTGAACCGGCGATCCGCCCCAGGTCACGGCTGGGCTGATGCCAAGAATGCTGACGAGCGTCAGAGTGCAGAGGATGCGAACCATGTTTGCTGGCCTTATGATTGCGAGTCCGTAGTGGTCTTCGCGGCTTCAAAGCAGGTCGCATTCCGTGCGAAAAAGAAAGTCCTATCCGTCCGTGCTTGCCGAATCCATTTCGATTGTCGTTATCGTACGGTACGCATCGAAGTCGGCAAGTGTTGGCCGGAGAAGGGCGAAAACATGGCAAGATTTGCGGATTTCTCCGCCTGCTGGCGATGCACCGCTAGCCCAGAGAAACCTGGGCGAAGCTGGAAATCGCTTCGTGTATGTGGCCATCTTCGACCGGCTTGTTGCCAGGGCGAATGCTCAGCAAGGTGCACATGCCTGCTTCTTTCGCCGCGTCGAGTTCGGCCACGATATCACTGATGAACAAGATCTTCTCGGCAGGCTCGGCAACTTCGGCCGCGATCGTGTTGTAGCTTGCGGCTTCCTTCTTGGGGCCGGTTGTCGTATCGAAGTGCCCAGAGAAGTACTTCAAAAGGTTGCCAGCCTCGCTGTGTCCGAAGAACAACTTCTGGGCCCCGATGCTGCCCGACGAGTAGATGAAAACGCGAAGCCCTGCCGTGGTCCAGGCTTCGAGGGCTTCCGGTACGTCGGCATAAACCTGGGCGGTCATCTCGCCGCGCTCGAAGCCATCCTTCCAGATCATTCCCTGCAGTGCTTTGAGCCCGGTCGCTTTGACGTCGCCATCCATCAGTCGGCGAATCTCGGCGGCGACCTTTTCACGCCGCTCGGCTTCGTTGGCACAATCGGCAGTCCAGGTCGCGAAGTCTTCGCTACCGGCATCCTTGGCGATCTGATCGAGCACCGGTGCCAGCGCAGGCTCGTTCCACGCCGACACCAGGTAGGCGTCGAGCTCGCGCAGGACATACGGGAACATGACATCAAACACGTAGGAAACGCTTGAAGTCGTTCCCTCGATGTCCAGCAGGATGACATTCCAGGGAGACGGCATTAGAGCTTCACCACGGGATCGATATCGTCGGCTTTCGCCAGGTAGTCTGGACCCCAGCATAGTGGCGAGTACTTCACGTGCACGCCATCTTCCATGTAGTGAGGCGTCCAGCCGGAAGGGTCCTCGAACAGGCGAATGCAACGGATGTGGCGATCGCTGCACAGATTGAACCAGTGCTGCGTATCACGCGGCACGTTGATCAGGTCGCCAGATTCGACCAGCACGGCGAAGACCGGGCCGTTCTCGGGATGGATATGAAAGACGCCTGCCCCTTCGACGGTGAAGCGAACTTCGTCTTCGCTGTGGGTATGCTCTTTGTTGAACTTCTCGAGCAGTGCATCCAGGTTGGGGGTTTCCGGCGAAACGTTGATGACGTCGGCCGTGACGAATCCACCTTGTTCTTTCAGGCGATCGATCTCAGGCTTGTAAGCTTCCAGGATCTCTTCGTTGGTGGCCTTTTCGCCGATGCGACCGGCGACGTCCCACTTTTCATACCAGATGCCAAACGGCTTCAGGAAGTCGACGATCTCTTGAATGTCGGTGATGGTTCGGTTTTCGTCTGGTACGGAAATGCTGGCCATGGTGCCGATTTCTCCTTTCGCCTTAAGTGCGGCGAATCGAATGCGAGATGACGTGTGCGAAAAGTGATTTTTTGTGCGGGCTTACTTGGCAGGACAAAGCTTGCCTTGTGCGGCTAGTTTACGGCCTACGACCTCGAATAGGAACTCATAAATCTCGATATGTCGTCGAGCTTCGGCGAGGTCCTCGCCCCAGGTATACAAGCCGTGGTTGCGAATCAGGAAGCCGTGGATCGGTGGCAGCGATTCGTCGTGGACGCGCTTCTCGACCTTCTCGGCAAGCCGGGGGATGTCTTGGGTGTTCTCGAAGACCGGCACGAACTCGGTGTGCTGGTGGGTCTTCACGCCGGCCAGGCCTTTGAGCATTTCGTACCCTTCGATCTCGAAGCCGCCAGCATCGCCGAACGTATCGGACAATAGCGTACCCCAGACCGAGTGCGTGTGCAGCACCGAGCCAACGTCTTCCATCCGAGCGAGAACCACGTGCAGTTGGGTCTCGGCCGAAGAGCGAGGCTGATCGGTCGTTGGCATGTTGTCCGAGTCGACCTGGTTGCCGTCGTAGTTGCAGCGAACGAAATCGTTGGGAGCCAGGCGACCCTTATCCATGCCGCTGGCGGTAACCACCAATTGCAGTGGGCTGCGATTGACGACGACGCTGTAGTTGCTGCTCGTGCCTACGGACCAGCCGCGATCGAAGAAATACTGGCCCGTTTCCCGCAGCCCCTGGACCGCCTTATCGAGGCCGGACAGGGCAGGGTGGGAAGGAGAACTCTTCGTCTGGATATCGGTGCTCATGGGGAGTCTGATTTCTTTCGTAGGCGGCACGTTCGTTGGGGGAGAGCCGTCTATCCTCGCTAAAGAAGAAACGCAAAAAGTCTGAGTGTAGCAAATCGGGGTCGGTCATCAACTCGCCGCGGCGGATCGGCCCCCTCTAACTATGCATCCTAGCGTTCTCGTCTCCGGCGGCAATGATGGCCGCTTCCGCCGCTGAGAGCTCTTCCAGTCGCGCCATCACTTCGCTTTCGGGGGCGAAGTGCTTCGCTAGACGCACATAAACGGCGTGATGCCGCGCTTCCGATTCAAATAAGCTGTCGTAGAAATCGCGCAGCTCGGCATCCGGTAGGTGCTTGCGAAGTTGGCCGAAACGTTCGCAGCTGCGGGCTTCAATCAAGCCGGCAACCAGCAGCCGATCGACGGCCCGTTGCGGTTCCTGGTTGCGGATCAGCTCGTGCAGTTGGGCCCCGTAGTTACTCGGTTTCAAGCGGCGAAACGGGATGCCTCGTTTCTTGAGCAGTTGAAGCACCATATGAAAATGCTCGAGTTCCTCGTTGACGATCGAGGTCATCTCGCGGCACAGTTCTTCGTCTTCCACGTAGGCGAAAAGCAGATTCAGAGCCGTACCGGCCGCTTTCTTTTCGCAGTGGGCATGATCGATCAGGACCAGGTCTGTGTGATTCTCGACCTGTTCGAGCCAACGCGGGCCTGTCTCAGATTTCAGGTGCAACATATCGGTCAGTCTTCCATCGAGTGCGTTTGGACTCCTAATTTAGTGCCCTTTTAGCGGAAGAACGAGGGGGCAACGCAGCCTGGCTAGCGCAGCAGAAGCCCCCTGACCCAAACGAGCCAAGGGGCTTTGCTATCCAAGTATGGGACCGGCTCGGCTACCGCTTAGAAGCGGATACCGACGGAGAAACCTGGGCTGCCGTAGTAGAACCCGCTGCCACCGTAGTAGCTCGGACGTCCGTAGTAGTAGCTGTTGTACGAACGGTACTGGTAAGGGCTCGGGTAGTAGTGACGGTGGTAATTGTGGTGATAGCCATGACCGTGGTAGCTATGACCATAGTGGCCATGGCCGCCGTTATGACCGTGATGACCACCATGCGGACCGCCAGCTTCCGCCGTGGAAGCAGCACCACCCACCATCAAACCAACAGCAACAACGGCAGCAATCAATAGCGACTTCATAATTCATCTTCTCCTGGACTTAGCAGTGTTACTTTCACAGCGGAAAACCCATGCTTTCCGGCTGCGACCCCCAGTGTGATCTGCCTTTGAATTAATGCAGGGACTATGCCAATTCGCCGAGCAATCGCCTAAGTGATGACGCTATAAGTGCTTGCAGCGAATCTGCTGACAGGGAAAGAGGGGGGGTTTTGTTATCAGCGTGATAACGTGTGTCTCAAACCAGGGTCGAAAGACCCCAGCCCGGTCGTTCACCGCTCGTTCATCCGCGTTGAGAGGCAACCAGCCAAAGAAGGGGGGAAGGTCCGCGAGTAGTGAGGTCAGAAATGAGAGCCGTTTTCGAGGCCATCTCGCGTAGAAATCAGCAGCCGGCCGCTGGGTTCGGTCAGCGCATAAAATAAGGCAGCTATTGGACTTCCAACGCTGCCTTCTCGCAAAAAGCGAGGCCGACGGGGGTCGAACCCGCAACCACCGGATCGACAGTCCGGATGTGTTGGGATTCTTGGGGCCTCAAGCTTGAGCTGGCGATAGCCAGGAATTGTCAAAGAGCAAAGATTCCCCGAAGTCTAGGGCATGAACCGAGGCAATGCAATGCGGCGGCCCCAAAAAACGCGGCCCCACCAGGTCTGCGTGGTGAGGTTATAGCCCGGACAATTGCTACCACCGGTACCGCGCCCACGAATCGCGGGGCTCTACCTCGAGATGAAATTCCCGGCGGCGATCGGCCGGAGTACTCCGCCGCCAGGTTCGGCGGCTTTGCCCCGAGGTACGTTTCTTTGCGATCGCAAGCCGCGAAAAGCTGCGGCCGGATCCTAAATCGAGCCGCCGAAGGATAACGCGGCTGCGCCTCGTTTCGTGTTGGAGCTCGCCGCCGAATCGGTCGGCCGTTCCAGGAACTGGCCGCCAGAAGCTCCGCCGCTTGCTCTTGCGAGCCTTCGGCCTGGCGGGCTATGGTTTCCGCTTCACGGCTTCGGGTGGCGATCGTTTCGCTATCGCGATGCCACGGCAGAGACGGCGGCCGGTTCGTTCTCCGTCGGGCCGGCCGCTCGTTTTGCAGGCCGCTAGATTATTTCGACTTTTTTCACCCACGCGGAAGCCGCCGAATTCTGCGCCGCTCGAGAACGCTGCCTAAACCGATGGCAGCCAAACAAGTAGGCCGGAAGGCTGGAAGGTTGCCCGATGCACTGGCAAGTAGACTACTGTTTCGTGAGAGAAAGCTGCGGCGAACTGCGGGCGGTTGGCGTGTATTGCCGGCCGGTCGGGTTTCGGTGGTGGGTGCCTATGGATTACGTGCGGTGGTTTTCCATCTTCCGCCATGGATTCACCACCGTAGAAGGCGCGGTGCCCAAGTGCTATTCGGTTTCCCAGCCTGTCGAGACGATGCCCGTTATGATTGATCTTTCGCAGGCCGAGTCCTTAAAACTGCTGCCACCTGGTACCAGGATTCGAGCCCGTCGCGGAATTGAAGTCGATCGACTCGACCTGATAGACGTAATTGTGCATCTGCCAGACGGTGGCGAGATCGACTACTCGGACGACGAAATCCCGTTTTAAGGGGCATCCATGGCAGACGATTGGACACCGGAGAAACGCAAGCTCGGCGCATACGCGAAAGCGCTGGGTGTCATGCCGATATCTTCTCCGGCTTCGCCTTCAACCGCTGGCGGGCATCCTCGGCGATTGCTTCGCTTTTCTCGATTCCCACGGCGCGGAGCCCCAACTCGCGAGCGGCAACCAGGGTCGTGGCACCACCGGCGAAGGGATCGAGAACTGATTCGCCCCCACTTTCCGAGACGGCGCGGAGAAGTTGTTTCATAAGCTCGACCGGCTTCTCTGCGAAATGCACACGCCTTTGCGTCGACACAGGCGACATCTGGTAAGCACCTGGCAGCGAAGGCCCCACGCGCGGGCGTGTGCCCTTGGTGCCCCATACGATGAATTCACAACGCTGGTTGAAGCCGCCGATGCGTGGCCGCGTGTTCTTCTTGTCCCACGGCACGATGCCACACCAATTCAGGCCGGCTCCTTGGAGAATGTCGGTCATGGTTGGCAATTGTCGCCAGTCGGTGAACAAACAAACGAGCCCGCCAGGCTTGAGCAGCTCGGCGGCCGTGCCTAGCCAGGTCATGGCCCACAAGCGATAGGAACGTTGGTCCATGTTATCGCCGAGAAATGCCTTCATCTCGATTTTGTGGCCCGTCTGGCGGTACTTCTCGTTGGTGCATTTCTGCCGAGAGCTGAGATGCAAACCGCCGCTGGAATAGGGCGGGTCGGTCATCACGGCGTCGAATTCAACGCCGCGCCGCTTCATTTGCTCCATGGCCTGCAAACAGTCGCCACGATAGAGTTCGATGCCGCGGCCGGAGTAGATACGCTTGATTGCTTGGGTTCGTTTCGTCATCGGTGAAGATTCAAAAGCAGCTCTGCAGCCAGGTAGCCCCAGGCACAACCGCCACCAAACAGCAAGAAGCAAACGAACGCAAGCAAAGAACGCACTTCCCATACGTTGGGCGGTGCGTCGGTGCATTGCTCGATCTCTTGCCACTCCATGCCCCCGTCGGCCGTGTGTCGGCCACGGTAGAGTTTCGAGTTGGTGCCGTCTAGCCGCACGCCTAGAAGCCCTTCTTGTCGGGCCTGGCTATCACTGACGGCCAGAACGCGCGGGCGGCTTCGTCCATCATCCGGTCGTAATCCGGGTCGAGGCCGTGGCGTGGATGGGGTAGCCTGGCTTGCAAAGCCGGGTTGGCCGGCACGATGGCCGGTTGTTCGTCGCGGCGGCGATCGGCGGCCGCCGCGTGGTCGGTCTCATCGGGTAGCGGCTGGACGATCTCAACAAACAGCGTAAAGCCGAGTCGAGCACAAACCGTTTGAGCGCGGTAGATATAGCGGGCTTCTTCCTTGGCATCCTTCACCAGGATTAGCACGCCTGGCTTCTTGCCGGTCAGCTCGGCATAGTACGCCGCCTGGCCGATCGCCTCGGCCCACTTGTAAGCCCAGTCGGCTTCGATTGCGTGGGTATCGGTCAGCAGGTCGACCCGTGTTCCGTCCCATTGCCGAGCTTCAAGCGTGGCGTTGTACTTCGGTGCCAGGCGTCGGCATTGGCCGAGTTCGTCCCCCATGGCCGCGTGGCAAGAGTGCAGCAAGAAACAAAGGGCAGCCCCGGTGATGAAATAGAGCCAGAAAGACGGCCAAACGGAAAGACGGCGCGGCTTGGAAAACATGGGCTTCACTTGGGTTCGGTTGGGAGGCCTTCGTCGCCGTTTGCCGCGGCGTGCATAGTTCGAGGGGGTAAGGGTAGCGGGCGTGCCCCGCTGTTGGAAGGCGAGTTATTCGGCGGCGTGCTATCGGCCCGGGCCCCGGCCGCCGAAAACTCCGGCCTGCGATCGCGGATCAGCTACCGACCATCTGGCGGGCGGCTTCCATCGCGCAGGCGTGAAACTCCGGGGCGTCATCCATTTCGCCGTGGATGCGGTGCAGCTCCACCGACGGGTGAACGATCGTGTTTCCACCGGCCGCGATGCGATGGCCTCGAGGTGCGTTCATGCGTTGGTGGAACACCCAGGTCTCTTTAATGTTGGGCGGTAAGCGAATGACGGGCGGTGCCAGGATATGAAGCCGCGAGAATTCCGAGCCACCGAGCATTGCCAGCCAGCGGAACAACGGCCACGGATGCCGGTACACCGGGTCCGATAGAACGCACTTCTCCACTTCAAAGCCGCGGCCGTACAGCTCGCTGGCAAGCTGCATCGCGCCGTAACCAGCTCCCCAGCTATAGCCGAAGATGGCCACGCGTGGTGTTTCGCCGTAGTACTTGGTGATATTCGCGATTTCGTCGGCCTTCTCTTTCCAGTCGGCATTCCATTGGAAGTGAGACAACCGCAAGCGGGCACCGTTGGAGTATCCGGCCGTGCGTAGCTTCTCGCTTAGCAGCCAGGTGCCAGGCACGCGGGCCTCGGTTTGGCGGAATCCGGAGATACAAACAAAGTGAAACATCATCGGTACGCCTTTTCGATCGCCTCGGCAACGTTGGTCGGTAGCGTGCCCGAGGCATGGCACACGCCACAAGCAAACAAAATCGTGGGTAACAGTTCGGTATGGGCGGCAAACTTCGACAATGCCGCAATGGCACCGGCTCGGCCGGCTTCATACGTGCGTAGCGGGCTTGGATCGCCGGTGAAGACTATCACCGGGACACGGAAGCGTCCGACGGCAGCCAGTGCTTCGTGCCTTTCGGCGTCTGGTAAATGAAGGTCGAGCAACACGAGGTCGGTACCCTCGAGTGCTTTTTCCACGCCGGCCGTGAGCCTATCAACGTGCGTGATGATGCACGGGATTTCGGCACGCCGTAGAATCCGCTCGGCCATCAGGACGTCGAAAGCATTGTCTTCGACAAGCAGCACGCGAAGGGCGGCCGGCGGCTGGTTTTCGCTGTTCATAGTTCGCTCGTCGGTTCGTGGGTGTGTAAATATTTGTGCAGGGTATCTTCGGTCCATTTAGCCGGATGGTTTCGCCGCCAGGGGCAATTGCGAACCCGACGGCGGAGCACGGCCGCGGTGGTATCGGTCGACGGGCAACCACCGTATAGGCATTTGCGTTTCGGTGCGTCTGGTCGATAGCCAGGACAGAACGCACAAAAGTTCGCCAGAATGGTGAGCACTTCGGCATCGGTGCGGCTGGCCCCTTTTTTCTTGATCGAATGCGAGTTGAAATCGGTCTCCGAGACGGACGCAAATACGCGGCAGATTCCATCAGGCATTGCCGGCAACGGCGTTTGGTTACGCCGGCCACAACCTGGCCGCTGGCACTCGAAAATGCCTTGTTCCACTTCTCGGTAGTCGCAGTTGTCGCTCAATTGGAAATGCTCATGGTGACAGGAAACGAACCAACACAAGCATCGCCGATAAATTCGTCTAGCTTGTTGAGCGTTTGCGGGTATGGGCCGCCGTCTGATTCGTAGATGGCGGTGATTTGGTCGCATTCGTTTTGATATTCGCCAAATGGCGAAGACGGCCAAGAATCCAAAACCGTGTTCGAGATAATTACCAGCCAGCGATAGTAGGTCGTTACGTTGCTATAGAAAGGCCTTGCAATAATCCGCAACTCTTTGCTCGTGGCATCGGTGGGACTGCAATCACAGTTCCCAAATGAATAGCTGTGAAATCCGCCAGATACCGTTAGCGTCTTAGTGCCCGTGAGGCTTGAACAAAGCGAACAATTGTTGTTGGTTAATGCGCTGCCAAGCGTTAGGTACATGTCGCCAGCGATCGAATCCAGGCTTAGCCGAGGTGAATAGCAAGGAAACTTGGCCGTTTCACCTAGCATCATTCGATAGGTATAGAAACTCGCTTCCATGTCCGGATCGACATAAAAGCCGTGCCGTCGTCCACCATGAAAGGTTGTTGATATAGCTTTCTCGTGAACGCGAGAGTTGGGGACAGTTCGGCTTTCCTTGTGGCCGTAATAGATCAGATTGGAGCCATGGCGACGGCGAGCCCACGCTGTATCATAACCTGGCTCCGGATCGCCAAAGGTTGTTGGATAATTCGGGCCGTCGACAAGATATGTAGGCGAGCCGCTGGCAACTCTCGTGAGCCGCTGGTTTCGGAGGGCACCCGAATAGTAGGCTTGCCCTTGCCAGTGGTAGTTGTCTGCGTCTAGATAGTCGAATACCAGTCCAGCAAATTTGGGTGTGCCTGCGCTTGAAGTGCCAGGCGTATAGGTGGCTTCAGGTGTAAAGGAATTGCTGCCATGTTGCGAACTATTTACCCCATAGCCATCTTTGAAAAGTGCGATGGCGGGCTCGCTATTTCCGTAATTGTTGCAGAATACGCCGTAGTCGAATCCACCGAAATCAAAGAAGGACCAGCTACCAGAAACGACTTCCAAGACGTCTGCAATATCATCGCCGACTTTAAAACGCTGGTAATTCGATTGAAAAATATCTAGGCCACTGGCACTTGCCAGAAGGCATTGGGTAGCTTCACCGCAACAACAATCTCGATACATCACTTGTGTCCTTATGTCACCGCATCGCAGCTGTGAATGTCTAGAAACTCCCAGCGGAACGTTGACGCATTCCAGAAGACTTTGCCTGTCATTGACGTAGCGGCATTGCCCCACAGGTTGTACGGGTCATGCCCTATTCCGCCGCCGCTGTAGTTGGAAAAAGTAAAGCTGGCCTGCTGTGCGGTCGTGTCACCCATGGCCTCGGTTAGTGAAACGTTGCGAATTACGTCTCCGGGATCATGCCCTATCTTCACCGCACATAGCTTGTCACCGGTGCCGGCCGGTTTGTAAAGAATTCGGGCCGTCCCATGCCTACTACTGGTAAGCTTCACGGAACTGCTGTTAAGAACTTCGGCGTGCGTGTCGTTAGCGTCGTTTATCTGAACGTTTGCAATCACCAGGCCGACTAGGCAGGCCCGCCCGATAGCTCCGTCGGCAATTGGTTCAAGCAATACGACAAACCGGCCGAGGTGGTCTGCTGTGGTTGGAGTCGTACCTTCAAAGGATGGGCGGTCGGCAAACTCGTTGGCGTTGTCGGATTCCGTTACCAGGATGCCGTCGATTCCAAGAACGCCGTGCCGATCGACGTTGCCACCACTGCCGTTGTAGATGTGAACGATTGTGGATTGTCGGCTGTATGCAAGTTCTTCGCCGCCAAGGTACGCTCGCCCGCCTTGGACCACATCGACGGCTTCGCCAATCGTGTTCCAGTCTCGCAGCTTGATGTCGGCCCGATCGCCGCGCCGTTTACGTTCTAATGGCATGGCTTAGGTTCCGATTCCAAGGTCGCCAAAGTCGGTGGATTCGTACACGTCTTCGACGTACACAGCGGTCGGCCGCCGCACTAATGCGTAGTTGGCGGCGTCCTTCTGTGCCGCGAAACGCACCCAGAGGTATTGGTGCCCCTTCTTGTCGATGCCGGTTATGTCGCCGATTTGCAGGCCGGTTTTGTTCTTCTCCATGGCAAAGCTGAAGGACAGGTCCCAATCGCCGCCGCCTCGCTGTTGACCGGAAACCCCCAGGAATAGCACCTCCCCCGCGGCCCACCCTTTGAATGGTGCGTCATTCACGGTGCCGGTGCGTTCGCTAAGCGTCTTCACGAAAGCGAGCGTTACCGCAGCCGCGGCCACCGTAGTCTTCACGGAGAAGCGAAACTGCGGCACGATGATATCGACCCCTTCGACTTTGTCGGGCTCGGTAACACCGATGGCCCCTTTGCAGTCGGGCGGGTTGGTGCCGTACCTGGTCGTGCCTAAGCTCGTGGTGATGTGCGTCTGACCGCCGCTGGTATCAAACGAGAATTCGGTAGGGTCGCCTGGCTGCTGGTCGTCCTTCGATTCGGGCGCGTCCGGATGCACGAAATTGAACGTGCAACGAAAGTAGCCCGGGCATATTTCGTCCAGGTCGATCGTCTCACGCAATAGGTTTGCGTCGTTGCCAGGTCCGTTGGTTTTGGCGTACGTCTCGGCTTCCAGGTGCGTAAGGTCAGTCGTGCCGATTGCCAGGTAGACAATTTGCGACGTGCTGTCCTTCGCTTTCGTGGCGCTATGCACTTTGCGAGAGTGCCAGATTTCTTTAAAGCTGTTAACGGTGCCCATGATTGGGCCTCGGTCGGTTGGTCGGTCCTTCTAGGCGACGGCAGGCCCGGTCGGCATTGGGCCCGCGGTCGTGGTTAGGTGAACTGCGGCATCTGAAGTCTTGCCAGGCGTTCGGACATCGTCTTGGTGTTCTCGGCCGTTTTCTCGCTGGCCTCGGCCGTGCGTTTATCAAGAGGTGAAGCTACCGCCGAGAATCGAGCTGCGGCGGCTCCGCTGAATGTGCCTACGATGCTACTTTGCGCCTGTTCGAGGTCTGGGTTGTTGTTGTCGAGTTGAGTCGAAATCTTCTTGCTTTCCTGGTCAGCTATAAGAGCATTCGCCGCCGCAACTGCTAGGGCACTGTCTAGCTCACCCAGTGCCTCTTGTAGTTTTGCCTGCATCTCTGCCGACTTGCGGTCGCTTGCTTGTTGGCGTGATTCCGCATTAGCGTTAATTGCAAGCTGTGCTCCGTCACCTGCCTCTAGGCTAAATTGGTCGATAGACTTTGCCGCATTTTGCAGTGACTCAATCCCGAGGAAGTCGCCGGCCGATTTCATCAGGCCGCCAATCTTGCTAAGCATCGCGGAGAAGATTTTCACCACGCCAAACCGCAGCTCGTCACAAACGCGTAGGCTCAAGTTCTTGAAACCGTCCCACAGTTTGGAAAGCTGACCAATGCCGGCGGCCCACGCTACCTTTAGCGACAACCAGAGAATGTTTGCGGCCCCTGCGATATCGCCAGCCCTAAGAGAGTTGGCGATTCCTTGAAATACGGCATTCGCCATCGTCCAAAGAAAACCGAATCTGTCGGATAGAAACGAAACCACCTTGCCGCCGATGCCGGAGAAGTAGAGCATCGCCGCCCCACCTGCAATAACAAGAGCGATCACCAGGCCGATTGGCGAAATGATGGCGGCCAGAACGCCCCCAAGGGCACCGACCACGACACCAGTTGACGAAATGATGGCACCGGTGGTAATTAGAGCGATACCAAGAGCAGACACGATAAAGCCAAGTCCCATTACCCCGGCGGCAACTAGGAAGATTGTCTGCAGAAGGCCCCGATTCTCTTTAACCCATTTCACAACTTGGGAGCCGATCTTCGCCGCGATATCTAAAAACATCGTCAGAGGACCGGCTACCGCCGCGCCTATTTGCTGCCAGGTTCCTTCCATGACACGCTTTAATCGGTTCATCGCATCAGTAAGATCCGCGGCTGCGGTAGCATCTTCACGGGTCATTGTGAAACCTAGATCCCTAGCCTCTTGCCGCAGGGCTTCTATGTCACCTTGCATTAGCGGTAACAGCTTGGTCCCGCTTTTGCCGAATATTTCCATCGCAACACCGGCCCGCCGCGTTGGATCTTCAATGGCCCCGATTCGCTTGGAGAGTTCCAGGAATTGTTCTTCCGGAGACATAGCCGCTAGTCGGTCAAAATTCACCCCGAGAGAAGCGAACGTATCGCTAAGCGTTGTCGAACCTCCTGCCGTGTCGGTAATCGCTCGCTGCATACGGGCGACCCCCTTTTCGAGTTCATCTAGATTCGAACCCGATTGCTCAGCCGCAAAGCCGAGTTCCGAAAGCGTCTCGGCACCGATGCCGGTTCGCAGAGACATTTTGTCGAGCTTGTCGCCAACGTCGGCCATATGCTTAGCAGCGGCCACAAACGGCGTCACGATCGCTGCCCCCGCGGCCGTCATGCCTGCCCCCACGTTAAGCACCTGGCGGCCGACAGCTTGAACCCCGGCCCCGAAAGCCTTCAACCTAGCCGCGCCTGTGTTGAGCCCTTTCTGGAGCATGTCGCGAACGAATAGTTCGATGTATGCGCCGCCAGCTCGAATATTACGACCGCTCATTAGCTCGCGTCCTCCCAGGCTTTCATAAGTTTGGGGTTGTGCGTTTCTTCGTTGAGTGCTGGCCCCATGTACTTTCGTTCTTCGTAGTGCTTCACCTCACCCGTTAAGCGGTCGACAATGTCGCCGCCGTGTTCCATCAGCTCGGGAACCGAATAGGGAGTTCGCATCCGTATAGAGCCCACAACCAGCGTCTTGTCGTCATGGTCGAGTGCAAACAGAATCGTGCGAAGGTTCGGTTCTGCTTTCGTCTTCGTTTTCGGCGGCTCGCCTGGTTGGCTAGTCCGCTTGGCTGGTCTCGTGTTGCGGCGGCCTGTTCGGCGAATATAGGCACCAATCTTTGACATGGCCCGCCGCTTCTTCTTGCTGATGGCACCAATGACAGCGGCCTTGTCGAAAAACCGGTTCATCAGCTTGTAGCCGATAGAGTTCTGGATTTTCGTCATGGTTTCCGTCTTGTAATTGCAGGAAGTTCGAGCGGTTGCGGTTTGGGCCCTTCGCCAAACCGCTTGCCAGTCCAGGCGTAGGCAACCGAGCCGATGGTGTCTCGGTTCACCGGAATGCCACCGGACCCTCCGGCATAAGCTGTGCGGTCGGCCAGCGGGTTAAAGTCGGAAGGTTTGAACGGTGTCGGCCGCCGCTTCGGGTCTCGGTTCGCGTTGGCGATTAAGCAGCAAAGGGTTGCAATTTGTCCCCAGCTAAGGCGAGCACGTGCCAGGTAGCCGTACCACAGCTCGGCAACCGTGTACTGGCCTAGCTCGCTTGGCTTTACTCCCAGAACGCCGGCCGCATCTTGGATCAGTCCCCACCAGGCGGCGGCACGCTGTTCAGGGCTATTGCTTTGTCGAGCGAGTTCTCCAGAGTCTGGAATTCCTTCTGGAAGGTCGCTTCCAGTAGTTGGTCCATCTTCGGCGATTCCGCCAGCGCCTGAGCATTCGCTAGTCTCGCCTTCTCCGCCTTCTTCATCTTCTGGAGGACTAGCCGCAGCGGCCCCCGCTTGTCCTCGCGGAAAAAAGCAATCAGGCTCTCGAAAAATGCCCACGTGGCAGCGTCCAAAGTCGTGTCGTCCATGGATTCCCAGAACGACTTGGCGGCCCCTTCGAGCACTTCCGGATGGTCGTTGCCCTTGGCTGCGTGTTCTTCGTGGTCAGCTTTGAAGTACTCGGCGGCCTGGTCTCGAATGAGTGCCCATATCAGATCGCAGAATTCCGCCGTATCCGCGGCTAAACGGTTGAAAAGGTCGCCATCTGCCGATGCGAAAAGGTCCAATCCGATTTCCCGCTTGAGCCGCGTTACCGTGTGGATGGTAATCTTGATTTCGTAGCTACGGTCGTTGTTGTCCTTGAACGACCGGTCGTTCGGCTGCGGCGGTTCGGGCTGTAGCATACTATTGGCTGGTTGCATCTTTCTTTTCCCTGGTTGCCAGGCGTCGGAGCGTTTGCCATCGCCGCCGAATCTGGTAACCTAATGAGTGGTCGGTCTGTCGGTTTTCTGATAGGCCACGAATGCCGCCGGCGGTCGGCAAAACTTAGCCGGCGGCATTCTCTTTTGGCCCTACGGGCATTCTGCTACTTGGCGGCATCCATCTGCACGGCCAGGCTCACCAGCTTGTGGTAGTGAGCCGCCGATAGGTACGCCGGGGCACCTTTGGCAAAGTGCTTCGCCGCGGCCAGATGAACCGTGGCGAATTTGGCGTCTTCCTCGCCGAGCTGGTCGAGCTTCTCCGGGTCGAGATATCCGACCAATTCGGCGTACTTAGGCACGCGTACGTGCTTGTCCGAGGTCAGTTGCCCGGCCGCGTTGGCTTGCTCGATATGGAAGTCGAGGGCATCGACCTTGCCTTGGTTCGCATTGGCGAGCGGTTGCAAGAACGGTCGAGATCCCGAGCCGCTTGATTTGGCGGCTTGGGCCGAAGCCGCCACAACCGGCGGCGTGGGTTGCGTGTTTTCTGTTGTCATCGCGTCGATTTCCTACAAGTAGGGTTTGAGGTGAATTAAATGAGCTGGTGTTACGGCACGGAAATTTCGACCAGCTCGGGCTCGACTAGCGTTCCGCTGTCTTCGTAGTCGGTCGGCTTGAGCACGATATTGGCCACCATGCCGTCGGTTAACGGCTCGTCTCGCGAGCAGTCGAAGCACTCGCAGTAGGCCTTGAAGCCGCGTGCTCCGTCTTCGGTGATGTCGCCGTCCATGGCCGCGTATTGCACGGCCGTACCAGCGGCGAACGAATCGAGGAACGCCGCGTACTCGGCGTCCGCACCATTGGCACCGCGCTTCACGCGGTACCCGAATTCAATCGAGCCCTCCTTCAGTGTCCCTTTCAAAAGCTTCCAGTTGCTTTCTCGGCGTGACACGTCGGCCTCACCCTTGGTAAGGGGCGTGCTGAGATCGATTACCCGTTTCACTTCCGCCCAAATGGGCGTGTCGTTGGTGCCTGAGTTGCGGTACAGCTTTCCCTGGTTTCCGGTTCCGGACATATCGGCGGTTCCTCTTTTTGCGTGGTCGGTCGATTGGTAAAGCCTTCGGGCCGGTCGGCGGTGGCCCTTGGGCGGCTAGTTGGTGTCGATGTCTCGCAGGTAGGACAATCGCAAAACGGCGCGGTACTCCCGCTCGGCTAAGGCTTCAAAGCTGAGAACAGGGTCGCGTGCAATTTCGGTAAGCTGGCCACCGGCCAGGTATTGAAGGTCGTCGTACCGCAGGTAGTCCTCGATTTGTTGGGACAACAAAGCCAGGTTGTCGAGCTGGTCGAGGTTGCCCGCGCTCGAGGTGATTTTCTGCTGAATGGCAACGCCGATGGTGTGCTGTTCATTCCAGACCCAACGTGCCGCCGGCCGCGATGGCTTGGCCAGTGGTGCCACCGATACCCGCAGTGTCTGTAGGCCGGGAACGTCGAAGCGCACCAGGTGGTGCCTGGTCGCGTCGAACGATTCGCCGAACGTGCCGCCGGCTGCGCTGTTGAGGGCGTCCTTGATTGCTTCTGCAATCGCGTGCTCGCCGCTCAAAGTGGCGTCCGCAGCTGGCGGCACAAGCTCGGCAAATTCGGTCTCGAGTTCGCGGTGGTAAGTTGCTCGGATAAGTGCTCGGTACTTACCCTTCATCAGGTCCTCGGATTCGGCTACCGGGTTTCGGTCTACGTCAACCATCACGCCGCCGGCCAGCTCCCGCAGCTCGTCACGCTGCAGGAACGTTTCGATGCGTTCGGAAAGCTCGGCCAGCTCGTCTAGTTGGGCGGTGTGGTCGTTGCCTTCGAGCTTCTTTAGCACTTCTACGCCGATGGTGTGTTCTTCATTCCATACGCCACGGGCAACCGGCCGCGATGGCTTGGCGATCGGGGCTACCGATACCCGCAGCGTCGAAAGCTCGGGGGTCGTATAGCGCACCAGGTGGCCGCGTTTGGCTTCGAATTCAAGCGGGAACGTTCCTGCAGTGGCACCGTTTAACGCGTCGGCGATCGCCGCGGCCAGCACGTGTTCGCGTGGCAGAGTTGGCAGCACGCGAAACGAACCGTCGAAAATGCCGGTTAACCAGGCGGCCCGGTCCTTTCGGTCGATAAACCCGTCGACTACACCAAAGAGACGCATTTAGGTTGCCTCCCCTTGGGTCTGCACGCCGCCGGCTTCCGTGGTCAATTGCGTGGTGGCAACTGTCACGCCGTCTCCCTGGTAGGTAATGAGTTCTCCCGTTTCGCTATTGAGCGTCGACTTGCCAAAGAATCGATAGAAGAACTGGCCAAAGGCACCCACAAACGTGGTCGCTTTCCCAGTCGGCCGTTGTAGTGGGATAAGGTCCAGACCGGTGATAGCGAGCTGGTAACCGGTTTTGGTGCTGTTTAGGTCGATTTCTTGGCGTATCTCTACGGCCGTTGGCGGAGTGCCGGCGTAAGCGTTGTCTGTGCCTCGCATGTCATCGTTGGCCGTGCACTGGTCGACCAGGGTTACACGTGCCACGGTATCGGTTGCCGGGTTGAATGAGCTGTAGCCCGAGCCGTCATCCTGGCTAGTGCCAAGAAGGTAGTCGGCCGTTGGCAACTTGTTGTGAATCGCGTTAAGCTTCGTGCGATCCGCGGTCGTGAAGTCGACGGCCGTTGTATCCATCACGATGGTTGCCCGGTTGTAAACTCGCGTTTGTCCCCCTTCGACCACGGTTACAGTTAACGTGATTTGCTCCATGGCGTGGCTATCGTCGACGGTATAGGTAAAGCTATACCTGCCAGTGCCTTCAAGGGTGACCACGCCAAGGTTTGCGTCTCGGCTTGTCCCTGTCTGATTGGCCGCCGCAACCGTTGGTGTCGAATCGGGGGCTTCCATGTCGCCTGTGGAATCGTAGAGGTTCACCCACACCTTATACGCCAGTGCACCTTCTCCGGTGTCTGGCCTTTCCATCACGCGTGGCAGGACGATATCGACCCGTGTGTTGAATTGGAGGTCTTCAATAAAGGCTTGCAGAGCGGCGACGGCCGTGTTGAGCTGGTCGGCCGTCGCCAGTGCCGCGGCGGTCAGAGCATCGGCGGCGGCCGTTTGCGCGTTGGCCTGGCTTAGATCGTTCAATTCCTGAACGCGTTTCGTGGTGGTATAAAGCGAGACGCCCCCCGGGACAACGTCGGTGCCAGCCCATGAAAGGCCGATTAGGTCCGCGTTCGTCTCCGCCTGAGTGAATGGGTAGTACCACTGGCCATTGCCGCGATGTGCGGCCGTGCCGCCCGCGGCGGCCTGGCTTCCATTGTCTTTCGAAACGTAGAAACTAACGCCGCTGGTTTTCGCGGCTCCGTCGGTTCCTGCCACGGTCACCAGCACGCCTTGGCCATCGGTGTTCTTCTTGATTTCACTCATTAGACGCCGGCTCCGATGATTTGAGGGGAACGATAGAGGCTTGCGGCCGGAGCACTTGGTGCCGGTGCAATTGCAATGGAAAACTTGGTCTTCGTTAGAAAACCGCCCGTGATAATTGCCCCCGTCTGAGCGCTTCCAGAAGCAACGGGCAGAGCGTAGGTGGACATGCTGGCAAACCCTCCGCTTAAATCGGTTTGCTCGACCCCCTTGTTAGACGTTGTCGGCCCTTGGCTATGCTGAGCACACGCACAGCCCCATATAAAGAGGCTGTCGGGTGCGGGTGGCGTGATGGTAAGGCAGTCATAAGGTGCCGCTGAATCTTTGTCCCAGGTGTGCGAGATCGACAAAGGATTAGCGGCTCCGCTGATTCGGTGCACGGAAGCAACGCCATACATGAACGGATTGCCAAGCGTGAAGGTAAAGTCGCTTGCGACCGTGTCTGAAGCGTCGGCAAACTTGTACCAGATACAGTGGAAGTCATTTGGACCGGAGTATATGACGGTCAACCATCCGGCCGGCGGTGCCACACTACTAAACAATCGAGCAGACAGAATCCCAAGCAGTAAGTCGCCCACCTGAATTCCAGAAGGCGCAGGAACAACGATGGTTGTTGCGTCATTGGTAGCCACTTCGGCGATTGTGGCGGATTCTGGTACGGGTGATGCCATCCGTTACTCACTCGCTTGTTCGTCAACTATTAGGGTATGAATTCGCCAGGCGGTGCGGAAACGGTCGGTGTAGCGGTAGCCACGTTCCGGTGGCAATGGTGTAACTTCGTAGACTACGGTGTTAACGCCGTCGTCTATCGTGATTCGATCGCCCTCGGCCGGTTCCACGGGGCCGCTTCCGAGGTCGTAATCTGCGGGCCAAACAATGAAGTCTTCCCGTGCCTCGTCATCCGTGAAGGCATCGCCAGCGGAAACAAACTGCGTAACGCTGCGGCCTCGTCCTACCTTGATTGGGTCCGAAGTCGTCCCACCTCGCGAAATGGTAACGGTGGTGGACGTTGCGGCGATCGCCAGGCGAACGGCTTGCCGAGCCATGTTGGCTAGTAAGTTCTGCATTGGCCGCCTCACTTGAAAAGGTGTGCACTTGCGCCCGGCGGCCGGAGCCGCGGGGCGCGAAGTGCCCAAGGAATCGACTGGCTTAGAAAACTAAGCGAGTCGTCATGCTTTTAGCGGCGGCACTTCCGGCCCCGCTCTTAACGGCCTTCACGCGAACGTACGGGTTAACGTCAAGAGGTAGACGCACCTGCTTTGTCTGCGCGGCGGCCCCGGCACCACCAGCACCGGTTTGCGTGATTACGTTTCCATAGAGCAGGGCTTCGTTCGAGTAGTCCGAGGCCGTCGCGTGGTAAACGTGGTAGATCATCGTCTGCGAGTCGGGCAACTCTCCGGTAGTCAGGACCGGGGCCTCGATTTCCAACTCGCACTGGGCGGTGAAGTCGCCACGCGACCCGTGGCCGAGGTTGAAACCATCGCCCGCAACGGTCGTGGCACTGGCCGGCAAGGCCTTGGTGTTTTCGAGGCTCTTATCCTTCGTGCTGAGGGCCATTCCGATGCCAAGGCCGAGCAGCGAAACCAACGCGACCAGCTCGGCGGCCACGTTAACGGGTTGGTTCAAAGCTTCCACGTGCGAAACGTTCGAGTCGGCCACGGTAGCGGCAACCAGGCAGGTAGGCATCAGGCAGAGGGCGATGGCAACCAGTGCCAGGCCGAGAGCGAAAATATAGTTGTTTGGAGACATGGTTCACTTCCAGTTTGAGAGCGGGTTTGTTCGAGATTGGCAGAGACAAAAGGGGGCCGCGGCATTCGTCGCCGCGGCCAGGTCATTCAATCGGGCGAAGGTCGGCCGATTAGACGCTTAGCGGTTCGGTGTTGGTGATACCGTCGGTCGGAATAATCGGGATGCCTTCGTAGCTGGTCGGCGTCGGAGCTTCCGCACCGGTTGCGTTGGTTGCGGTTCGCGAAGCTCGGAGCTGCTCGATACTTCGCGGCGTGGCAAAGATACACGTCGGTCGACGTTTGCGATTGCTAATGAACGTGGAAAGCCCCTTGCCGAGCAGAGCGTCGGTCAGGCCTTTTCCGGTGTCTGCGGTCAGCTTCTTGATTCGCAAGCAGCTATAGCGGTGGGCGACCTGCAAGCCAGGGTAGAACAGCAGGTTCTGCACGTACCCGGTGTACTTCTTCGTCGGGTCATCCTTGTCCGTCAGCGTTTCCTCGCGAACTTCGCCCATGTCAAACTCGCCGTCACGGCCGATCGCATGGCGAACGTCTTGCACGCCCCAGCGGACGAACCACACGCTGCTACCGGTATCGGCCGTGGTGCCTCCGGCATCGATCACCATGTTGGCGTCGACCGATTGCAAGAGGCCTGGAAAACCTTCTGCATCGCCGAGCGTGGCGTGGGTGCCGTAGTAGAATTGCTTTCCGAGGTCTTGGATACCGCCTTCCATGATGCCGGAGGCCTCGATCGCCAGGTAGGCTTGCCATCCGTCTTCGTAGCGGTCGGCCGCGGCTTTGTCGCACTCGAAACGCTTGTCGAACGTCTTGGTGCTGTAGATGCGGTTCTCAAAACCAGATGACACGGCGGCCACACCCTGGTTGATTCCGCGGAAGCTACCACCTTTCGGCACACTGGTTCGCACCAACGTGCTGAAGGTTAGTCCGGTTACGGTCCGGGAATCGGCGACACCGGGGATGGTTTCACCGCTCCAAGGGTGCATGCCGGAGATTTCCGGGTGCATCTGCGAAGCTTCTTCGATAATTCCGGCTCCGCCATCGCCCATGTTGAGCTTGGCGATTTGTAGAAGGTTGGGCACGTGTCGTACTCCTAGAAAGTTGGTCGGTCTGTTGGTTGGGATTGTGCGGCGGAGTCGGCATTCCGCCGCGTTGATTTCAGTGGATCAAAAGCGAAGGTCGGCTATTTCGCTTTCTTGAGGCTGGCCGCGAAGGCTCCCAGGTTCTTGCCAAGCGAATTGGAAAAGCCGCTGCCCTTGCCCGACTGTTCATCGTTCGAGGACACGCCGCCCTTTTCGGAGTTGGCTTCGGTATCAGCCGAGGCCTGCAAGCGTTTGTGCTCGGCGTGGAGTTCCTCGGATTGTTCGTAGGTGAACCCCTTGTTGAACCAAGCCAATCCGTTCTCGGCACCAAAGGCCTTGGTGAACTTTTGCAGCTCGGCCACGGCTTCGCTGCGTCCGCTGGAATTGGCGACCGGCTCGGCGGTTTCCGCCGAGTCTTCCGAGGTCTCGGTGCTGGCTTCCGCTTCGTCGTCGGAGTCTTTCGAGTCGTCGGAGCTGGTTTCGCTCGTCTCGGTCGTTTCCGCGTTCTCGCCTTCGGGCTTGGTTTCCGGCGTGCCGGTTTCCGTTTCCTTGGGCTTGGTCTCTTCGGTGGTTTGGCTTCGCTTCGTGTTGGTTTTGGGCATCGATAGTTCCAGTTCGTGATTGGCGAAAAATCGAGTGATGAATCCCCGCACGCGGTCCGGATCGGCAGAGAGCTTGCCTAGCTCGGGCTCATCCTCTGACAAGCCGAAGGCGTACATGGCCAGGGCTTCGAGGTCCGCGTGGATGGGGTCGGCCGAGAACATCCCGGCCGGATTGGCCGCCGGTTCGTCGACAACGTCGACGGCATAGAGACGCCCGAGCCGGGCGTGCGGTAAGTTCTTCAGGTTGTCGGGGTCGGGGCTCTTAAAGGTCCCTTCCTCGTCCTTGTGCATCGCGTTGAACTTTTCCTCGGCTCCCCAGTCCGGCATGTAGACAATCGACGTGCCGAAGGCCTCGGGGTCTTCCTCGGCCATGTCCATTACGTATTTCGCCAGGTTGCCACCTGGCGTATCGTGGGCCGATTCTTGGAAGTGCAGGTCCGCGCGGACAATGTCGCCGTCGGTGTACGAGTCGAAGGCCCGGCCGAGTAGCTTGCCGAGACCATCGGAAGAAAGCCCCGGATGCGTGAAGCGGGATTTAGTGCCCGATGCTAGGGCCTGCATTGCCTTTTGCGTTTGCTCGACAAAGTCTTGGTCGAGCCAATAGCCGTGCCCGAGTGCCTCGCCACGCGTCACTACCGCGAAGCCGCGGATAATGCCGGCACCGTAGTGGCCGCCTTCGCGGTCGACCGGTGTTTCCCCCTTGCCGTTTTCCTTGGGCTGGCCGGCTGCCAGGCCGCGGGCGATCGACGAACGGAACTTTTCAACGGGTCGGCTGAAATCAGGTTCTAACGTGCGTGGCATGGCTTAACGCTTCTCCATTTCGAGGCGGTTGACCACGGCCGCGGCCAAGGCTTCAATCGTGGCTGGGTTGAGACTGCCGAACCCGGTCGAGCTGGCCACCTGGCCGGCGGCGGCCGTATCGAGGGCGGGCGATTCGTAAATGTTGATTTGCTTTCCGCGGATAATGTTTTCTTCCGCTTCGAGCAGCTCGGCCGTGTCCTCGAACGTGCGGCCGAAGTGGGCCATCGTGACGTCGCCGCGTGTCTTCACGCCGGCACCGATCGCTCGGATATCGGCGGCGATTTCTTCGCTTGGTCGCCACCATGGCAAACCGTCCGGCACCCAGGCGTATTTGAAGCCGTCGACCAAGCTACGCGGCGGGATGATTTCGCGGCGGGCGTGCCCCATCGCAAACCGCCACTCGAACCAGTGAGAATTCCACGCCTGAACACTGCGGCGTTTCTGGTTGCAAGACTTCAGATAGAGCAGCAAGGCTGCGCGGCTGCCGAAGAAATTGGTGTAAGCTTCGTCGTAGAAGCTGAATGGAATGTCGATGCACTTCAACGCCACGCTGATCGTGGCCTGCATGAAGGCCTGGAATTCCATCGACGGCGTTTTGTTTTCCAAAAACTCGGCATCTTCGCCAGGGTTCAGGTCGAGAAAGACCGGCCCGTTGCCGAAGTCGATTTTGTGTTTCCGCTTCGTGTTACCTTGTCTGTCGGTCGCATCGGTGCTCGTGGTTGGAGCTGGCGAGCCCTCGCCGTTGCGGGTCATCTTCAAACCGAACAACTGAGCGACCTTCATTTTCGCCAGGGCGTGCCCCTGGTTTTCGGCAACGTCGCGAAGGTCGTTAAGCGCGGGGGCCAATGCGGAAACGCCGCGGCTCGAATCGAACCGCATCGTGCCGTCTCGGTAGGCGTACAGGTACATGCGATTGGCCGGCACGATTCGCTCGAATGTGAGACCGCCGTTGCCGGTTCGTCGGTGAATTGCATAGGCAACCGCCTTGTTGTTCACCTTCCGCACGCCATGTCGCCACTCCGGCACTTGATCGTAGGGCACTGGGGCACCGCGGCCGGGGTCTTTGATGCGGTCGTTTTCGATGGCCTGAATGTGGCCGCTGGAAAGCTTCAGATTGCCGATATCGCCGTCGACAATACGGCGGGCCTCGGCCATGCGGGTGTATTGTTCGCGGTCGTGTTCCTCGCTTTGGTCGAAGTGCTCGGCTTTGGAGACTTCTTCGACCCATTCTTCCAACGCTCGATTAAACCCCTTGTCGGGCGTCTTAGCTTGGAAGGTATGCCCCGTGACGAAATCCAGGTGCTTGCGCACCATAAACCCGGCGATCGACCAGTTTTGCAGCGCGTCGCGGCCGTTGGCGACAAGCCGCGTGCGTGCCGCCGGCGTCAGTTCGTCGTCCTCGTCGCGAGTGCCACCAGGTGCAGACTTGCGTTTCGTGCTGCTTTCGGCGGCATTGAAACCAAACTTGCGGAGAATCGCGTTTTTTGCCGAGCTGAACAAACCGCCCGGGGTGGGTTGCTTGCTCATTTACGCGCCGGAAAGATCAATGGTGGAAGCGATGGGGCGTTGGTCGGCCTGGTTGTCGTCCGCAGCTCGCAGTTCACGCAAGCGGCGGGCGATCCATTCCTGGCTAACGCTGGCAGACATGCCGTCTACGGATACAGAAGTAGCACCCAGGTTTTGGAGTGCTTCGAGTTCCGCGATTTGCTCGGCGTTATCGGCCACGGCGTTGTCCCTTCGTTGGTCGGTCAAAGGGCCGTGGCGCGAGTGGTCGGCGTGCTCGCAATGTCGGCAATAACTTGGTCGGCTTGTGAACGATACCGGGCCGCCCTTCACGCGCGAAGGGCGTTTTCCGGTTGGATAGTGGGAAAGTAACTTTCCTATTTCCCAGGCGAGATCTTGCGGCGACCGATCCGGCGGCCGGAGCAGCTCTAGACCTGGTCGCCTCCGTTGCGGTTCTCGTGTGACAGCTCGCGCAGGTGCTGACCGCAAACGCAAACCGTGTCCCGCCAAACGATGTGCGTGTATAACGCACCGGTGTTGGGGCCACGCTGAATGATGCCGCCGCGGTCTTGCTCCTTCGCGATGCGCTGTACCTTCCGATCGGTCGACCCGCATTGTGGGCAGGTGGCCGGGTGCCGCTGCACGATTACACGGTCGAGGTTCTTACTACCGGACGGGCGACCAGGCTTGCCGGGTTCTTCCGGTACCGGGTCGATGGTTTCGGCGGCCGGTGATGGTGCCGGTTTGGCGGGCTTCTTCGCTTTGGCTGCGCGAGTCGATCGACCGGCGGTCTTTTCGGCGGCGGCAGCTGGCTTGTTGGTCGGCGTGGTTTTCTTCTTGGCCATGGTCGGCGTTTCTCCAAGGGTTAAAAGTTCACTTCGTACTCATCTTGTGCCGAGGCTTGCGGGATGGCCGGCTGTTGTTCCGGCAATCGTGCTCCGCAATGAGATGCCCCCAGGCACGCCAATTGGTAACAGTCGAGTAAATGGTTGTCTGGCTTATTCGACTTGAGCTTCCATTCGATCACTTCGCGGCCGTTCTCTTTCAGCTTCTTAGGCTTTTCGGCGTTGGCGACATGCTCGGCCAGTAGTCGGTGGTGCGTTGGCGATTGCTTGTAAAGGGCGTGGCTTGCCGGGTCGCCCTTGGCCATCGCCAGGCGTGCGTGAATGAACGTCTTCCAGAAGTTGGCGTCGTAATCAATGTGCCGCACGGCCTGGCCGCGTGGCGGTGGTGAGATACGCCAGCTCGGCCCGGTGTGCGTTCCCTTGGGCACGCTCCATTCGTCCATGGGTTTCCCGGTGGCTTTGATGGGCAAACCTTTGCTCGGCCAGAGAATCCCGGCCATTGGACTATTGCGAATGAAGTTGCGGACGGTGTTGGCCTGGTACCCCATGTCGATCACGATTCGCACGGCGACCATTTCGCCGCCGCCGTCGACTTCCCATCGGCGAACGGCCAGTTGTTCTTCGACCAGCTTTTGCATGGCGAAGGTTAGCCGGCCTTCGAGGCCCGCACCCTTGAGCCCATTCTGGCGGGTAATGTCGGAGATTTTGGGGCGGGCCTTTCGCATCTGAAAGTGCCGCATCGGCTGTTCTGGCCAGGTGCCGTAGCTGATAACCTGGCCGGTGAATTGGTCGTCGGTGGCCAACGCAAGCCAGTAGAGCAGCTCTTTATGAACGTCGACGCCGATCGTAATTCGGGTGGCCCAATTGGGAACCAGGCCGCATTGATAGCCGCTCGTTTTCGCGGCGATGTGGTCGGCGGTGCAGATATCCTCGTCATCGACGGCTAGTTCGTCGGGTGGGTCGTTCTGGTATTCGGCCATGAAGGAATAGGGGTTCTTGAACCACAAGTTCATGGCGTGCTGTAGTGCGTCGACTTCGTCCTTATTGTGCCGAGCTGGCCAGGCAACGCGGGCGTTCTTCTTCATTGCCCGCTGATTCTTCAGGTAATACTTCGTTGCGTTCGGGAAGTTGAGCCGCCCGGCTTGCAGGTCTTCGACGCGTATCTCGTTGTAGGTTTCCCAGTGGGTGAGATTGTCCGGCCAGGCGTAGAGCATGCGGCACTTTTCCCCGTTCCATTCCGGGGAAAGCTTCATGTCGAGAATGCGGTCGGCCAGGTCACCGGCTCGAATGACCGTGCACGGCATGATGCCGGAGATTTTCACGCCAGGGCCGGCTAGCCCGAGAATGGCACCGTTCAAAGTCCGCTCGAGCTTGGCGACCTGCGTATCGCTATCGGCGGCTTCGTCGGTTTGGGGGTCGTCGATGATCACCAGGGTTGGCCGCACGTTCCGGCCGTCCGACATGGCGTGCTTCATCCCGCGAATGCGGCCGGTTATCCCGGTGCATCGAATCGTAACGCCGCTCGATTGGCTGCCTTTGATTGTTGGCAGCGTAACACGCGTCGAAGACCAGGTTATTCGCGTTCGCACGCCGTGGTACGTTTGCCCCTTGCATCGGTTCGAGATGCCTTCGAGCGCGCGGACGGGGAAGCACACCTCGGGGAAGTCTTCGGCCAGAAGGTCGTTCGTTTCGATTTCGCCCTTGATACTTTCCAGCATGTCGGTGGCGGATTCTTTGTCCGAACCAATCAAAACCAGGAAGTCGTGTTTCCCGCAGACCAGGGCGAAAAGACAGCCCACCTCGGTTAGCGTGGTCTTGCCGGAACCGCGGGGCATGGCCACGGCCGAGAGGGCACCTTCCAAGATGGCCGCCTGAATCTTGCCGGCCACTCGCTTGTGGTCTTCGGAGAATTCGAGCGGGAAACGGTGTGCGAAGTAGGTCAGGCAGAAGGTGAGGAAATCGGCGAGCGCAGCAGCTCGGCGTTCGGGGTCGGCGACCTTGGGTATCTCGCCAATGTCGCGAACGGCCGAGGAATCTTCGCGGCTCGACTTGGCCGAATGTTGCCGCCGGTACTCGGCACGCTTTTTCTTGGCATCGGTGTTGTCGGCGGTAACTCCGGCTGCCGGGGTCGCTCGTTTCTGCGGCGGAGTACTCGAACGTGCCGTGGGGGCTTTCTTCTTCGCCGTTGTTTTCGTGGGCGTTTTCTTTGCCGGCTTGCGGTCGACGGCCGCCGGTTTCCGCGGCTTCGCCGGCGTCTTCCGTTTTGCCGATTGCGGCGGGGCCTTTTTGGTGGCTGGTTTCTTGGCCGTCTTCTTTTTCGTCGTCTTCTTTGTGGCCGGAGCTTTTGCCGAGCTGGACGTCCGCTTAGTGGTGGCGCGTTTCTTAGGCGTGCCGCCGTCTTTCGGCGTTGTTGTCGGTTTCTTTTTCGGCATGGTCGGCCATCACCGCGGGGCGCTGTCGGTCGGCAATAACCGCGCCCGGGTGGTCATGTAAACTGTGTCAATGTTTGCGGCTGTTCCCTTTGGGGTCGACGTCCTTTTCGCGAAAAAGGACCCGTCGACTTGGCAGGGGCTTGGCTTGCCTTTCCACTGGCCGCCGCGGCGATCGGTCGAGCCGATCAGCGCGGCGGCCATCCACGGAAAGTATTCAAGAGTTACGCACTACGGCGCGGGGGCCGGGGGAACGATTGGTTGTTCGCGGCCTTCAGTTGTGCCGCCGGTTGCGGCTTTCGATTCGGCGGTGCCTTGCGAAACAAACGCGTCGTCTTCCGCGTTGATGTCGTCCTTCCGGATCTCTTGATAGAGCAGGCCTACGTTCGTTGGCCATGGTTGGAGCGTTGGCAGACTCGTAACGGGGATGCCCTCAGCCAATGGCGCGAGTTGGTCCTCGGTGAACATGCGGTCGAGCCGCGGTACCGTGTCGCTCATTTCCGTAGAGGTGAAGAACTTCGACGGGTCATACGTCGTGAAGTCGGCGTCGGTCAGAAGAAAGTTAGGGGCGTTCGCTTCGGTGCGTGTCTTGCCGAAGCACTCGATCGCCATGTTGGAATAGAGCCGTTGTAGATAGGCACCGATCAGGCCACCGAAGTTGGTAGAGATTTCGGCCGTTCGCCGGTTCTCGGTGTGCTGCATGGCCTCGGCGATCGCCCCGAAGGTCAGGCCGGCCCACCGCTTCATCATCGGGTTTCGCACTTTGAAGTACGGGCACGGGAACACGGTAAAGATTTCCGGTGCCGGCTGCACGTGCTGGGGTTCGAAGTTTAGCTCGCCAGGTGGCACGCTGCGGCCTTGCAAGATTTGGCCAGAACGTACGTAGAGCTTATGCACGCGGCGAAGCGTGTTAATGCTCGGCGGCGTGCGGAGGTCGGCGTCTTCGTGGTGCATGATGGAAAAGAGATTGCGGCCCATCAGGCTAACCAGGTCGGCGATATTTGGGTTCAGGGTGCCGGGGTCATTCGAGCAGTTCGGCACGGCGTAGCCGGCCTGGCCGAAAACGCCAACGTTGTACCACAGCACGGAATCGGTGTTCGTGATTGACACTACTTTTTCTCCTGGGCGTTAAGGTATTGGTCGATCAAGCTTTGAAGGGTTTCGACCGCATCGACCGTTTTAGGGTACTTGCGAACGATCTGTTCACGGGCCCAAGCGTGGGCCTCGGCGTAGCGGTCGGTTTCGACCGGTACATATTCCGTGTGCGTTCGCGTGATTTGTTCGGGCGGTGGGTTTTCCATCGTCACCACGTGCGTTTGTGCCGGGCGTCGTCTTATTGGAGTTGGTGCTGCAGGGCCGATAGGTTCGGCGTCTTCGGCCGAATTGTCGACCATGTCTGGCATGGGTACGCGTGGCGGGTAATACCTCGGCGTGGCCTGGTTGTCTTCATATTGCCGTTTGATGGCTCGGGCCGTTCGCAGTGCAGCAAAGGCCCACCAGGGAATGCCGATGCCGGCCGCTGCGGCTGCCAGGCTTCCGGCCCCGATCGCCACGCCCCACCAATCAATGCCGCCCGAGCTGTAGGAGCTCGCCGCCGAATCGGGCGTCCCCTGCGGTGCCTGGTTGCCAGGTGCTTCCTTACCGAAGGGAGGACGAAAGGCAAAACGCGGGTCCTCGGCTACCATCTGGCACACGCGTTCGTAGTCGATGCGTGCCGGCTTGAATCGCTCGTCCCGGGCGATCAGCTCCAACAACGCTGGATAGTCGACCATCTGCGGCGGCGTTGATTCGCCAGGCGGGCCGACCGGCCCACGCTCGCCAGGTGCCCCTTGGGGGCCACGGAATCGCTCATCCTTTGCCATCAGGTCGAGCAGGGCCGCGTAGTCGGTGCCCTGAGCTGCGGGCAGTCCGACCACGCGAGCGGCGGCCGGATTGTTGGACGGCGTGTTCGGTCTCGCCTGCGTGCCGGGTGCTTGGATCGTTTGCCAGGGCTGGCCTGGTTGGCTCGGCCTAATTTGCTGATAGCCACCGCCGGAAGGAAAGCACCCTTCGGGCCCGCACGTCTGCTGCAAGGCAAACGGGGTGGCCCGGCGTAGCAGTTCGGCAAGAGTCACGGCGGCCGGCCCTCGGCAGTCGCTCGGCTGGTATCCTGCCACCGTGTCGTGAAGCCTGGCCCCCTTCACAAGTCCTACCAACTGGCCACGCCAGACCATCGGCCCGCCTGAGTCGCCGTTGCCCGTTCCCGGCTCGGCGATGATATCGGCCAGGCCATCGCCCCCGTTGTCATAACCGACAAGCGGAACGTCCCACGCCACCACCTGGCGGCTACCGCCCCGGTGCCCGTACACGCTGACGATTTCACCCGCTGCGGGCGATTGGGCGGCAAGAGGCATCGCCACGGCCGACGGTGGCACCTGGCAAAGCAGGCTGGCGGCATCCCGGGCCGCATTGGTGGCCATCACGCGTGCCGAGCTGGTCGAGCCGTCGGGGAAAATCACCAGGCATTGCCCGCCGCCCTCAATCACGTGATGGCACGTGAGCACCACGCCTTGCCGGCCATCAGTCCACACCAGTACGCCCGAACCCCGCGAGTTGCCTACCTGCATTTGCACGACGGCTTGTGCGTCTTCCTGGCTGGCCGCTTGGGTCGAGCTGGCGACCAGGCAAACGGCGGCGATCGTCAGGGCAGCGGCAATTCGTGCAATGGGTCGCATGGCTCGTGTCCTTAGCTTCCGAAGCGGCGTTTGAGTCGATAGGCCATCTTTCGCACCGCGGCTGCGCTTTCGCGGTTCCTGATTCGCTCGCCTAGTGGCGTGTCGTCAGGCGTGAAGAACATCACGCCGCTAAGCTTCGCGCTGGCACCTGGCAGTTTTTGGATGATCGTTTCCAATTTCTGCTCGAGCTTCGCCAGTTCTTCGGGGGCGTCGGCGTCGGTAACGGGATGATCGACCAGAACGAAATCTGGGCGGGTACGTTCGCCGCCGTTGTCCGTGTGAACCATGCCCACGAATTGATCGTGAATCGACTTGGCCTCGATCACGATGCCGCTAGATTGGCTCCCGTCGATCGTCGGAAGCTGTATTCGGTTCCTCTGCCACCTAATGCGAGTCGACTTTCCACGGTACGTTTGTAGATTTCTCGCATTGTTGCCGATCGCCCTACGAAGTGGCTTGCATACCTCCGGAAAGTCTCTTGCGAGTCGATCGTTGCTGGTTAGTCCGTACTTGATTTCGTTTAGAATTTCCTCTGCCGCTTCGTTTGATCGCGCCACGATAACGATATATTTCGATCGCCCATAAAGAGCTTCGTCAATTGCTGCGATGGCACATTGAGTCGTTACCCCGCGGCCTCTCCGCCCGAGCTGAAACACCAGGCGTTTTATATGGCCCTTAGCTTCATCGACGCCAACAGCGGTGTTGATTTGTGCGGCCTGCCAGGTGTTACACCGCTCAGGGAAATATCGCTGGCAGAATCGCTTGAAGCTATTGGCCGCGCTGGATCGGCCTTCCGGGTCGGCGATCGGTGGCAGCTCGCCGAGTTCGTGTGGGTTCGAGGCCTTCGCCTCATCTTTCGGCGGCTCGTCTTCCTCGCACTCGCACGGCGGCCGATAAATCTTGACGGTTCGCGGCGGTCGTGAATCTCGATATTGAACTTCAGTCGAGAACTGATCGGCCATCAGTTCGCCCTCCCTGCCCACGCCGAGTTCGAGCGTGCGGAGGTGCCGTTCGATGTCCTCGCTAACGGCCGCCATGGTGTTGATTGCCGATTCCAATTGCCGCAGATGCCAAAGCCGGCTGTAAATCTCGTAGGCGAACGGCAGGCCGTGCACCTGGTTGATTAGCTCCCAATCCTGCGGCGTGAGAATCGCTCGCACGCGGCTTGCGTCGAATGTGGTCAAGTGCAGCGCATCGAAAAACGCCTGCGTGGCTTCGTTGGTCGCGTTGGCCATTGGTCGGTCTCGGAAACTTCGGCCAGCGGGGCGGCCGTCGGCATGGCCGCCCCGCGCCGGCAGTCGCGGGAATGGTTAGGAGTTTGAATTCGCTTCGATCTGTACGGCACCGTTCTTTGGCTTCGAGCCTTTGACGGTTAGGGCTTTGACTAGACCCTCTGCGGCTTCCTTGTCGGCATCGTCTACCTTGGGCAGCTTCTTTGCTTCGGATAGCTCCGCGATAAACTCGGCTCGCTTCTTCTTTCCGAGCTGCGAAAGCAGAAGGGCCGTGAGTTCGACGGTGTCGGGTTTCTGGTTATCGGCCATCGTTCCGTCGGCACCGATCACCAGGTTACCTTTGATTTCCTCGTGTACCGTCTTGCGGCCGATCTTGCCGCTAACGACAAGCGAGACGGCCGTGCTACCGGCAACCAGGTTCTCGCGATTGCCATTGCTCTTGCCGTGCTTTTCCAGAACGGCATAGAGCACGGCTTGCGGGTCAGACTTCGTTCTTGCCGGCCCGGTTGGCGCGGCCTTCGTGGCACTGGTCATCAGGTCCCCTCAACATGAAAAGCACTGCTTGGCCATCCATGGCCCGGCCGTTCGGCATCTTGTAATTGATCTGAGACAGATTCAAAAATGCGACCCCGGCCCCGCATCCCTAGCGAAGCTGTGCCCGTAGGCTCTATTGCACGCCCGCCGTTCGGGCTTGCTTTTGTTTGGTTTGCACGTGGATATGCTCGAACGGGGCGAAGGCCTCAAATTCAATGCGGCCGTTCTCCGTTATGCGATCAATCCGCAACGCGTAACCAGGCAGGGGTTCGACTCGCTGGCCAGGTTGGATCATGTAGCCGAATGGTTGTCCATCGGCCGTGCCGATAACCTCCACTTCGCTTGCTGTGCCAATACGCTTAATCGCGATCGCGTTAAACAGCACTGGCCCCGCTTTGATGATGCCGCCGACTTTGAGATAGGAACGCTTGCCCACGTAAACGCCTTCCGTGCGTGTGAAGGCCCGCGGGCTAGGTCGGCCGAAAGAGAGCCGCGGGCGGTTGTCGGTGCCTAGCTTACCGGTAGACGCCTAATCGTGGCTCGTTCGCGGGCATAATAGGTACTTTTCGGGGGGGCGTCAACTCATTTCACCGCAAACCGAACCCCAGAGAGGCCGTCTCGTGCACGTTCGGCCCTCTTCGCGGCCTCTGAGGCCGGTTACCCGGACGGCGTATTCTGAGGCCCGCTAGCGGGCTTTTCGGCTTTGGCGGAAACTTCGTCGGCCGTAATGGCCCATTTCTGCCACCGCTGGTTATCGCGGGCCACTTCATCGGCCGGTTGCCAGGGGAAGTACAAGTAGGTGGCAGCCACGAACGGCCCGGTGTAGCCCCCTTTGCCGCTATCGATCATGCCGCGTAGTGGTTCCCCTTCGCGGCGGTAAACGTGAATCGATTCCCCGAGCCGCGGCACGTCTTCGAGCTGGTCGAGTGCGTCGACCTGGCCGCTTGCCCGGTCGATTACCACGCGAAGCAACAGCGGCGTTCTTCGCAAGCATAAGTGCGTGCCAGCGGCCGGGCCTTCGATAAATTCAATCATTGCGGTCCTAGTCTCCGAATGACCGAAATTTCCAGGTCGGTAAGGTCCCATTCGGCCAGCACGGCGTAGAGCGTGCCACCGATATGCTTCAAGAGAAACGGGTCGCGTGGTGGCTCGGTCGGGTTTCGGTCGTACCACTTTTCCACTTCCCAAAGAATGTGGTATTGGCGACGTATCACGCTTCGCCCTTGGGCTCGCAGCTCTTGTTTGATGTCGGCGGGGATCATCGGAACGCGAGTCCATCCCGAAACGTGCCGAGTATTCCCGGTTTGATTAGGGACCGAGACCAATAGCGTTGGCCCCGGCCTTCCGTTGGTACGTCGGGAAGCGTCGAAATCAAACGTGCTGAATCGCCGCTGGCAATAGACGGCCGGCCGATCGGCCCGAGCCACGGCTAGGCATGGCAAGCCGCTTTCAAAGTAGCCGCCGCAGTGGATGGCCTCGCCAATGTCTATCAGCTTGAGCCCCTCGGCCAGTGCGGCGTAGCCTTCCGCGGCTGCCTGGTACTCGGCGTCGGCCTTGTGGTGCAGCTCGTCCCGGTACGCCTTGAGCTTCGCTTTCGCTTGTTCCGGGTCCATGGTGATGGTTGGCACGTTCATTTTGAAAGGTCTCCGTTAGGTGAAACGAATAGATTTAGTGGGGATAACTTCGACAATCCATTTCGGCGGCTTCGTGGCTCGGCGGAAATGTCCTTGCCCATTCGTCCAATTCCTCAAGGTTGGTGAGGATCGGATTGCCCAGGTACATTAGCTCCGGTTCGCAGGGCTCGAACATAACCACCGCCCCTAGCTTATTTGCTCCGACTGCGTAACCGAATTCCCAGGATGCCGACCTGCCCGAGGGAAGAACCAAAACGCACGCATCGCAAGCGTCTAGGGCTTCCTTGTCAAACGAATAGCCGCGTTGCGCGATTGGATGATTTAATGCCGATCGGTATTGCTTCGGTGTCCAGCTTTTCCACTCAGGATCAATAGCCGACCATCCAAAGCCATGGTTGCCAGGTGCCGGGTTTCGAAAGTCATAGACTTCGTGCGACGCACCACGGAGGAATTTGACAATGTCCTGTTGCAATTGATTTCGCCATGACGACGCAACGTAAATATTCATGCTCAAGTAATCCGAAAAAAAGGGTTAACGAATCGGCGGCGGCCATCCGGCCCACCGAAAACGGACAGTGCTTTTGCCTATGCGTTGGCGTTTCACTTCCAGCACGCCGGATTGTTCCAGGGTCACCAGGTAACGCAACGCGGTTCGCTCGTGGATGATGCCGACCGTTTCGCGGAAGTGCTCGGCGAATTCGCGAACCGTGAACCAATGCCGCGGCATCCCTTCGGCCGCGGATGCCACCAGCAGGCTTTGCTTGAGCGTTCGCAGTCGGTGCGAATCTTGCGACCAATCATCCCAGGTTCGCTCTTTGACGGCCGTACTCATGGCTCGGCTTCTCCCCTTGGAAATTGTTCGCGTATTGCTTCCAGCATCGCCTCGCGTTCGCGTGGCTCGGCCCGTTCAAGCCCTCCTACCCAATTGCGAACCCGGCGGCGTATGCGTTCGCGCTCGCGTTTCTCTTGGCCCACGAATCGGTGGTCGTGAAGCCTGGCCGGCGGAGGGTAGTTCATCCACAACGATTCCGTCCGAGGTCCGCCGCGTGTCATCGCTTGGAATTCGATCTTTCGCCAATCGGCCAGGGCCTCGTCATACATGGGGTTGGCGTAGCTCGAAACCATCACGGGGCAGGGCAGGGCGGTTGCCGTCTTGAGCAGCTCGGCGTGTTGCTCGTCGGTCATTTCGTAGCGGTACAGCTCACGTCCGGACCGTGTCGACTCCGGATAGGGCGGGTCCAGGTAAACGAATGCCCCCGCCTCGTCTTCCGGACCGATCGGCCGTGATGGAATCCGCGGCTTGGGCGGTCCATGGAACACGCGGTCGAGGGCGAAGCGATGGCGAAGCCAGGCCACGCCGTCGGTGTGCAGCAACTCAAACCGACGGCGTAGCGCAAGGCTTCCGACCTGGTCCCCCCAGGCCGTGTCGAGCAGCTCGGCCAGAGCTGCAAGGGTCATCTCGTCTAGGTCGATCAAAACGGAAAGATCGGCCGGCCGCTTGGTGCGTGCGATCGCATCGAACCCGGCACACGCGGCGATATAAACCGAATGCGGCGGTATCTCGTTTATCAGCGTTTGAACTACCCCGGCACCGGCCTTGCCGCCGGGGTACGTGGTTGCGTTCAAAGTTTTACCCTTTGGCCATCACAGAGCACGTTCAAGAAAGGCACGTCGCCGTAGCCAATCACTCGCCAGTCCATCGGATGCGCACCGTAAGCCTTTCCGCACTTCTGGCAGATGCAATCAAAAGCAGCTCGTTGAAAGCCGTGGCTTTCCATGGGGGCTGGCGGGTATTCGGTCATACCGACGTGCTCCATAGTTCGGCGTAGCATCTGGCGTTCGATCGGGCCAAACTCTTGGCGTGCGGCTGGGTCGAGCTGAGTCTCTATTTCGTCGACAAAATCAAAGGGCATTAGAAAAGGTCCTTTTGGTTGGGATCAGGGCGAAGGTTTCGCGGTGGCTTCTTCACTTTGAGACCGAGCTGCACGCGGCATTCGTCCCGCCATATCCGGAGGCAGAAGTACGCCCGAGGACCTGGGAACGCCAAGCGAAGTGCACGCCGCACGCTTCGCATGTCCTCGGTGCCAAGTTTGCCGATAATGTCGCCAATGAGCGGCCGGTAACGGTCTCGCCAGGTTATGCGGGGCATTCGATCGGCTCCACGTACTCGAATTCCAGTCGGGTTACCTGGCCGTCTTTCGCCTTGTCGCCGTGCTTGCGATACATGGCCACGAATTCGGCCGGCGTCATGCTGGGGAAACCCTCGGCGGCAACGTCTTCTGGTGTGATGGCTTCCAGCGGTTCACGCCGCACGCTGATAAAGCGAATAAGCGTGCCATCCTCAAACAGTGGCTGCGGTCGTTCGCCTTGCTTGAAGCCCATCACCTTATCGACGGGCCGTGCCAGGTCACCCGGCTTGGCCTTCAGCCAGCCATCCCGCCGCGTGACAGTCTTCTGCCGCGTTTTGATTTGCTCGGTTGTCATCGCGAAGCTAATGTTTTTCACGGTCGCACGTCCAATGGTGGAAGATTCAAAGCGGCGGGCCGATCGTGAAGCGTGGTGGCCTCGTGAACGTAAACGGTAACGGTGCCGCGGCCTTGGGGGATATAAACCGTAGCCTTCAGCAGCCACAGTCCCGGCTCGGTTGGGCAATCGCAACGCATCACGTAGAGGCTAAGATTGCCCGTGAGTACCAGGTCGCCCCCTGGCCGCTCGATCTTCGAGTGATCGACTACCGAGGCCTCGCTGCGGTGTGGCGATTTGTAGGCCAGGATATAGGCCGGCACCTTAAAGGGTTTCAAAACGGAATCGGGCATCGGGGCACCTTCTAAACTTGGGCCATGTCGGCCAGGCGTTCGCGGAATAAGGCACGGTCGACCAGTTCGCCGAGCCCTTTGTCGTTGGCCGCACGGCGGAAGATTACCTCCGGCGGGTCGGCGTTGGGTTTGTCTTGGCACCACTGGCGAACGTTAGCCAGCATTTCACACGCGCGGCGTTCCTCGCCGGTCGGCTCGGCGATCGGTGGCCAGGCGTCGAGCCGATCGGGTTCAATCTCCGGAGCCGCCCGTAAGAGCCGCCAGCGAAGGCCGCCAGGTGGCCAGAGACCGCCGGCTTGCTCGAATAGGTCGACCACCTGGCACACGTAGTCAGGCGACACGCCGACGACCTGGCAGTGTTTCAGCGGTGGCACCCAATCCGAAACCCACTTACAAACCTTCCCCCTCGCCGTCTTCCAGGTGGTGATGGGAGTCTTAGGTTCTTGGTTTAAGGGAAGTAATAGAGAGCCGCCATTTGCGTAGGCGGTTGCGCGGTCGGTCGCGCTAGCGGTTGCGCGGTCGATTGCGCGGTCGATTGCGCGGGCGGTCGCGCTATCGGTTGCGCGAGCGGTGACCGCTTGTTCACCCTCGGCGATGGCCGCCACGTGTCGCCAATCGATCGACCGAGCCGCGAAGCTGACGCCGCGGCCCGCTTCGCTGTTGGTCGCTTGCTGAATGATGCCGGCTCGGCGAAGCTGTGCTGCAGCTCGCTGAACGCTGCGTGGGCTGATCTCGCTGCCATTAGCAAGCCGCATAGCCTGGTCGGCCGCGATTCGCTCGGCAGTCCACGAGAGCACGCCACCGGTATTCTTGGTGACATGGAACACAAGCCGTGCCAGGCGGTAAGCCGAGCTGCTACGGTGGATGCCGGAAAGATCGAGGGCTTTTTCCAGGCACGCAAGCTGCCGAGCGTGGAGCCGGTCTTTCGCTTGCTGTTCATCGTCGGCCGCCTTCCAAAGCGGTTGAAAGCTTCCTTGCTCCGTCATGCGGCCTCGCCCCCTTGCTCGGCTGTCATCTCGCCGTCTTGGGGTTCCTCGTAAATGGTGATTTCACCGCGTAGCACCTTCGTGTCCTTGTCGGCTTCAATGCCGATACGAACGGTCGCCCCGGTGGTCTTCAGCACCGTGATGGTGCATGGGCCGTCTACCTTGATGGTCTGGCCTTTTTTGCGAGTGAGAACAAGCATTGCAAACGTTCCTTCGATTGCCGCGTAGCTTGCCGAACGAATCGCCGTGCGCTCCCCAGAGGCCCGTTATTCATTCCGGCCGGCGGTGTGCGGTGGGCACCGCGTGTCGCCGATCGGCTGCGCGTTGGTGTGGTTTCCTTAGAAGTCGAATTGAAGCTGGTCGGTTTTGGATCGCCGAGCGCGAACGGGGCCGCGCTTCGGATTCCTGGTTTTCACGGAGCTGGGCGTTTTAAGGCCCACGTTCCATTCGAGGCAGACGTCCTCGGGGTCATCTTCCACGGGCACCATCGAAAGCGAGAGCACCACCGTGCGGGCCTTCTGCAAGTGCGGTCGTGCTTTGCAGTCCTGCACGGCTTCCGTGAGCAGCTCGGCGTAAAGCTCGGCGAGTTCTGGGTCGAGCTGTGCCAAGGTCTCAAGATTTAACGCGGCGGTTTGCATGGGGTATGCCTCCCTTGGGCAACGCGTGTAGCGATTTCAAAACGCGGCGGCCAAGTGCTTCATCGCTGGCGGCCTGCACGGTTCCGGCCTGGTCGAGTGCGGCGATTTGTTCCCAGGTGAACGTTCGCCGCTTGCGTCGACCGGAGCCGCGAAGGGTGATGCCCTTCTCGTGAATTTCGATGATCAAATTACCGACCCGTCGACGAATGGGCCGGTTGAGTTCGACAACGCTTGCCATTAGGCCGCCTTTCGTAGTTCGACAAAGTCGTGCCAGTTGTCCGGAAGCTTGCGATACGCCGTGCCGTTCCAGGCGAGCGTCACGCCGTCGGTTACCTGAACAACGGCGTGTATGGCGTCGAATTGGTCGAATGGGTGTCGGTTGATATAGCCAAGCACCTTAGCACCTGGCAGAAAGTGCCGGCCGTCAATCGACGAAACCGCCAGAGCTTCGACTGGCGGCTTGTCCGGCCTGGTAGCCGCCATCACGGCGCGACGAATGAGGCCGTGTCCGATATCGGCCAGGTTGATAAGCACGCCGTCCAGGTCGACCACGCCGCCACTTACCAGCGAAACCAGGTGGTCTACGTTGAGCGTCCTTCGCATTGCACACATGATCTTGGGTTCCTGAATTAGAAAAGGGAAAGCTGGCCAGCTCGTGCCGGCTTGGTTCGCCGCGGCTTCGGTACCGGGTCGAACGATTCGGAGGCCCACGCGGTAGCCGCCACAATCGGCGGCGGAGTACTCGGCGTGGTCGTGCTTGGTTTGGTCGTGCTTGGTTTGGTCGAGCAAGGGAAACACGGGCCGCCCTTGCTGTTTCGCTGCGTGCCACCGCAGGCAATACAGGCCGACGTCGGGGCCGCGGAATCCAGCGTTGCCGGATCTTCCTGGTCGGCCGATGTCGCTGTTTTCGGTGGCGTCGAAAGCGTCGGCCCTGCAGAGCCTGTTCGCTCCGCCATATGCGCCGGCCAGCACGCCAGGCAGACGGGGCCGTAGCTCGGGGCTTGGCAGCGATCGCACGTTCGGTGTGGTGGGTCGTACCTGGCCATGGCATCAAATGGCCCCCTCGGTCACTTTCCATGCCACCGCCGCGTTGTAGCTTTCGTCACCTGGCCGGCTTTCAACGCGGTACGTGCCGTTGGCTTCGTTTCGCATCGCCGCGGCCATACCATCGAGAAAGCCCTCCAGGTAGCGGCCGAGCTGAACGGCGACTTCCAAAGCTTCGGAGCCCTCGCTACGAATCGTGATAACGCCGGGCGCAAAGCTGTAATCGAATTGCCGCACGTCTCGTTCGGCTTGATGCGATAGAAACTTTTCGGCGGCCCATTGCTCGCATGGCAGCCCGGTTTCGATTTGCTGCACGTTCACGACTTACCCCCTTCCGCAGGCTTCCATTCGATCGCCTGTTTAAGCTTTGAAAGTGCGTTGCAGATGTAGCCGGACAACACGGTCCCTACCGGTGTGGCGTTCATCGCTTCGAGAGATGCGATGGCCTCGCGTGCTGCATCGGTCAGCACTTCGATATGCTTCCGCGATTTGGCGGCAGGCACTAATCGGAAATCCTCGAAAACCTCTTTCGACAAGTCGCGAATGCCGGCCTGCGAATAAAGGTAGTGGTGGCAGCAATCGCCAATTCGAGCCGCGTAAACCTTGTCGCTGGGCTCATTGCCCCAGCTCGTCACGTGAAGCTTGTCGTGCATCGCATCGACGGCGATGATAACCACGGCGTTCTTCGAGAAGTGCAAACCGATCTCTTTAGCGGCCTGCACGGGCACTTCTTGGTAACTCGCGTTCATTGGTTACCCCCTTCCGTCATTCCCCAGGCCACGGCCGCGTTGCTGCTTTCGTCGCCTGGCTTGCCGTTGGCAATTTGAAACCGCAGCTCGGCAACCTCGTCTTCTAGCAATTCGATTCGTTCGCGTGCATCGTTTACGATTGCGGCTTCGTTGAATGCAGCCACGCGGCAAAGCTTATTGACGGTGTCTTTGAGATACATCTTCAACAGCTCCGGAGACTCACCAGGCGAAGACTTCGGCGAGCCATCTAGGGCGGAACACTTGGCAAGTTCGACAACTTGGTCGAGCCGGTCCACTACGTCGTTTACCGCCTCGGCGCGAGTGAGGAAGTAAAACGCCGTGCTAATCTGAGTGGCAGACAGGCGGCTGAATTCGGAACTGGTTACCTGGCCTTGCGTCCACAGGGCAGAAGACCAGAGCCTTACCGTTTCGCCTGGCGGTAGATCCTCATCTCGCAGCCGTGGCTTTGGTTGCCGCCGCTGTACCAGCTTTTGAAGTTTGTCAACTTCGCTTCCGATGGTGTAGTTCACTGGGCGGCCCTCGACTGCTTGAACTGCACGTGGGCCCGCTGTGCTTCCTTCGGCTCGGTGATGTTCCAGATGGAAACGCACCCTCGCACGCCTTCTACGAATGTGACCGGTTCGCCGGAAGGCATCAGGGCCGCCGGCCTGGTAACCGTGGTCTCGGTAACTTCCGAGCCAGGTTTCAGCGTGTGCCAGTACCAGACAACTGAGCCGACGGGGTGCCGCTCGTTGAAGTTTTCCAGAATCTTGGCGTCGTGCTCGGCTTGCTGTTCCGCGGTAAGCAGCGTTCTCCCTTTGCGGGCTCGTTTCGTGTGTTGCATTTGGTCGGTCTCCGTATCCGCGCAGGCGCATGAAAAAACGCCGAGGCCCGCGCGGCAGTCTCGGCGTTTGAATTGGTTCGAGTAGTTGGCGACGGCTAGAACAGCAGCTGCTGTTGGTCGCTGTTGAGGAACGCGGCCGGCTGCGGGAACGCGTTCAACGTTTCGACGAGTCGCCGTTCGCGGTTGGCGTAGTGCTTGCCCGAGACGGTTCGCTCGGCGTGGCCGGTGATGATTTCCCCCATGCCGGGCGCGTGCGTGTCGTGCCAGGTCTCGCACGTTTTGCGAAACAGCTTGATATGTACCGGCGGTCGCTCGCCCGTCTTGAGGTTCTTCTTGCGTTTCACCCCCGATGCCTTCACGATCGCATCCCAGGTCTCGTAGTACGATTCGTTCGAGTACGGGAAGGGAAACACCCGCGCGTTCGGATCGACGCGGCCGGGCGGCATTATCGACCGCAAGTGCCGGGCGGAGGTCTCGTTGAGCGGTAGCACTAGCGGGTCTTCTTTGAACCGCTTTTGCTTTTGCGGCACGTAGAAGAACCACCCGTGCGGATTGATGGCCGAGCCTTCCTCGGCCGGGGTCTCCGGCTCCCAGCAGATTTGCCGCCAGGTGAGCGAGTCGTTCTTGCGTTCGTAGCTGGCCAGCTCTTGCGTGCGTTGGCCGTAGTTGAACTGCAAGACAATAAACGCCCGCCAGTAAACCGCAGGCGAGTAGGGCAGTGGGTAGCCTTCCTGTGTGGCTACGGGCCACTGGGCTTCTTTGCAGGCCAGGTACAACGCCCCAACCTGGTCGTAAGTCAGGTAGGGCTTCTTGGGGGAGGTCGAACATTCCAGCGGCGACAAGTGCGGCGGTGAAGCGTGGGCCTCCCGCTGGCCGGCGATCTTTAGAACCGCATGAAGCGAACCGAGATGCTTGTTGCACGATCGATTCGATTGTGAGATTCCCGAACGGATTAGCCATTTTCGCCAGGCTTCCAGGTCGGTATGGCGAACGTCCGATATTGCTAGGACCGGATAGTGCATCCGGTCCTCGGCTTGCCAATCTTGCCACCTTCGCAGGTGTCGTTCGTACTCGCCGATGGTGTCGGCTGAGCGGTTCCGCTCCTTCAATTGAGGTTTTGCGTACCGCTGGTAGAAGTCGAAGACCGAAAGACAGGCCCCCGTTTGGGTCGGGTCCAGCTCCGGACGGCGAAATTGGATAATGGATGCGTTGGGTTGCTGTATCACAGGTGGCTCCTCTTGCCGGGCCGGGGTCATCCGTTGCCGTCCGCGCATCCCCGCGGCCCGCTCTACCATCCCTGAACTTCGGCAAAATCCCGTTTGCCATAACTCACACCTGAAATGATAGGCCACCGTTAAGCTGGTCTTAACAAATAAGACCGGCAAAAAGCGGGGGCCTCGTTTTCCTTGTGCGGGTTAGCTCGTGGCCAAGAGGCAGCCAGAAGCAAGCCACGAAAAAACCCGCGGGGAAATCCGTCCGCGGGTTTCTTGTTGGGTGGTACAGAAACTCGCGACCGTCGACACTATCCGAGTGCCGGGTCACGAATTTAATGCATGGGTTAAATCAATGCAAGTCTTAGAATCCAAGAATTCTATCGGGGCTTGTGCCAAGCACCTTGCAGATTTGCATTAGCCGCTGAATGTTCGGCCATTGTTCGCCGCGTTCATAGTAAGAAATTTGCACGTGGGCGATGCCTAAAGATTTCGCCAGATCGGCCTGAGTGAGACCTGCCGACTTTCGCGCCTCGCGAATGCGTTCGCCGATTAACTGAGCTTCGTCTGTTGCTAAGGGCACGATCATGCTCCCGATTTTAGTGTGTCTCAGTAGGTGGTCAAGAGTTCACGCGTTGCGGGTTTCTACTGTTCCATGCGGCGCAGTTGCCGAGCTGCTTTGGCCCGCCGCTGGAATTCCTCTTCGATATAAAGCTGGTCGTCGTCGCAGAGTTTCTCCTCGGGAACTTCGACGGTGGTTCCGTCGCGGCGCTCAAGCCGTCGTCCAAGGGCCGCATAACGAAAACGGTGCTCGTGGTGCCCAGTCCGTTCACGTATTGCTGAGTGCCGACAACCTGGCAGAGTCCAAGCGTGATGTACTGACCGTCGACGGCGTTGGCCAGGTTCCAGCCGTGAATCATCACGATCAGGCCATCCGCGCCGAGCTGCACCAAGCCGGTGTTGGCGTCGACGACTTGGATGATTTCCATCGACCCGATTTTGCCGATCTTCCCGACATGCGGGTTTCCCATGCCAAGTTCACCGTCTCGGATCCATTGCTTGATTGCTTCGGTATTGGGATCGAACGGCAGAGAATCTTGTCGGTCATCCTCGGCGGCCTGGTTGGCGGCCGTGGCGTCGTGCTCGAGCTGGCTATCATCGGCCGGGGTGGTTTGGTTGCCTCGATCGACCGCCGTAGAATTTTGCGGCCCTGGCATGCCGGACGACGTTGTCCCAGTGGCGGGCACGCCACCGCAAGCGATGCACAGTGCTAGAAGGGTGAAAAGCATCACCCCCAGGAAAAACCTGGCCATCTGTTGCCCTTGAAAGTCAGCTGCAGAACGAGAATGCAGCAAATTCGCAAAAAAAGAGGGCCAGATAACGCTAACGTGTTATCTGGCCCCGCTTTAAAGCGAGGCCGACGGGGGTCGAACCCGCAACCACCGGATCGACAGTCCGGTACTCTAACCAATTGAGCTACGGCCCCAACTGCTGTTGAGATACGTTAATATAGGCCCATCGCTCTGAAACTCAAGGCCCCCCTGGCGATAATTTGATCGCAATTTCTTTTCACGGGCCGATTTCGCAACAAATGCCAGTTATGTCACTTCTTTTCGACCCGCAGCCAGGGCGTTGGTTCGCGCGAAGCCTGCATTTCCTCGTGAATTCCCGTCAGATCACAGTTTTGTGACCTAGCGTTTGAAAGTGGAACCTTATTTCTCTCGTGTCCAAGTTTCGGAAATCCTGCCATGCGTGACTTCATTTTTCATGTGGTACGTGAGACGGAAGACTTCGTCGTCAACATGGGAACCCTGGAGTGGACGATCGCGTTTGCAGTGGTGGTGGGCTTCGGCATCTTCTGTATGCAAGGCGTCGGAAGCAAAACCCGCGGCTAAACCAGCCGGCAACCTTCGGCACAGAGATAAGTAGTCAATCGATCCCTTTTAGCGTGCGTTAGGAAAGAGCCAGGATGGAAGACTGGATTTTGGGAATTCCGACTCCGGTAGCGATGGCGTTGATCGCCTTGATCGGATACTTCCTCGGGAAACGCAATCACCGACCCGTTTCGGCCGAGCAGGCCTATGCTCGTCGCGAACTGAAACGCGCCAAGGCCATCGTAAAACAACTCGAAGAGATCTCGCGCGAAGTCCGTCGCAACCTGGCTTCCCACCAATCGAGCATCGCTCACTTCAAGGAACGCATCGTCCTGATGAGTTCCCACGAAAACGAAACCGGCGAGTCGTGGCAAACGCTGTGTGAAGAGGCCGAGCGAATGCTCAGCCCCACCATGCGGCTGTCGGCTCAGATTGCCAATGCCTACGATGAAGTACGCCAGCAAGCCAATTTGCTGATGACCTTTACCGAGTCGCGCACCGATCCTTTGACAGGGCTCAGCAATCGCCGCGCACTCGACGACAGCCTGGAAAGCCTGTTTGCGATGAAGGATCGCTACGAGTTGACCTTCTCGCTGTGCATCCTCGACGTCGATCACTTCAAAAAGATCAACGACGAATATGGTCACCTGGAAGGGGACCGTGTTCTGCAGGAAGTGGCCAGCCTGATCGACAATTGCGTTCGCGAGACCGACGTCGTCACGCGTTACGGTGGCGAAGAGTTCGTCATCCTCATGCCGTCGACCGACCTGGCCGGTGGGTTGATCTTTGCCGAACGCGTTCGCGAAGCGGTCGAGCAGCGGCTGAAAGTGACCGTCAGTGGTGGTGTGGCCCAGGCCAGCAATACCGACGAACCCCAAACCTTGTTGGCTCGTGCCGACTCGGCACTCTACCGTGCCAAGTCACGCGGCCGTAATTGCATCTTCTGCCATACCGGCGACTGCGTGCAGGAACACCCTGCCAGCGATTCGTCCGCGGCGACCCTCGCACACGAGAACGCCGAAGAGTTGCTCGAAGAGGTTCGCTCGCTCGAAAAGATGCTCGGTCAACGCGAAAGCGACAAAGCCGCTTCGCACCAGCAAAAACAGGCCGAAACCGTGTAGCCCGCTTGGAACGGGGCTACCAGATGCCTCGTTTGCGATCGAGCCCGTAGGACTCGGCCAGGTCATGATCTTGCTTGGCTTCCTTCTCGTTGCCAAGCTTCTCGTGGGCGAGAGCTCGGTGCGAGTAAAGCACCGAGAGAACCTGCTTGAGCCGATTGTCGATGAACGCGACACCGCTGGGCATGTTTTCGACTTCTTCCGGTTTGAGTTTGGCCAGTAACTCGCTGCGTTGGTCTTCGTAAAACTTGATCGCGGCGTCCAGGTCTTTGACGGCTCCTTTCAGATCGCCGGCGAATACCTTCAGGTAGCCACGCGTGTCGATGTAGGAAGCGTCGTCGCCGTAGTATTCAATCGCCAGTTCGATGTCCTTCATCCCTTCGGCGATTTGCTCTGGCGTGGCGGCTTCGTCGGCGGCGGCCATGGCAATCGAGTAAGCACGCTGGTTGAGAGCCTGGTGCAGGTGGATCGTCTTTTCTTTTTCGGCGATATCAACCAGGCGTTTGGAAAGCAGCATCGCGCCGTCGTGCTGACCCATTCGCGATAGCAGGAACCCGGCCTGCGTGATCACCGCCGGATCGTTTTTACCCAATGCGATCGCTTCTTCGATCTGCTTGCGGGCCTCGGTCGTTTCCTCCTGACGATAATGCATTTCAGCGATATGCAATCGCAGTTCGGCATTTTCGGGGTCCCATGCCAGTGCTTCTTCGGCCAGCAACTTGGCCTGATCGATGTCGTCCTTTTCCATCGCATCGACAGCCGCAGCCCACTTCCACTGGGCCATCGACTTGGGATTGAAAAATGAGTAACCCACGTAAACCACCGAGAGCACGAAGACCGCGATAAGCACACCGACAAAGGGAGGACGCCCCGGTGGTGGCACTTGGGTAGGGCTCGACGAAGGGGCGGGCTGCGAAGGTGTTTCGGTCGAGTTCGACTCAGACATGGGCATCCAAAGGATTTTGCGGAAAGAAAATAGGTATTCGTTTCTTCCTCAACGATTGCTTGCATTCTACCAGAAACATGCCGCTTCCGAGAACAACGGCAGACAGGCAACCACTACGGAATTTGAGCGAGGAAACGGGTGTAAATCGGTATGGGAAATTTTATTGACGGTGGCATGAAGACGATTTAAATTCGCCGGAAACTACCTCATTTTTATCTCCTGGGTCTTCTCGCGATGTTTCTTACTCCTACGACGCTGCGCCGTTTGGCTTTAACACCGCACGTGTTGCGAATTGTGTGGTAGTGACTCCAGCGCGTTGGAAAGAAAGCGAGGACAGGCCAGAAGAGGATGAGGCCGGTTCTTATCTCACTCGCTTTCTCTAAGTCTTCGTTAGAAGGAGATTCTCCATGGCGCTTTTCGAGGTGGAAACAAACGCTCATATCGTCATCACCTGGGCGGATGACGAGAACGAGGCCAAAGGACAGGTCTACGACAACTATCCCGGCGACGACGTGATTCGTATTTCTAAAAGGCCACGAACGTCGTGGGTGATATCTAAAGCCGCTCTTGGTTTAACGACCGGTCCGCTGGATCCTTGTATTGTAGCGCGCGATTGCCTCTCAAAAGCGGAAGGGGATAAAGTCCATGCGATTCGCTTGTACATGCACGAGACCGGCAACGATCTGAACCAGGCTCGTAAGGCCATCGAATCGAATATGGTCATGGGTTGGTAATCGTCTACTGACCTTTCCGGCGGAGTGATTGCATCAAGGCTCTGCTGATTATCGCGCTTCCGGAGGGCGTTTTATTGCCCAAAACGCCCTCGAATCCCTCACTTGAACATCTCGCGTTCGCTCGGCATCTGGGGCCGAGCGAAGATGGTGAAATTCACTATCTGGCCTCAATTTCCTCTCTTGCCGCCGAAAACAGGGAAATTGGCTGATCAATTGGCTCGAAACGGTTCGATGGAATAGGAATCGCTTCTAATTTCTTGGGAGATTGAGCTATGAATCAATCCACACAAAGCTCGGCGGGGAAATGGATTTCCGTGAGCGCCCCGGGGGGGATGGCGCGGCAGGTTTTCGTCGATGTGTTCGACGCGACCGAACATGCCTGGAAACGCGTTGGCACATTCGCCGATCGTACGTCGGCCGAAAAGAAGATGACCAAACTGAAGGTCCAAGGTCTCCTTTCCCGCATCGTTAGTCAAAACTTCTGTCCCACGGGACGCTAGTCCCCGATTCTTGGTGCTGGTCAATATTGGGCGCACGGTAATTCTCGTAGCCCTGCAATACTCGACGCGCGCACAAATCCGATCCCCTCGCCCCGGCGGGGAGAGAGTGAGGGTGTGTTTCGCCAGCAGGCATTCCAATAGAAAACGTCGGACGCAAGTAGCGCAGCCAGTCGCACCAGATACAACGCTAACCCGCGGCCTTTGAGATGAAGATCGCATTTGCTGCGGTCCATTATGGCAACGCCATGTTCGCGCGCAATCTTCTTCTCGCCAGCCCCAAAGGGGCGACCGTTCATAGCCAGGGGTGGAAACCCCTGGAAAGCGATCTCATTAAACACATCTTAAGCCCTGAAAGGGCGGCCGAACCGGTGCGCGCACACTCGGCCGCCCCCTTGGGGCTTAGGACTCGATGTTGGTGGCACGGGTACCAGGGGCTGCCGCCCCTGGCTATGAACGGTCGCTCCGTTGGAGCTGACATGTCACGGCGGACCGCGTTCGTTGGCGTGAGGCGTTTCGTGTTTAAACTCGTCGGTCGGCTCGTCGATCGGCTTGGCAGATGACGCGTGAACCAACTCGCCAGATGAAACGTTGCTCAACGTTTCGGACGACACACCAGACGACTCCCCGGGTGCCACACCCAAGTCTGCTTGGGCGTGCGGAGCGCCGGTTGGCAGTTCATGCGTATCCAATGTCGGGACGTTCGCATTCGCTTCACTTAGCAAACGTGTTGCCGTTAGCGCTGGTTGTCGTGGTTGCGATTTGAAGGGCTGGAGCTCCGGGTTCAACTCGAACAACTCTTGTTCCAGCCGATCCAATTCGGCCTGCTTCGCGCAGATCTCTCCCTGTAATTGCCGGTCCAGCTTCTGCAGGCGGTAGTACGTCCACGCATAGAGCCGCGCCAGCTCGTACGTCCACGCCTCTTCGGGCGGGCGTTTCATGCGTCGTAGTTGCCATTCCCGTTCGCGCGTGTTGTCGTCGCGTTCGCGCGGTGCTCGGTACGCAGGCGGTTTCCGCGGTTTCTTGGCCTGGGGAACGATCCAGGGAGGTCGCATGTCGGGGAACTGATGGGCCGCGACTTCGGGATCAATCGGTTCGACGAGCGGGTCTGCCCGGTACGTTAGCCGGTTGGGGTCTGGCACGTAGACGAACGGTTCCGGCGGCGGTTCTTCCTCTTGCGGAGGTTTGTGATCGCCCCGTTCTTCGGCCTCTTGCCGGGCAATCATTTCTTCCAGGGCCGCGCACGTTCGCCGCGGGTCCCCTTTGGGGGAGACGCGGACCTGGTTGGCCTGCTGGAAGATGGTCATCTCTTCGATCGGTCGATCGGGGATGACCATCAGGACTTCGCCACAGCAGGGGCAGATGATGCGGTTCCCATCGCGCACGGCAACCTGCGGAGTCTGGCTGTGATGGCCAGCTCCGTGTGTTTCAGGTTGGGGGTCGGAATGGGACATTTTTCTTTTGGGTTGAGTGAAAACGGTGTTCGCACGCCCAAGCAGACTTGGGCGTGGTACCCGGGGGATCTGTTTCCCGGTCCTGGATTCGAGGGGGAATCGTAGGGGTTCCCCTAAGATATGTGAACATGCGTATACATGTCAAATGTTTGGGGGAGATTTTTTGGAAGAGTTTTTTGCCGGTCTTATCCGCGTAAGTCTGCGTGATCCGTGGTTGTCTTTCTCTTTGAGAACTTGAGAGCTGGTACTTGGTTTGTCCCTCATGCTGGCCTTCTCTCCGGCGGGGTGAGAGGACGGGAATGGGTGCGCGCATAAAAAAGGGGAGCAAACCAGCATGCTCCCCCTGTGGTTGTTGTTAGGTTGTGCCGCGATCGCCTAGCGAGTGTAGGTCGACGTGGTTGGGTAGCTCGATTCGGTGCTACCGTAGCGGGAAGTGGTTCCGCTGGTGGTCGTGCTGCCGCTGTAGTCGGCGGTGCCGCCTGGGCGGTAGTGCGAATCGGTACCGGCAGCTGAGGTGGCTGAAGCCGTTTGATACGCCGGGCTGCTCATGGCCTGGTAATTATTCGGGTTCGGAGCCGAGGTGCTCGAGTAGCTGCTGGTCGAAGGATACGCGGTGCTCGACTGATAGTTGCTGGTCGACGGGTAGGTCGACTGTGGCGTCGAGGTCGATGGGTAACCGCTGGTCGACGGATAGGCCGTTCCGCTTGGGCTGGTCGTGCTTGGGTAAGCACTTGGGCTTGGTGTGGAAGAACCACCGTAGGTGGAGGTCTGACCGCCGGTGTAGGACGAACCGCTATACGACGAGCCGCCGCTGTACTGCGAGCTTGGTTGTGGCTGCGTGTACGAAGCTGGTGGAGCCGAGTAACCGGCAGGAGCCGTGCCACTGTAGGTGGAAGTGGTGTTGGCATTGGCGGTGTAGGCTGCCGGCGAAGTGCCGTAAGCGCCACCGGTAGCACTTGGATTGTACGCACCGTAGCCCGATTGTGGTGTGGTACCGGCAGTTGGAGCCGATCCCGTTGGCGACGAAGCATAGAAACCGCGTTGTGGCGTCATCGAAGCCTGAGCGGTTTGAGCAGCGTGCTGCTGTTGGTAAGCATAAGGGCTGGCCGAAGGAGCGGCCCCAGCTGGGGTAGCACCGGCCAGATAGTTTGGTGTGACCGACTGACGACCGGCCAACTGCGAAGTGGATGGTACCGGAGTCGAAGTCGAAGAAGGAGCCGCAGCGTACTTCGGAGCTTCCGATGCACCGGCCGATGTCTTGTCGGGAGCACCCCATTTGGCCATGTAGTTATAGCCGGGCATCGACTTGCACCCCGTCGCGGCGACGGAAGTGATAGAAACGGCTACGGCGAACAGTAGCGACCAATGTTTGGTGTGCATTCGCATGGCGTCCTGCCTTCGGATGTGCACGAGCTGGTCTGCGAAAATCCTTTTTCGCGGGTCAACTCATTCGGTTATGTTTCAATTTTGGAGTTCGGTGACGGACCGCATTCCTACGGAACGCGTCGACGTCGATCCCGAATACCCTACCATTAGTTTGAGATCGGAAGTTGCTCAGGCGGCCTTCAACCATTCCGATACGAATTTTCAGAAAACCCAACCCATTTTGACTTGGGTTCCGGAAATTCGGTGGCGGATGGTAGTTGTGCATTGGGGCGGGGTCAATGTCATTCGCCGGAAGAAACAGGTCGCGGAACGAAAAAAGGCCTGATTCCTTACGGGATCAGGCCTTCATTGAATGCGATGCTATCAGCAGCCGTTCCCCCTCAGGGGAGATCGTAGGATCGCTATCCGTCGAGTACGTCGGTAGCCATCCTGCATTGCTGGCCGATGCGATCGGTGCGCTGCCGGGGGCGATTAACCCTTGGCGGCAGCGTAGCGGGAAGCGACTTCGTCCCAGTTGATCACGTTGAAGAACGCGGCGATGTAGTCGGGACGCTTGTTCTGGTAGTTCAGGTAGTAAGCGTGTTCCCAGACATCGAGACCCAGGATTGGGGTCTTGCCTTCCATCAGCGGCGAGTCCTGGTTCGGGGTGCTCATCACTTCGAGCTTACCGCCGGAGACAACCAGCCAGGCCCAACCGGAACCGAAGCGGGTAGCGGCGGCATTGCTGAAGTCGGTCTTGAACTTGTCGAAGCCGCCCAGTTCGCTTTCGATGGCAGCAGCCAGGTCGCCCGATAGCGAGCTTCCGCCTGGCTTCATGATGGTCCAGAACAACGAGTGGTTGGCATGACCACCACCATTGTTGCGGACGGCACCGCGGATGTTTTCTGGAACCGAGTTGATGTCGGTCACGAGGTCCTCAATCGACTTCGCTTCCAGATCGGTACCAGCGATCGCATCGTTCACCTTGGCAATGTAAGCGGCGTGATGCTTGGTGTGATGGATTTCCATCGTGCGGGCGTCGATGTGGGGTTCCAGGGCATCGTAAGCGTACGGCAGCTCGGGAAGTGTGTAAGCCATGGGCTGGGATCCTCAACTTATTTCATTTGGTGTCGTTACGGGCGAAAGCAACGGCCAGATAGTCCGCGCATGGGGAACCGTCTGACTTGCCGACAGAATAACGCATCCCCCACCCGGTGACAATCAGCCGCGGGGCCGGGGGCTTATTCCATTGGTAACGGTAGAAGGGAATAAATCAATCGGGCCTCCCTTTGTTTGTGGGGGAATGGGGAAAGAAGACCGGCGTGGGGAACTTGCAGCCTGGGCAGCACCTAGACTTGCTGAACAAGCGGATATCACGCCATTTTCAAACATATTGCGCGAGAGCCCCCGAATATGGTCGCAACGAACCTGGTCGACTGCACGTTCACCAATCAGCAGTTGGAAGACAAGCCACTGACCGTCCCGCATCACCTGTTGGATACTGGTCTGTTCACCGACGAACAACTTGTCCGCATTCTGGACACTCATCCGCGCGGCTATTTGAATGTCCACACGATGGGGACCGACGAGAAGTCGAACCAGTGGCGCGAAGGGGATGCCTCGAAGCTTTCTGGCGAACAGCTATTGGAAGCCACCAAGGCGGGCCGCCTGTGGCTGAACGTCCGCAACATGGCCCAGCATCATGAAGACTTCCACAAACTGATCAACGAGATCTACAACGAAGTTGAAGCCAAGGCCCCTGGCTTTCACGCGCTCGAGCGTTCGGCCAACCTGCTAATCAGTTCGCCCAGTGCGTTGGTTTATTATCACCTCGACATTCCCTGCAACATGCTGTGGCACTTGCGTGGGGTGAAGCGGGTGTTCGCCTATCCACCGCGCAACGAGCGCTACGTCACGCAGACGAAGGTTGAAGATGTCATCTGCGGCGTCTGCAATGAAGAGCTCGACTACCAGCCAGAGTTCGACGCGGAAGCGATGGTCGTCGATCTGCAACCAGGGCAGATGATTACCTGGCCGCAGAACACGCCGCATCGGGTGAGTAACATCGAAGGGCTAAACGTTTCGCTGACCACCGAGCACCTCACGCCGAAGGCTCGCCGCCGGATCAAGCTGTTCCGCGCGAATCGTTTTCTGCGGCACAAGTTCGGCTATCAAACGCTTTCGCAGAACACCGAAGGGCTCGGCTACCGCGCGAAGGTGGCTGCCTATTCGGTGGTGCGTGCCTGGCAGAAGCTCTTCCCGGAAAAGGCCACCGGTTACCACTACCCGGTGACGTTCGAACTCGACCCGAGCAGCCCGGCCAAGATTCAAGAGTTGGCCAAGTAGTTTTCGCTAGGGCACCCTGTTTGTTATATCTGTTGGGCAAAGTGACTACGCCCCGGTCAGCTCTCGGTTGATCTCGTCGACCTGCTGGTTGATCGTCAGGCAGTCGTAGATCCAGCCGATTCCAAATACGCCGGCCGTCAGTAGCCAGATGATGCCGCTGATCCATTTGCCCATGTAAAACCGGTTGATGCCCAGGTAACCGAGAAAGACCGTCAGTAGCCAGGCGACGGTGTAATCGATGGGACCTGCTTTGAAACGCCGGTTGCATTCGGCATCCATCGAGGGGATCAGAAACAGGTCGACGATCCAGCCGATAAATAGCAGGCCCAGCGTCAGCAGCCAGATCACACCAGTCACGGGCTTGCCGTAGTAGAAGCGATGGGCACCGAACACGCCGAACGCCCAGGCAATGTAACCGACGACGATCGAGTGGGTGTTGTTGTTCTCCGTCATTCCTCAGAAAACCCTTTCAGGTCATAATTCAGGGGTGGTGTGTCGTTGTTCTAATAGTATGATTCGCCGCGGCAGAAGGAAAATTGGCGAGTCCTCAGGAGTAAGTTTTGAAAACCAAGCGAATCGACGTCTTCCTGCTGCCAGCACTGCTGGGGGAAACGGATCTTTCCGGGGGCGTGGCCGTCGTCATCGACGTTCTGCGGGCGACCACCACCATTACCCATGCCATTGCCCATGGGGCCGATTGTGTCATCCCTTTGTTAAGTGTCGATGAGACGAAAGAGCAGGGGGCCAAAAATCCTTCCGCGTTACTGGGAGGCGAACGGGGTGGCCAGAAGATCGACGGCTTCGACCTGGGGAACTCTCCGGCAGAGTACCCTGCCAGCGTGGTCGGCGGCAAGAAAATTTTGTTCACCACCACCAACGGCACCAAGGCCATGCAGGCCTGCCGCGCGGCCAGCGAGATCTATATCGCCGCGTTCGTGAACCTGACCGCCGTCTGCAATCAGTTGGCCGATCATCCGCACATCACCGTTGTGTGCGCCGGCACCGAAGGGGAGATTACCCGCGAAGACGTTCTGCTGGCCGGAGCAATTGTCGATCAGCTTGCCACCGACGCGGCCGAGCCGCTGCAGCTGAACGACCAGGCCCAGATCGCCGCCGATGCCTGGCTGGAAGCCAAGCACGACCTGACCACCGTCAGCCTGGCCGACCGCCTGAAACAAAGCCGCGGCGGCCGCAACGTGCTGCGACTAGGCCAGGAAAACGACATAGAGATCGCCGCCACGCTCGACAAGTTCACGGTTGTACCGAAGCTGGACACGCAGCACTGGGAAATTCGCGATTCTCGGAATCTGGCCCCGTAAAGCCACATTCCGGCCCATTTATCGGCAGAAGTAGCCATAAGCCCCAGCCGAAGGGCCGTATCAGGCCTTGTTTCCCGCGGCGAGAGTTGGCATATTGGTAGTTTCCCTTGAAGGCCTCAGCCACCGCTAGTGTGAACCGAAGCCAAGTGAGCGTGTCTCAAGAGGCACCCTCCCAGGGACAAAACTCGGGGTATAGCGCAGCCTGGTTAGCGCGTTTGACTGGGGGTCAAAAGGTCGCAGGTTCGAATCCTGTTACCCCGACTTTTTCTAAACCACGTAACTGTCGATTCTAGCGGCAGTTACGTGCCGGCGGTGAAGAAGGCCGCTTTCTCTGAATGCCGCAGTGTCACAAATTCCGTCACACGGGTCAACAAAGCTTGGCTTTAATGCTTGTCAAGAAACCAATTGCGTTTCAGATAGGCGGAGTTTCAGGAGTTGGGTAACTTACCTGCATAGTCGTACCATAAAATAAGGGCACTCGGAGTGTGTTTGTGAGCTCCCCTAGAGGTGAGGTACCGCATGAGTCACGCGGAATATTTCTGTGTAAGCAAGCTTACGTGGAAATACTCGGTCCAAGAATGAATTCTCGGGCCAACGCCTTCAACTCTGACACTGAGATATTGAATGACTGTTCCATACGTCGCATACGTGACGCTCAAAGACGAATCTCTGCTCGACGCTGATTCATTTCCAGGAAGCCTTCCGTTCACCCGGAACCTACATCTGGAATTTGACGGGCCCGTCACTTTTTTTGTGGGCGAAAATGGTTCTGGAAAATCTACGTTGCTTGAGGCCATGGCCGTATTGGCTTGCCTGCCAATTTCCGGTGGCAGCATGAATGAATCTGGTGCCAATCACGCTTTCGCCGAACGCAGTCAACTTGCTAATTCGATCCGGCTTGCATTCATCAAACAACCGAAAGACCGATATTTCTTTCGCGCGGAGACCCAGGCGCACTTCGCATCCCTCCTTGATCAACGACGAAATGATCCAAATTTTTATGGTAACCCGTATATGTGCTATGGCGGTCGGTCGCTGCACGAAATGTCTCACGGCGAAGCGTTCCTATCCGTAATGCAGAATCGATTTGACCACGGCCTTTTCTTGATGGACGAACCAGAGTCCGCACTTTCTCCGCAGCGGCAGTTGACCCTTCTCGCATTGATGCACAGCTTGGTAAGAACCGGGAAATCACAGTTCTTCGTTGCAACGCACTCGCCAATCTTGCTCACATTTCCTGGCGCAACGATCATTTCATTTGACGATGGACGACTTGAACGGATTGCCCTCGAAGATACAACTCACTTTCAAATTACCCGAGATTTGCTCACCAATCCGGAAATGTATTGGCGTCATCTTGCTGCATCGGATTCCGAGTACTAGATGGGCGGCGAAAACGTGATATTTAACGTTCGGTGTAAAAACGGGTAGGTCCCTTCCCAATCGTTCAAAAGCTTGACGTGGCACGTCCGAAACCCGCAATGAGTTGGTGCTTTTCCGCGTTCAACATCCCCGGCAGGTGTGAGGGGACGCCGAACGCGGAAAAGCACCAACCAGCAAGCCGAGGGCGATCTACATTCTGCCTGTAAACAGCGGAACGCCTGGCGGCGTCTGTTTTTCTGATGAGAGGGGGGAACGACCGTCGGCAAAAAAGTACCTCTATCGACGGCTGCACATCCTGCTTCGCCGCGAAGGGTTTTCTGACAGGGCCTGGCACTGTCCTCGATCGGGGGGCTATTCGCGGCAACGGTAAGGGCACCTTTGACAGGCATTGTTTTGGTCGCAGAACTTACATCTCGCTTTGGATTCCTCGGACCTTTGATCATCACTTGTATCGTCGCCAGCTTTACTGCCCAAGTGTTGGGAAGTAAACCAATCTACGAATCTCTCTTGGAACGCACTCTCTACATGCCGAGTTAACCGAACTCTCCTTCCGCCGCACAAACGCCACGAAGGATTGATCAATTCGGAGTTTCGTTCGTCGTGGGGTGCCTTGGGGTGAATGAGACTACAAAGGCGATTTATCAGAATTGGCTACTTCAATCAGTCGTCAACCGAGTACGGTTAAACCGTGCGACGTGAGTGACTCTTGAAAAAACAAAACGGTTCAGCCTTAGGTCCTAAGGGATTAGCACGGTATTCTTGCTAGACTTATAGTCACCCGATAGGTGACGGAGCATGCATAAAAGAAAGCTCCACACGGATCATGATTAAGTCACCTAAACCGCTCAACTCATGACTTAGCTTGATAATGAAACTAACCGCAAAACTCGTCGGTATATTTCTTCTCGGAATCATTTTGCTGACGGGTCTGCTTGGCTATTGGACGGTTCAAAGTGAGTATGAACAGTTCAAACAAATTAAGTCTGAGAATGTCGCTGCCCTTGGGAATGAAGTTCGTGAGACCATTGTGGTTGCCTGGAAAACAGAGGGGCAATTAGGGGCGATTAAACTGGTTCGCGACTTCGCAAACCGGCATCAGGAAATGATCATCCGCTGGGTGCCCTCAGGCGACCGCCATCAGACTCCTTCGGCAGAGGTTCCCAAAGAAGAGCTCGAAATCGCAACCACGGAGGCAATGGCAACCGTCCAAATACGCGATTCGCAAGGCAATGAACATTACATGCTCTACTACCCGATCGACATCGAACATGATCGAGCGGGATACGTTGAGTTTAAAGTCCCTCTGGAAGACGTTGCTCAGTACATACGAATGACAACGTATCGCACCATATCGATCCTGATCGGAATGTTGTTGTGTGGGGTCGCGGTCGTGGTCGCTGGGGTAAGTATCGTTGGTCGACGACTCGACAAGCTTGTTGAAAAGACAAAACGCATTGCCCAAGGCGATTTTTCACAGCCTGTTCAAATCAAGGGGAATGACGAAATATCGGAACTAGGCACGGCCCTTAATCAAATGAGTGAAACCCTGGAGACACAACAAAGGGAACTTCAGGAAGCATCCTCCGCCAGGTTATCCGCGATGGAACAATTGCGACATGTCGATCGACTGAAGACCGTCGGTCGCCTGGCTTCAGGAATTGCCCACGAACTGGGAACCCCTTTGAATGTCGTCTCAGGGCGTGCAGGGTTAATCGCCTCGAATCGCCTGACAGAAGAGGAAGTAAAAGAGAGCGCGATTGTCATCAAGTCCGAGTCGGATAGGATGGCAGCGATTATTCGTCAATTGCTCGACTTTGCCCGAAGACGTCCACCGCAGCGATCGATTGTCCAGCCACGCGAACTGGTATCAACGGTGATCAACCTTCTACAACCGCTGGCTCATCAACGCGATGTCCTACTGGAACTGTCGGAAAGTTCGGCTATGCCAACGTCGCTCGATCCCATGCAGATTCAGCAAGTAGTGACCAACTTGATCGTGAACGCCATTCACGCGAGTTCGCCCGGCGGGACAATTCGAGTTTCCATCATCAGCACCAAGACGAGTCCCCCGACTGAGCCCAACTTCCCAGAGCGGAATTACATCTCCATTTGCGTTGAAGACCACGGCATCGGCATCTCCGAGGACGCAATGCCTCACCTGTTCGACCCTTTCTTTACCACGAAGGAAGTGGGGGAAGGAACCGGGTTGGGGTTGTCCGTTTCGTATGGGATTGTCGAGGATCATGGGGGTTGGATCGACGTACAAAGTAAGTTGGGAGAAGGAAGCCGATTTACCATCTATCTCCCGGAACAGGATGCCTAAATGGAACCCAACAGCAACGGCCGTATTCTGATCGTCGACGACGAAGCCAACATGTGCCAACTCCTGGAGACGGACCTCCGGCTGCGGGGCTTTCGATCTGCGTGGCGCACATCCGCCGGCGATGCTATCGAATTGGTTAAGACCGAAGACTTTGACGTCGTGCTCACCGACCTGCGAATGCGGGGAATGAGCGGAACGGAACTGTGCGAACGGATTTGCGCCAATCGGCCTGATATTCCAGTCATTGTCATGACTGCATTTGGCAGTTTGGAAACGGCCGTGGCCGCGATCCGTGCGGGGGCGTACGACTTCGTTACCAAGCCCATCGAAATGGAACTGCTGGCAATTACCCTGGCCCGGGCAGTCAGGCATCGACAACTACAGGAGAAAGTTAAACTCCTGAGTGAAGGGACAACTCAGGACGATCAATTCCAAGAGATGATCGGCCGTAGCCCTGTGATGACGAAGCTTTACGACCAGATAAGTCGCATCTCTACCACGGAAGCGGCCGTGCTTGTCTGTGGCGAAAGCGGAACGGGAAAAGAGCTTGTTGCCCAATCCATTCATCGCCTCAGCAATCGGCGAAATGGCCCCTTCGTTCCGGTGAACTGCGCGGCGCTGCCGGAAGCTTTGCTGGAAAGCGAACTTTTTGGGCATGCCAAGGGAGCGTTCACGGATGCCAAGGCCGAACGTCGAGGTCTATTCTTACAGGCCGAGTCAGGTACTCTTTTCCTGGATGAGATTGGTGAACTGCCACTTGCCATGCAACCGAAACTCCTCCGGGCACTCGAGGAAAGCCGAGTTCGACCGGTTGGTGGCGATCAGGAAGTTCCGTTCGATGTCCGCTTAGTCACGGCGACCAATCGAGATCTTTTGACGGAAGTGGAGGAAGGACGATTTCGCGAAGACCTCTTCTATCGGATCAATGTCATTCAGTTGGACATTCCACCGCTGCGCGCCCGGGGAACCGATACGCTGTTGCTCGCTCAGCGATTTGTCGATCAAGCTGCCAAGCGTTCGCACAGAGAAGTGGTCGGCATTTCCGATCCTGCCGCGGAACGATTGCTGAATTACTCTTGGCCTGGCAATGTCCGTGAACTGAGAAACATCATGGAAAGAGCCGTCGCCTTGACTCCCTTTGACAAGGTGGCTGTGGATGACCTGCCGGAAAAGATTCGCGACTATCGAAGCTCCCAAGTCTTTATTGGCGGTGACGACCCAAGTGAGTTGGTTCCGTTGCAAGAAGTCGAACGGCGATATATCCTCCATGTTCTGGGCACCGTTGAAAACAACAAAACACTCGCCGCCCAAATCCTGGGACTCGACCGCAAGACGCTTTATCGCAAGCTGAAGCAATATGGTGTGAGCGACTAGCCTCTGGGGCACTCCTTCTTTGGCCGTGGGGTTGCTCTCTCTTGGCCATCGCGTGATCTTCTCTTTCGCGTCCACTTCTGGACAGATCCGTGGGGCATTCTGGGCTCGCGGGGCAAAATGCCCCACGGCATTGGGCTCCCCAAGCAAAAACACCCTGTTTTTAGGCTTCAAATCGCATTGGCACACGAGTTGCCTTTCTGGGCAACGACATGGTGCAACTCATGCCTGTCGACTTCAAACGACACTCTGAGCAACAGAACCAGCGGCACTTCCAAACTGCGCATTGTTTTCAAGGACAACTGATGGTGACCACAAATACCCAACAGACAGATCATCGCCAGATTAACGAGCTCACTGAAGAAATCAAGATTCGCAGCACTCCCTTCCGGCGTCTGTTAGATGAGATCGGCCGGGTCATCGTCGGACAGCGGCAGTTGATACACCGGATGCAAGTGGGCCTACTCACCAATGGCCATCTGCTCATCGAAGGCGTTCCTGGGCTGGCGAAGACGACCGCCGTGTCTTGCCTGGCCAAAGGTATCAGTACCGGCTTCCAGCGAATCCAGTTCACTCCCGACCTGCTGCCTGCCGACCTGATCGGCACGCAGATTTATCGTCCGCACGAACAGAAGTTCGCGATTCAGAAGGGCCCCATTTTCTCGAATCTGATTCTGGCCGACGAAATCAACCGAGCACCCGCCAAGGTGCAGAGTGCTCTCTTGGAAGCAATGCAGGAACGCCAGGTCACCATCGGCCATCATACCTATCCGCTGGACGATCCATTCCTGGTGATGGCAACGCAAAACCCCATCGAGCAGGAAGGCACCTATCCACTTCCGGAAGCTCAGATGGACCGGTTCATGCTCAAGGTTCTCGTTGGTCATCCCACACGCGACGAGGAAATCGAGATATTGGAACGGATGTCACGCACCAAGACTTCGCTCGAAGTGAATCCCACGTTGTCGCCTGCGGAAATCATTCAGGCACGCAGCCTGGTGGATGAGATCTACATCGACACCAAGGTAAGGGACTACATCGTCGACCTGGTGATCGCCACACGCGATCCTGGTTCCTTCAACCTGCCGATCGAAGACCTGATCCAGTATGGAGTTTCGCCGCGAGCAACGATTAGCCTGACATTGGCCGCGAAGGCAAACGCATTCCTCGGTGGACGAGGCTACGTGGTGCCGGGCGATGTCAAGGAAGTTGCTCCAGACGTGTTACGGCATCGCTTGATCGTCACTTACGAAGCCGAGGCGGAAGAGAAGACTTCCGACGACGTGATCCGAGCGATTCTCGATCACGTTCCGGTTCCCTAACACGAAGACGTCGTTCGAGGGGTGGCCGCAAACATTCCCCCAGGCCACTCCTCGACGACTCTTTCGTTGGCTCTCAGTAAGTTCTCACATCTTTCAGCCGCATGCTGTATTACGAGAAATGTTTCATGATCCCCCGCGAAGTACTACAGAAAATTCGCCGCATACAGATTCGGACCTCTCACCTGGCCGACAACATGTTGGCCGGCCAATACCACTCGGCCTTCAAGGGACGCGGCGTCGAGTTTGAAGAGGTGCGACCCTACCGCATCGGCGACGACGTTCGAGCAATCGACTGGAACGTAACGGCCCGAACCGGTGAACCGTTCGTCAAGCTGTTTCGGGAAGAGCGTCAGCTTACCGCAACGTTCTTGGTCGACTTGAGTGCGTCACAAAGCTTGGGTACCCACTGGCAGTCGAAACGAGAGTTGGTAGCGGAAATCGGAGCTACGCTGGCTTTCTCGGCCATTAGCAACAACGACAAAGTCGCACTGACCTTGTTCACGGACGACATCGAGAAGGCGATTCCTCCGCGCAGTGGCTCGCGTCACGTCTTGCGTGTCATTCGCGAATTGTTGTATTGCGAGCCGATCGGTCACGGCACGAATTTGTCGCGTGCCCTCGAGCACCTGAATCGCACGGCCAAACGGCGATCGATCGCGTTCGTCATCAGCGATTTCCAAGATGCCAACTACGAGCAAGCGTTGAAAGTTGCCCGGCGAAAGCATGACATCATTCCGATCGTGGTGTCCGATCGACGCGAATACGAACTACCGAATGTAGGTTTGCTCGACCTGGTCGACTCAGAGACAGGACAAGTGGTGGTGGTCGACACCTCGAGTCGTCATCAACGCCAGCGATACGCACAACGAGCCGAGGCGTTGGCAAATCAACGAGACCAGCTATTCAAGCGTTTGCGTATGGATCCCATCCATGTTCGCACAGGAGAAGATTTTGTGGATCCCCTGCGAAAGTTCTTTAGCCAAAGGGAGTGCCGACGATGAAATTGAGTTCCACGGTTCTCTTGATTCAATCCACGGTAGCGCCGGCGATACGTTGGATAGCGTCTACAGCTCTCTTGGTTACTGCGTTAACCATGCCAGCATCTGCAGCCGACCAGCCAACGCCCTCTCCGCCGTCGATCACTAAAAGCGAGTCCCAGGGGCCAGCCAAAGTGACCGCGACCATCGATACGTCAACGGCTCAGATCGCCGAGCCGTTTTCCCTTCAACTAACCATCGATGTGCCAAAGGACATACTGGTTACATTGCCTCAGAACCAAACAACGCTTGGAACGTTCAATGTCCTGGAGGTTACCGATGCCACGGATATTCCCACGCCCAATGGAAGACAGTGGGTGCGGCGTTACCGCCTGGAAAGCCTGATTCCCGGCGAGCATTCCATCCCGGCAATCGACATCGCTTACGCTGACCGACGAACTGCCCCTTCGACGAGCGATATTGTGCGTTCACCCGCAATGAGTGTGACGATTTCAAGCGTCTTGGAGGGAACTCCTGACCCGCTGAAGTTTCGCGACATCAAGGATGTTGTCGATCTTCCGGCTGTGCAAGCTCCCAACCATTGGCAGTTTTATTGCTCAGTGGGAACGGCCGCTTGCTTCGCGCTGGTAGGCCTTGCCGTTTGGGCGTGGCCCAATCGCAATTCGCTGGCGACTCCTAAGGAGCGGGCGCTGACGCAATTGGCCGATCTCAAACACAGTGGTCTTTTGGAGGCAGGCTACATCCAGCTTTATTATCTCCGCCTGACAAACATCGTGCGGCATTTCATTGAAGATCAATACGAGATCGCCGCCCCCAAACTGACAACGGATGAATTCCTGGCCAAAGCTGTCACAAGCAGCCAGGTTAACGACCAGCAACGCGGGCAATTGCGGGCATTTCTAACCCTGGCGGATCTCGTGAAGTTCGCGCAGTTCGAGCCTGGATGCGAGGACGCCGATCGAGCACTCGAGCGAGCAGAACAGTTTGTTCGGCAGTCTGCCAAGCTCCCAATAAGTGACACTTTGCCGGCAGCTACCAAGGAGAACGATTGATGTTTCATGGACCTTCAGCCTGGTTTCTGTTGCTGCTGCTTATCATTCCTCCCCTGGTGTGGTGGATGGTCAGGAGAAAACGGGAAACGGCCATTTCGTTTAGTTCAACCAGCTGGCTTTCAGGGCTGACGCCCACTTGGAAGCAGCGTTTGCAATGGTTGCCGTCGGCGCTGCGTGTTGCCGCGATCATCCTATTGATCGTTGCGTTGGCGCGTCCGCAAGAAGGCCGCAAGCACACCGTCGTCGACAGCGAGGGGATCGCGATCGAAATGGTGGTCGACCGTTCCGGCAGTATGCAGGCAATGGACTTCGAGCTCGACGGACAACCGGTCGATCGCTTGACCGCCGTCAAAGATGTTGTCGGCAAATTCATTTCCGGCGACGACACTCTTTCTGGAAGAACGAGCGACCTGGTTGGCTTGGTCACGTTTGCCCGTCATGCCGATGGCATTGCTCCCCCCACGCTCGACCATCCCTTCATGATCAAGCAGTTGGACAACACACAAATCGCGTTGAATCGAAACGAGGATGGTACCGCGATTGGAGATGCCCTCGGGCTGGCGGTTGAAAAACTCTCGGCTCTTGGCGAAGAGGATCAACGCAAGCTTAAGAGCAAAGTCGTCATCTTGCTCACCGATGGCGAGAACAACTCGGGGGATCTCGATCCGGTCGTCGCGGCGGAACTCGCAGCGGCGATGGGCGTCAAGGTCTACACGATTGGCGTCGGAACGAAAGGGCGTGCCCCGGTACCCGTCGTCGACCCGTTCACTGGCCGTCGGACTTTCCAGATGGCTCAGGTCAATATTGATGAACAAACCTTGAAGACCATCGCCGATGCAACGGGTGGTCAGTACTACCGGGCGACGGATACCGAGTCGCTCGAAAAGATTTACAACGAGATTGACCAACTGGAGAAGAGCCGCGTCGAGGCCCAGCACTTCGTCGACTACCGTGAATTGGCGATCGAACCCATTCACGCTGGTGTTTGGAGCATTCCGCCCCTGGTCTTAATCGCATTCTGGCTCTTGGTTACCCAGGTCGTGCTCAGCAACACCGTCTACCGCAAGATTACGGAGTAAGCGAATCAATGGATATTCAAATCGGCAACGTGGCAAGCTTGAACTGGCTTTGGATTGTCGTTGCGACAATCGGTGTGCTCGCCATCTCGGTGGTCGCGCGAAAGCGAGCTTTGACCCGTTTTGCGACCGGAAACCTGATTCATCGGATCGTGGCCAAGAACGGCTCGCGAAGACATCTCATCAAAAGCGTTCTGGCCAGCATAGCACTAGTCGCTTTGGTGCTCGCGCTGGTCGACTTGCGATGGGGCAAAGTTTGGCGAGAGGTTCCCCAGCGGGGAATCGAAGTGGTGTTTGTGCTGGATGTTTCTCGGTCGATGCTGGCTGAGGATGCTACGCCTAATCGTCTGTCCCGAGCGAAGCAGCAGATTACCGACATGGTTGACGCCATGGCCGGCGATCGCGTGGGCCTGGTAGCGTTCGCGGGGGACGCTCGGCAAATGGTTCCGTTAACCAGTCATCATCATGATTTCAAGAAAACCCTTGCCGAGGTTGGCCCGCACAACATCACGGTGGGAGGTTCTCGCTTAGGAGATGCCCTGGAAGTCGCCGGCAACGCGTTTCTTGATCAGACGGGGGAGCACCAGGCAATCGTCGTCTTCACTGACGGCGAGGATCAAGAGAGCGAACCGGTCAAGATCGCCAAACTGTTGCATGACCAACGTGATATTCGCGTGTTCACTATTGGTCTTGGCGACATGGATCAAGGGGCCCGTATCCCTGACCAGCATTCGGCCCGCTCGTTTGTCGAATACCACGGTGAGCAGGTCTGGTCAAAGCTAAACGGCACCACGTTAGAACAAGTCGCTTTGAAAGGGGGTGGTGCGTATATTCCGGCAGGTACCAAGCAAGTTGCGATGGATCAGGTCTATCACCGCTATATGGAACAGGTTCAGGCCGAGGAGTTTGAAACCGCTCGGATCAACAGCTATGTCCCCCGTTTCCAGTGGTTCGTGGCTTTGGGGCTGCTTGTCCTGCTGATCGATACGTTGCTTCCTACCAAGATCGGATCGCCGGTCTCCTCACGAGGGGCTTCGCGTTTCCTGAGTAAGACAGTCGCTTCAGCGTGCGTGGCAATTCTGGTCCTGGGACCGCAAATAGCCTGGGCCGAAGCACCGGAGACTCTCGTTCGGAAGGGAAATGAGGCGATGCGTTCAGGGAACGTCCAGAATGCCCTCGATGCTTATCAGGCAGCAGCAGAGGTTAGTCCCGATTCACCAGAACTCCTTTACAACCAGGCTGTCGCCCAGTACCGGATGGGACAGAACGAAGCAGCGAGGAACCTCTTCACGCAGACCATCGCCACCGGGGACAAGGCATTGAGTGCCAAGGCCCGCTACAACCTGGGCAATTGCGACTATGCCGAGGCCGTTCAGATTGCCCAACAAGATAAGCAGGCAGCCATCGAGCGGCTCCAGTCCGCGATCAACCACTATCGCGGCAGCCTTACCGAAAATAACAACGACACCGATGCCCGCGCCAACGCACAATTGGCCCAGATGTTGATTGACCAATTGCAGCAGGACCAACAGCAGGACCAACAGCAGGACCAACAGCAGGACCAACAGCAGGACCAACAGCAGGACCAACAGCAGGACCAACAACAGGACCAACAACAGGACCAACAGCAGGATCAACAGCAGGATCAACAGCAGGACCAGCAGCAGGACCAGCAACAGGACCAGCAACAGGATCAAAAGCAACCCGCGTCAGGCAAACCTGGAGAGATGTCGCAAGAGCAATCTCAGGAAGATCAACCTTCAGGCGTACCAGAGTTCGGCAACACCTCCCCTGCCTCTGAGGACGAGGCACAGTCGATTACGAAGGAGGAAGCCCAAAAGCTGCTGCAAGCTGTCCGAGATCGCGAACTGCTGCGTCGACTTGAGAACCAACAGAAGGCGACTCGCAGCTACGTTCCGGTCGATCGCGACTGGTAATTCGTCACAAGATTATTCCACAGGACCACAACATCACTATTTGCCCGAGCATGAGTCAAAAGATGAATCTTCGAACCATCTCCCAAGCATTGTTAGCCGCTGCCACAATCGCCGTTTGCTCGGCGGCTGCACAGGCGGCGGATGTCCGTGCAGAGCTTTCGGCCCGGGAAGCCTACGTCGGCGCACCGATTTCGTTGTACCTGAAGATCTCCGACGCACCGTCGCACGGGGAACCCAGTCTTCCTGAAGTTGACGGCCTTGCCATCCGTTCTTCTGGTACACCGAGCCGCAGCACGCAGACGACGATCGTCAATGGTCGACGTTCCGACCATGTTTCAACAACATACTCTTGGCAAATTACTCCACGGCGGGAAGGCACCTTCGTAATCCCACCGATCCAGGTAGATGTCGACGGTCAATGGCAATCGACGCGTCCCATTCGATTCGTCGCGACCAAAAACGAAACAGGTGATTTACTTTTTGCAGAAGTCACGGGACAGCAGAAAGAAATCTACGTTGGCCAGCCTCTCTCGCTCACCCTTAACTTGTGGGTCAAACCATACCATGATGCTCAGTACGACATCACATTAAGTGAAGAGAATATGTGGCAGTTAATATCGGAGGCAACCAACTGGGGTGCGTTCACCGAGCGTATGAACGAACTCGCGGAAAACCGGCAACGCCCTGGCGGCGACGAGGTGTTACGCGAAGATTCTCTGGGGGAAGAACACGCCTATTACCATTACCAGGTCGAGACCTTAATCTATCCCACGCGTCCCGGTAAGATCACGGTCGACGACCTGAACATCGTCGTCGACTATCCCACGCAGCTTGGTAAGTCGCGAGATCCATTCGCTTCGATGTTTGACAATGACTACTTTGGAGGTCGGTCCCCATTTGGTACCATGGGGCACTCCCCGTTTCGCCGCAGTTCTTTGGCCATTACCGATAGTCGCCCCATTGTGGCAGAGGTCACGATTGACTCGATCGACGTAAAGCCTGTTCCTACCGCAGGCCGACCAGCCGACTACCGTGGCACCGTTGGCCAGTATCAGATTGTCACTCAAGCCTCACCAACAACCGTGAAAGCGGGTGATCCGATCACTTTGCACATAGGAATTCGCGGTGATGGCCCGATGGAATTGGTTCAAGCTCCACCGCTCGAGACGCTTCCGCAACTGACGGCCGACTTCAAGGTGACCAAAGAGCCACTGGCCGGCATCGTTCAAGACGACACTAAGTTATTTACGACAACCATCCGTCCCAGACGTGCTGGAATTACCCATATCCCCGCTATTCCGCTCTCCTATTTCGATCCGAAAGCCGAAACCTTCGTCACTGTAGAAAGCAAGCCCATTGCCATTGAAGTAACGGAGGCGGAACGCCTGCAACTCGATGCCATTGTCAGCAGTGTCGATGGCGACAATTCGCTGTCAGCAAAGGGCGGTTCGCAACCTGTCTTTGATTTGACGAACTACACGGGCAACGATGCAATTGTCTCGGCCGGCCACAACTCCAACTTGCCCTGGATTGTTGCCGTGGTACTCCCGCCGACAATCGTTTGCATCTCATGGGCCGCAAGGAATCGAAAATCAATTTCCCAGTGGTTTTTCGGCGAAGACAGGGAAAGCTTTCGAGCGGCTCGTCGGTCGATCGAAACGGCAAGCTCTCCGTCGGCGATTGCAGCGGTATTGAACCGCTTTGCTTCGTCAGAATCGGACAACATTACGCAATCGGAAGACCTGGAACTGCGCCAATTGCTGAACGACTGCGATCACGCCTCCTACGGAGGCTCACCTGACCAGCAACTTTCCACGCTGAAAAGTCAAGCGATCGCGATAATTGATCAACGATCGAAAATGGCTCCAAAGCATAACAACGGTACACAAATACCAAAGATCGGACGCCGTCGGATGACAGCGATGGCATGCTGGACGTTCGCCGGAATCGCCCTCATGGTCCCGGTTGCGATGTACTCCATGGGGAAAGTCGACAAAACGGGGAAACAAGAGTCAGCTTCGCGGCAGATCGAATTATCCAACTCGAAATCATCGCCTTTGAACTCACTTTCTAAATCGCAGATGGAAATCATTTTCGACGAGGCGAACCGAGCCTACCTGGATGGAAAGAAGGTCTCCGCAACGGATACGGCCGTTGCGAAGGAATGTTTCTCCCGAGCCGCAACCAAGTATGACCAACTGATCCAGGCAGGCATTTGCAATGCTAACCTCTATACCAATCTTGGCAATGTCCAACTTCAGTTAGGATCGCGTGGAAAGGCAATCGCCAACTACGAGCGTTCCCTTGCGGTCGACGCATTCCATGCACAAGCACGCAACAACTTAGTAGTTGCACGCAAGTCCCTCTCAACGGACACTCATGATGCGACGACATCGTTGGGAAGCCTGTTTGGTCTTGGGAGTGTCGAACGTTTTGTCTCGACATATACCATTGCCATTTTGCTCGTGGCAGCATGGGCGATTGCATGGATGGCTGTCCTCAGCTCATTGCTTCTCAATCGGCTTCATAGTGGATTAGCGTCGTTTTCGTTGTGTTGCTTGTTACTCGCAGGTCTCGTTGTTATTTACTTTAGCGGTTTTGAACGCTCCAGCGTCCCTCGTGCCATCGTCGCCACGGACAAAGTCATCCTACGCGAAGCCCCTGGGAATGAGTTTCCCGAAATCGCCAGTACGACGGTTGTAGAAGGCGAATCACTTCGAGTGCTAAGGGCCGACGGACCGTGGATCAGGATTGAGAAGAATGATGGGACATCAGGATGGATCGCAGGTACAAACCTCGAAATCCTCTGAGCATCGCCACTTCTTCCTCCTGGCACGTGTAATCTGCCATAAAGTATTGATATCCAAGCAAAAACTTTCCGAGAGAGACCTAACTCCACGAATGAAACCAGTCTTAAAGTGATAGCCTTCCAGGATTCTTCCAGGATTCTTCCAGGGGATGTTGCTGTAGCGGAGGCAATTTCCTGTTATCTTGTTGCAACGCGTGTTATGAACTCTGGTTGTTGTGATCGTGTGGGAAGCCAATGGCCTGGAGTTCAGAAGCAGACGAGCAAGATGACGAACCGACTGCTAGAGATGTCGGAGCAAACCAAGTTGAACTGAAAACCTGACCTGCCCCCTTCAACCTGCGAGACTTAACTGCGGATCAAAATTCTACCGTCACGACGAATGACCGCAGCGGCGACCGGCGTGAAATCCCTTTCGACTTCCTAATTGCTTATCGGTCCTGTAGCAAGCCCAGGCAACGACGGCCCAGAATACAGCCTGCACAATAGTCTCCATAGATCCTCCCACTTCTCGAAGTAATAAAGACTACCCGCCCGAGCGTTGCAAATTCGCACAACGAGGATGGTATCGGTACTGACGCCGCCCTCGCTGCTGACCACCTCGGATCAAACGCAGATCGACTTGATCCGCTGCATTCCAAGGATGCTGTATTCGTAGCAAGCCCGCTGTTTCAGGATAATGAACGGATTGGTATCCTGGCAGTGCCACTCAACGCTGGTAACGATTCTACAAGAACTCTCTAGCTCGGGCGATTTGCTTTGCAGTGGCAGTCTTCACGTTGGGTGGGCCGCAGCTAGGGGGTTGTTTCTTTCTTGGATAGTTTCGGCTTTGTTTACTTGTGATTCGATGGGATTCATCAACCTTCAGGCAGATTGTAAAGTCGAGTCTGGTTCTGGTGTTGCCGGACAGTAGGTCACGCATTGCTGCCTGCAGCAGGTCGATCACGCGAGTTGGGCTGAGCTTGTTGAGCGGGACTTTCGCTTCGTGCAGGCTTCGCTTGGCTACAAACAGCGAAGCCCAAATGGCCAGCAGCGTCC